>NZFX01000050.1 GCA_002689385.1 Phycisphaerae bacterium
TTTAATCAATTTTTTCAAGTCTTTATTTGATGGAGACCTTTGGCCAGATAGGAATGCATGTTCCATCCCTGAAGATGCTTTATTTACATCTTCGATTAGGTAATTACATTCTTCGATGCATCTTTTTGCAGGTCTTGCAAGATTAAGATTGCCTTCTCGGAACTGTGTGTCGAATACAGTTTGCATGTGACTTCTAACTCTAGCTGTAGCACGAGCGATTTCATTGCGCACCAGTTTGTCATTTTCTATACGGGATCCTTTTGAATAACCATTGTATCCTTTGATCAATAATTGCACGCCTCTAATACCAGTCATGATATCAAGCGGAGTTCCAGTCATATGACGTCCCTAATACTACTAGGGGCGCACTTCCATATGATGGTAACGGCTATTTCACAATGAAATTACAGAATCAGCAAAATTCCCAGCGATCTTTTTGTTATGAGTTACCAATATAGCAGGACATTTCCGTTGTTTGAGTATTGACCTTACATCTGATACCAATCGTTCTGATAAATCTTCATCAAGGGAGCTAAATGGTTCATCAAGTAACAACACTTTAGGTTTGGCCAATAATGCTCTGGCAAGCGAAATCCTTTGCCCTTCTCCGCCGGATAGTGATTCAATTCGACGCTTCTCAAATCCTTCCATTCCCACTTCAATCAATGCTTTTCTGATATCTCCACGCTTATCCCCTAGCCGAAGATTTCCTTCGACATTAAGGTGAGGATAAAGCACAGCTGTTTGAAATATCATTCCTATTCCTCTCTCTTCAGCATTCATTTTACTTATGTCATCACCTTCCAAGTATAATTCGCCTGAATCTAAAGACTCTAGCCCACAAATACATCGTAGTAGTGTTGTTTTTCCACAACCACTAGGTCCTGTTATAGCGATAATTTCTCCAGGTTCCAGTTCCAAATTAAATTTTGAAAACAATTCTTTGTCGAATGATTTTGTGAGTTCTTTACACCTTAACATCAAAACATACCTCCATCTCTTGCAGGGCGAAACCTCTCAGCCCAAGTGAACAAAATCAGGGTAATTCCCATCAGTACCGATGATACAGCACATGCAGCAGGAGCGGTTAGAGAATTCTTGTAAGGAATCGCCCTTAAAGAATCGATCATTATTGGCAGAGTGGTCCAATCCGAATTCCGAGTAACTACCCAAGATGCACCAAATTCTCCTAATGACATTGCTAGTGTGAAAATAGTAGCAACAAGTATTGATCCCCTTAGTAATGGTAATTTAATCTGAAAAAATCTTCGCCATTTTGTAATTCCAAGTGTTTGAGCACATTCGTCGTAAGCGGGTTGAATAGAACGTAAGGCAGGTAGTATAATCCTAACAACAAATGGTGTCGTAATCATGATATGTGCAAGTGCAGGGGTTGGCCAAAATGAATAGAAAAACTCTGCATCTATACGTATCATTCCTAACATCACACCTAATCCAATCATGACACTGGATATTGCGAACGGCAGCATAGTTAGTATATCCAAAGCTCTTGCTAACCTTGGTTTACTCTTTTCTACATCGAGTATAGTTTGTGCAAGGATCCATCCTAGTGGTACAGCAATAATTAGCGTGATTGCGGCGTAACCTAGGGAATTGAATAGCGCTTCCCAAGCAGATGACATAGAATTACTACTAGTAAATGCAAATTCCCAGCCAGAAGTATCCCACGAATATTCAGTTCCCGAAGAATCAGTACTTCGAATACGGAATGATGCTAAGAACACTGCAATTAGAGGTGCTAATGAAAATAACAAACCTGGTCCAATAATTACCCATCCTCTCAGATTCTTTTTCTTGCTTATCGCCTCTGATGATTGTGGCAGCAGGTTTTGTCGTTTTTGTTGTAACCATGACATTAGGAATAAAGAAATGAGTAGTATTGTAAATTGAATCATCGATGATCCCAATACGATTTCATTACGCGAAATCATATACCCTTCAATTCCTGCAGATGAACCAACTCCTGCCATCACACTTTCGAGAGTATTATCTCCTAATGTTATCCATCTTACTAATGCAAATGATGTAAATGAAAACACGAAAGTCATACATGCAGCCGCCGCTATTGATGGAGTTAACAGGGGTAACCAGAGGTTACGCAACCTNCCAAATTTNGTGGAGCCTGATGGTAGCAGNCGCATCTGTTCTTCCAGTTTNGGNTCNAGTGTGGAAAGAACAGGCTCACAAAATCGAATTATCAATGCCATGTTNAACCANGCATGNGCGATAATTANTGTCGNAAACCAAGTTGTTTCATCGACTCTAATATTCAATCCTGCCTTTCCTACAATATACAAGAACCCCATTGCAGCAACTATTGATGGCATAACGAATGGCATTGTCAAAATGGCCTTTGTGAATGATTGTAGCGGCCATTTGTATCTGCCTAATTGCCATGCGATTGGTAGTCCAATAGCCATTGTAACTATTGTTGAAAGCAAGGCCTGATAAAATGTGAATTCAATTACTCCTTGACTAATAAAATTATTTTCAAGTGATGAAATCCAAGATTGGGGGTCAAAACCTGCAACCCATATCAAACGGTCAAGTGCCAGCCATAATGGTAGAATTACGAGTAATGAATATGCGGATAATGCACAAACATTACTAAATTTGATCCTCATTTTATCCAGCAACCATTGCAGAATTCCATTGTTCCAGCCAAGTTTCCATATTGTCGGATATTGCATTTGAACTGACCATTGCTGGGTCTTGAGGGACTATCGAATGAAATTTATACCCATTTTCTTCGGGTAATTCTGAACCCTCTAGCACAGAATACATCGAATTTTCGACTGGCATCTTGGAGTTTACTTCAGGGGATAGTAGGTATTCGATAAAAGCTGATGCAGCATCTAAATTACCGCCTTCAATCGCAGCTGCATATTCTACTTGGTGAAACGATGAACCCGGAATGTCTAGAGGTGCAGATTTAGTCCAATTTCCGTTATACCATGACTCAACTCCTGGTGAATGGCAATAAGATAGCACTACATGTGCATCGCCAACATAACCTTCAGTCCATTCACCATACCCTCCAGTATAACGAGTTTCGTAAGCCTCTGACCATCCTGTCGTAATTATGACGTCATTACTAGACATTGCTGACCACCAGTCAGTCCATTCAGTTTGGTTATCTTCATCGTTAGAAAAATAATCAGTAGTTGCAGTCATAAATGCTCGTCCTGGACTACTTGTTTCAGGTGATGGAATTGCAACTTTACCATTCCATTCTTCTTCAGTTAAATCCCAAAGGCTTTCAGGAACTGTGTAATTTTCACCATCTACTATTTCCGTATCGTAGTTTAAGCAAATATATCCGTGATCAAATGGGGCAGCAAATGGCCCATCATAGGGCTCTAAAACCGATTCAGAGATATTTTCAAATTGAGCAAAATGTTCCCATAATACATTATTGTCTAAAGCTGTTTGTAGGTAAGTATTGTCTAATCCAATGGCTAAATCAGCTACTTGTAGTCCTTTATGCTGTAATAGATGGTCTAATATTGAACCTGCATCATCAAGTTTTAGCAATGTTATTTCATACCCATAATCAGTTTCAAATTGACTCAACATTTCATCAGTCAATCCATATACATCGTATGTTAGAATGACTAATTCCCCATCATCTTCCCATTCATAATCGCTGGGTTCTTCAGCTGAGGTTTCATCTATCTTGGGGCTCAAACATCCAGATATAGCCAAATTTACAACCAACAAAGTTACTATCAACGTAATTTTCTTCATAGCAAAGCCTCAATTCAAGGTTGTAACAATTCTATGCATTCTATCAACCAGTTCTAAGGGGTTGTGCGCTAAAATATACAATGCAGGTTCCCAACCAAATGCTCCTTCATCTAGGATAATGTCGATTCCTTGATGAGGTAATAACTCACCTTTCGGTGCGAATGTTAGATTCAAGTCTAAATCTTCACACATTAATTCAATTGCATCTTTGTCATCACCTGGATGAATATTCAAAATAGCAGTCTTAGTGCTGTCATGTGTTCTGGCATCTAGCAACATATTAGCCAGATGATTAGATGCGCCAAATGATGGTGTTTCATGGTGACGTAATTTATTTCCGACGATAGTCACTTTTCCAGGGAATGCTGCAACTTCAGCGGTTGATCGTGAGTTTTCTAGGCAGCAAGCAATATTCATTCCTACAGCCGGCATTTGAAGTTTCAATTTATTGACATCGATTCGTGAGACAGCCCATTCTAATCTCTTTAGCAATGCAGTTTGTTCTTGGTCTGAATCTAAATCCGTGCCGGTTAATGATTTGTCAAATCGTAGTACTTGCCCTGGTGCAAATGCAATCTCCATTACGAAACGAGTTCTACTGGGTTTAGACTTGGGCCCTAATTGCCTCAATGCCATAGATATCTCATGCGCCCATCCGTCAATGGTNGATTCATCAGATGTCCCTGCCATGCTAGGTAAGTCGCGATGAGCCATACGNGAGATAGTGGACTGAGTGGANCCTAAAATATCAGCAATCTCAGCTTGNGACCAACCNGCNGCTCGTAAATCCCTTGCTAANTGCATATGNAATCTTTCCAACCATGATGCGCCGTCGCTACCTAGCATATTCTCTCGTACTGGCCGNAGTTATTCAATATTNCTAGGTTAAAATGCACTTTGCATAGANAGTGATAGNTCTTTGTANGGNTTCAGACGTTGNNCCCATTTCATNGGNGAACGGCCAGAAGGAGTTGACAGGACCCATATTTCACATTCGAAAGGGAAATTCNCAGGTTTTATTTCTTGCAACCCTAATTCTACCCTTGAAAGTGGTGGATCGAAAAGCATGGAATATTGCTTTTTNCCAATGAATGCAATACGTTCTGGAGCNCCTCCTACCCGNATTGCATTATCTTTTATGCGTTTGTAAAAAAAGGTAGACTNCTCNGNATAATCACTCTTNANAAATACANTAGAATCACTATTTACTACTCTGATNACATCNGTGAACCCTATNCCTAAATTTTTCACCATNTAATCGTCATTTAGACCAATATCGATGCTACATAGTCNCGCCTCTTTGATCAATCTCCAGAAACTGTTNGTGGGTTGTGAAAAATANTGNCCTGATTCCCATGAATGTTTACTTGGATTGTGACCCACAATCAGTAAACTCAGTGGCTTATCTCCATATTTTTCCTCGAGAGGCATGTTGGCTCCAGTAATCGCAGGGTTCTAAACCCGCCTTCTATGAGAGTCAAAAAGAGGCGGAATGATGGAAACTGATGAATTCTTGAAACTAGTCCTTTCGAGAGTACGTTCACATCTAGATGGATCAGATAAGGTCGTTGATTTCATACCTCAATCTAGTCTCCGTAGAACTGCAGATCTAAGTTTACCGTTAGAGGGTTTAGGACTTGAAAATGTTATTTCAGATATCGATCAATATCTCCGCTATAGTGTTAGAACCAATCATCCCGGATTCATGAATCCTTTATGGGGTGGCCTGAATATAGCTGCATTTGCAGGAGAAATTATTGCTAATTTATCTAATAATTCAATGTACACATATGAATTATCTCCATTTGGAACACTAACTGAGCAGGCTCTCATTAAGCGTATGTGCGAAATGGTAGGTTTCAGCGAAGGGAATGGAACTCTTACTACTGGAGGCTCGAACGGTAATATGATTGGTATGATGTGTGCCAGATATCAGGCTGACCCACTAGGTCAACAAAGAGGGTTTGATGGGGCTAAACATGTCTGTTATGTATCTGCAGAATCTCATTATTCAGTTTTGATGGCAGCAAATGTACTAGGAATAGGTTTTGAAAATGTCATAAAAGTGACATGTGACAAAGATGGAAGAATGCGAAGTGACAAATTGAGCGAGGAAATTAATCGCTCAAAGAATAATGGACAGATTCCATTTTGTGTTGTTGCAACTGCTGGAACTACAGTTAGAGGTTCATTTGATCCACTAAAAGAAATTGCTGAAATTTGTTCGACAAATGATATTTGGTTTCATGTAGATGCTGCATGGGGGGGTTCCTGCATGTTTAGTAGCAAATATCGCAGCCTGATGGACGGTGTTGAATTAGCAGATTCAGTTTGCTGGGATGCCCATAAGATGATGGGAGTTCCACTAATCTGTTCCACATTTTTGATAAAACGTCCTGAAATACTCCGAACAATTTGCTCTCATGGAGATGTTGCACATTATTTGTTTCATGGAGAAACTGAAGATGTTGATTTGGGAAGAATAAGTCTGCAGTGTGGACGACGTAATGATGCATTGAAATTATTCCTCTCTTGGAGAGAGAAGGGTGATGCTGGATGGGCCAGAATGATAGAGCACTATGTTGAATTAGCAGATTACCTTCAAACACTAATTGAATCGAATAGTAAATTGCAAATGATGTCGTCTAGAGTTTGGTCAAATGTATGCTTCCGCTATACGATTGAAGATATTAATCACAATGATCTCAATAGCCAAATCAGAGAGCGTTTAGTGAAATCAGGTAATTACATGGTTTCAAAATCAAACATACATGATGATGTAATTCTGAGGCCAGTAATCGCTAACCCAGCAGTAACTAGAGAATCGTTAGAACAATTCGTATTGGAAGTCGTCAGAATAGGTGATGAAATCGTTCGTGGTATTCCTTCCGATTATTGAGGCCGGATATATTCAGTAGTGAGACTTAGGTCTGATCAAGGCAGTGTAATTATTGGTTCCAGAAGTCGTTACTAAGGAAGATGTACTGAAGATTTCAGCGAGATGGGCACCATGCCGTACTGCTGCAAGTTGGTTTTTGTGGCGTATGTTGGACACTATACCGGTTGAATATTGAAAGGGTTATAATCCGCAAACCCTACCTCGAATCATGGAATTCGCTCAATATTCACTAGCATTGATTTGCTGTTTTGCAATCACGAGATGGTTTACTGAAAATATCAAATTTCATGTTAGGAACAACATGTTCTGGTTACATCATTGGATTGTAGCATCAATTATTATGGCTGTTCTATTTTTCATGCAAATCGACTATCCCTGGATTTGGGGTGGTTTAACCGGAGTAGCTATTGAAGGATTAGCAAGGAAAAATTGGTCAATAATGCGCAATTCTCGAAAATAGATGATGATATTCTATCAGTGATGATTTAATGCCGACTATGCCACCACAGTTTCATGAGTGAAGGGGAACCTGTCCGCACAGCTCTTTATGACGAACATGTTTCTTTGGATGCAAATATCGTTGATTTCCATGGCTTTGAATTGCCTATTTGGTATTCCAATATCTCTGAAGAACATCTTGCTTGCCGAAATAGTGCCGGAATTTTTGATGTTTCACACATGGGTTCGTTTCGCTTTACTGGTAACGGTGTACGAAATTGGTTAGAATCGATTTCAACTCAAAAATGTACATCTATTTCACCAGGTAGATGTGCTTACACCCATTTCCTAGACCATGACGGTTTTTTGATTGATGATATGATATTCGCAGTAGTATCGGAAGATGAAATACTCGGTGTGCCAAATGCTAGCATGATTCCAGTGATGTGGGATTGGTTCAATTCACTGATTCCAGATGATGGTTCAATTGTGTTAGAGGACATTTCTCCTGATACGAGTATTCTTGCGCTTCAGGGTCCAAATGCAAAGCAAATTTGTGAATCGGTTTTAGGTAGTTCAAATCATGTGGGCAGATTCAAATGGGCTAGAATTGATGAAAACCAGTTGGGGGTTAATGGATGGATTCAAGGTACAGGATATACAGGAGAGTCGGGATATGAGATATTTGTTCCAAATAATGACGCAGCAACCCTTTGGCGAGCATTAATAGAAGCGGGTGCAATCCCAATTGGATTAGGTGCTAGAGATACATTGCGTCTTGAGAAAGGGTTCTTGTTATCTGGCGTTGATTTTGCCTCTCCGAGCCTTGACGAAAATAAATTCCTTCATCGGGATTCCTGGGAGACAAACGTGCCATTTGGTTTGGATGTCGATCATGATTTTATCGGTCGAAAGAGAGTAGTATCTCATGATGAAAAAGATGCAAGACTTTGGGGAGTCAAGCAACTGGAACGTGGGCCGCTTCCACGGGGCGGCAAAGATGTTGAGGACCTTGATGGTAATTATCTTGGAACATTGACTAGTGGTGCTCCTGCTCCCTCATTGGATCGAACAGGAATTGGAATGGGATACATTTCTGGTGTACAACCTGGTGATGAGGTGATGATTGTTGCATCACCTCGCAAAAAAGTGCGTGCAATTATCAGCCGTCCACCCTTCATCTGATAACGCCCCATAGGGGCGTTGATTTCATGAGGGTGATATAGTACGCATTGATATGCGCCGAATAGTTACGCTTGGGGTTTTTGCCTGTCTGTTACTTTCGCTTATGCCTTTTCTCTCACAGGTTAGTGATGTTGATATCG
>NZFX01000051.1 GCA_002689385.1 Phycisphaerae bacterium
CGTCTGATTCCCGAAGTATGGCCGATGCCTGCGTTGGACCGTAAAGTAAGACAGATAAGAATTCGCATTCAGCCAGTTTCCTGTTCCTAGGAACTGGAACAACGGGCAAATCGTCGCGCTCTTCCTCTTGCAAAAGAGGCATTTCCTCTTTGTAGGCATTTTCTGGCGTTTCCACTTTGTGTACTCGGCGGGGCGGAGACGATTGAGCGCGTGCTTGTAAATGCGACTGCACTTGCTCCATTGGAATTTTCAACAAACGAGCAATGCGCTCATGCACAAGTGGTTTTTTAATGCCTGGAAGTTTTGCAATTCCAAGGCGAATCAATTCATCAAGGAATGTAGCGACCATTTTTGTTCGACCAGAAATAGTGTCAGTATTTTTAAGTTTGGCTTCTATCCTAGTAAATTTATACGCAATTGCATCAACTGCAGCAGCAAAATGCTCACGCAAGGATTCCGCGTCTGTCGCAACATCTGCAGGGTCTTTCCCTTCTGGAAGCACGCAAATCGAGACGTCGATTTCCTTCGCAAAGAATATTTCTACTGCTCTATCAGCTGCGCGTTGGCCGGCTTCATCACCATCGAAAACAAGGATGACTTCTTCGCACATTCGGGAAAGTTTTTGGGCGTGTTGCGGAGTGAGCGAGGTGCCAAGAGTAGCTACGACATTTTTCACACCAACTTGGTGGCATGCAATAACGTCAGTGTAGCCTTCGACAACAATAACTTTATTTTCCGTTTGCATTGCACGCCGAGCTAAGTCGAAACCATACAAGGTTTTAGATTTGTGGAAAATTTCAGTCTCTGGGCTGTTTATATATTTTGGCTCGTCCTCTTCGTTGATACGCCGGCCACCAAAAGCGATTGGGTTGCCAGTGTCATCGTGTATAGGAAATATAATTCGATTCCTGAAAGCATCGTAGACTCGGTTCGTGCCAGCCTTCTTTTTAAGTAAACCCGCGTCTGAAGCTGTTTCAATTCGGTCTGACGCATTCCACAACTTATCTGCAAGAAAAGTCCAAGCCTCGGGCGCAAAACCAATAGAGAATGTTTCAATAGATTCTTTGTTAATCCCACGCTCAGCAAGAGTAGAACAGACCGCTTCATCGTTCGAAAGGGCACCTTTGTATTGCTCCATTGACCAACTAACTGCTTTGCGTAATTTATCGCGTTTTGATTGCGCGTCTTTGTCTTGCGGCGTTCGGTTCGTCAATTCAATTCCGGTTCGTTCAGCAAGCATTTTTAATGCATCCACGAAACCAATGTTGAGAAATTTTTGCAAGAACGAAAAACAATCGCCAGATTCATCACATGAAAAACATTTATAAAACGCTCTCTCGCGATGCGTGACGATGCACATGGATGGTTTATGATCATCGTGGAATGGACAAACGCAGACCCATTCTTGCCCTTTGGCTTGAACAGGAATGTAATCAGAGATGAGTTCGACAAGGTCAACTGCCTCGCGTACTCGTTCTTTGTCATCCATCATTACATTTGACATGTTGTTAAAGGTGTTCCAATCCTTACGATACTCTCAGTTCCTTCTTTTGCGAAAACATTCCATACACGACGCAAAAGTGCACGCAAACCCTTGTATTAAGTTATCTAGCGCTTGTCACGGTGAAGAGTTTGGACTGCATTGCTTAAAAAGCTGCGATGTTCCGGTAGGGGGTGACCTTGGCGTATCTTTACACATCTAGAATACGCAGGAAGTGCCTGCTGTCAAGTAAATGCGTTATTTTTTCGGACGTTACCACTGAAAAAAGTGGATTTTATTCATATTTTGTACTCAGTCGACGAGTAAGGGCGAAATAACAGGGAAAAAGTTGGTTATTCAGCTGCTTGAAGTTTTTGCTGGCGAGTGTATCCAAACTTTCGTTTCAATGGTTTAACTACAAGCCCTTGCTTGATTGCTTTGGTAGAAACCTTAATGCGGACTGGTTTTCCATCAACAATAGCACGAACGTTGTGTAGGTTTGGTTTGAACTTACGCTTCGCATTTGCAGTAATTTTCAGACCAATACCGCCTTGGTACTTGGGCATACCTCGGTAGCGGATTTTTCTTCCGACCTTTGTTCGACGACCTGTAAAAAAACAAACACGTGGCATAGNAATTCTCCTANATTGCCCGATTGGGCGAATTNATGATTATACCATGTTTTTCGTCACCTCGCCCACTAAAAGCATGCGTTTCTACTTCAAAAATCACTCTTTAACCTAATTCCATGTACCAAAGGTGCTTTATGGGTACCTACCGCTGAGTCAGGCAGATTCTTTTGCCTGCACTGGGGGTTGCTGCATGGTATCAAGGTCAAGGCCGTTTTCAATGTCAGAAGCGTCTATGCGGTACACAGCGTCCTGGTTGTCACGGTCAGGCAAGTCGTACATAACGTCAATCATAAAATTATCAATGACTGCACGAAGTGCACGAGCACCTGTTCCTCGCTCCATAGCTCGCTTGGCAATCAAATGCAATGCTGCATCTGTGAATTCAAGCTTCGCTGCTTCAAGCGAAAACAGGTGTTGGTACTGTCGAACAATTGCATTTCGTGGCTCGGTAAGAATACGAACCATGGCGTCTTCAGTCAAAGGCAAAAGTGGGGTTGTGATAGGTAATCGCCCGAGCAATTCAGGAATCAAGCCAAAATGCAAAATGTCGTCTGTTGTCGCTTGAGCGTACAAATCAGATTGTCGTTCTTGATCAGATTTGTCTTCTCCAGCAGATCCGCCAAAACCAATTCTCGCTTTACCCACTCGCTTAGCGATAATGTCGCAGATACCGTCAAAAGAACCTCCACAGATGAACAAGATGTTTGAGGTATCCATTTGAATGTATTGTTGTTCAGGGTGTTTTCGCCCGCCTTGAGGCGGAACATTTGCCACGACACCTTCAAGCATTTTCAGCAATGATTGCTGTACACCTTCTCCTGAAACGTCGCGAGTTATCGAGACATTCTGTGTTGTGCGTCCGATTTTATCGATTTCATCAATGTAAATAATGCCATGCTGTGCTGCGTCAAGATCAAAATCAGCCGCTTGCAAAAGCTTGAGCAATAGATTCTCAACGTCTTCGCCAACATAGCCCGCTTCAGTCAATGTTGTCGCGTCTGCAATTGCAAAAGGGACATTTAAAATTCGTGAAAGAGTTTTGGCAAGTAAGGTTTTACCTGTTCCGGTAGGTCCAAGCAACAGTACGTTTGATTTATCCAACTCGACTTCTCGGTCAGCATTATCGATTTGAGACAGTCTTTTGTAGTGATTATGCACAGCAACAGAAAGTGACCGCTTCGCTCTATCTTGCCCAATAATGTACTGGTCAAGGTATTCGTTTACTTGCCTTGGAGTAAGGATTGATTTAAAAACGGAATCTGTATTACTGATACGTTTTCGTTCTTGTTTAAAGATGTTCTGGCAGAGATCGGTGCAGTTAGAACAAACGTAAATTTCATTCGGGCCCTCGACCATTGGCCCAACTTCGCGAGAAGTCTTTCCACAAAAAGAACACGTTGTAACGCGCCTACCTTGGAAGCCATCATCGCCGCCGGAACCTGAACCGCCAGAACCAGACCCACCTTGTTTTGGGGAAAACTCGCCTTCAAGTGGTGCGCCATCACTTGGTGGTTGTATAGGAGGATTATTGGTATCGTTTTTGTCTGTCATTCTCTGCGTTTCTCTTGATTTTCAAAATTTTCTGCTTCTCTCTAATCTCAACTATTGTGGCACAATAATCCAGTATTGACCACATGTTTTAGAAACCTTTTTCCTTTTTATGCAGTTTAGAGTGGTTATTTTGAGATATCGGTCGTTGTTTTTTTAACACTCGTGATGATAGAATCTTTAGCGCGCTCGTATTCTTGCTGTGAAATTGACCCCTCATCTCGTAATCTTTTCAAATCACCAAGTGTAAAAGCAATTGTGGTTGAAGGAGGCTGTTTTAACTTTCTACGCAAACCAAAAATAACTACTCCACCAACAATCGTGAAAGCAAGCAACAGAATAATAGCAGGGAGAATATCCGTGAATCCCACCGCGAGAAACATTACGATTTACTCGAAGATTTTTTAGTGGTTTTCTTCGTAGTCTTTTTCTTAGTCGCTGTTTTCTTTGCAGTTTTCTTTTTAGTTGTCTTCTTCTTAGTCGTTTTCTTTACAGCACCACCATCTTGTTTTGCTTGCCATTCTTTGACTGGCATTTCTGTGATTGTGCAAGCAGCAACGAGTTGGTCTGCTGCTTTCTCTTCACGAACAACTGCTTGGATTTGTTGTAATTGACCTTGTTTTGCTAATGTATTTCGCATTTCTTCAGGACGCTTACCGTTTTGCATAGCAAGTTCTGAAATACGTGCGTTTACTTCCATCTCATTAACAGTCACGTGGAAGTGCTCCGCTAATTTTGTCAGTATGAAGAAAGATTTTAGACGTTTTTGCGACTCATCAGCGGAGCCAGCACGAACCTTCGCAACCTCTGCTTCAACTTCTTCCATGGACATTTTGCCAGAAGACTGGAGTTGCGTACGAAGTCGCTGCAAGTCACGATCAGCTTGCATCGCGGATGTTTTCTCTGGGAGTTCCATTTCAACACGGTTTGCAATTTCAGCAGTCGCTTGCTGTCGTAGAACTGCTGCTTGATCTTGGTCACGTCTTTGTTCAAGTGCAAGTTTCACTTGTTCTTTGAGCATATCAGCATTTTCAAGGCCGAACAAAGCTACTAATTCGTCATCCTCAATGGGATTGATTTTCACCGCTTGGATAACGTTGAACGTTACTTCGACCTTCGCACCACGAACTTCTTCAAGTTCGTGCTCTTCAGGACCGTCTGTGTTAATGACGATTTCATCACCAACACCAGCACCTGTTAAGATTTTTCCAAGATCGTCAATAAAGAGACCAAGGATTTCACCACCTGCGTCTTTCGCTGGAACGGTGAGCCGTGTTTGTTCAGTTGTATAAAATGGTTCTTCTTTACTGTTTAGATGAACAACAGCAGGACCGATGACAAAATCGCCTTCAGCCGCTTTGCCTTCAACCTCTTGAAGTGTGCCGTTACGAATTTTTTGCCGTTCGATCTCTTCATCGATATGCTCGTCATTCACTTCTACCATTGGTCGAGTTAGCTTAATATCATCAAACGCAGGAAGTTCGAATTCAGGCATTACTTCAACTTCAAGAGCGAATGAAAGTGGTTTGCCTTCTTCAAGCACTACTTCTTCAGGATCGCCTACTGGCTCTGGTTCACCAAGAGGACGTAATTCAAATTCTTCAATCGCATTCTTCCAAGCATCTGAAACTATCTCATTTCGTGCTTCAGTGCGCAGTGACTCGCCAAATCGTTTTTCGATTATGTGCGCTGGAACTTTACCTTTACGAAACCCAGGAATCGCTGTTTGGGTGCGAAGCATGCCCATAGAATCTTGCAACTTAGAAGCGACTGCTTCTGTTGGAACAGTGATATTCACACGTTTACGCGCTGGCCCAGCGCTTTCAACTGTAATGTCGTATGGGTGTGGAGTTGCTGTAGTCATAATTGATAACCTTCTTTCGAGCCCCATATCATAGCGGAAAACGTACTGTTCGGCTATTTATCTGATAAATAACATCTCTGTGTATGTAGGCAATGGCCAAATATCTTCTGGAACTATTGTTTCCAATGTATCTGAGATTATTCGAGCTGAAGCCATTTCAGGCAACAACGTGTCACGGATAAATTCTGCGTGTTGAAGCGGTAAATCAAACGATTTATCAACTGCAGATGCAATGGCTTCCATGGACGCTTGTAAAGTCTCTGTGAGCAGACCCATATCACTGAGTCGGCCTGATGTACGACTGCAATCAATGGATACCGCCTGCGAAGAAGCAACAATCTCTGCGAGTTCACCTTGATAGCGAAGTCCTGAGGGTAGCACTTGATTAGAAAGCATTTGTTGCAATGTTCTTGCCTCGATGGTGACCTTAGTTATGTAGGTCTCGATCAGAACTTCTTCACGTGCACGTAGCTCACGATTTGAAAGTACGCTGTAATGTTCAAACAGTTGCAACGCTTTCTGAGTAACCAGTGCGGGAAAGGCATCTGGCGCGGTTGTAAGATTAGGTAATCCGCGTCGGTCAGCTTCGTCATGCCATGCTTGTGCGTAATTGTCACCATCAAATACGACTTTTCGGTGCTCCCTAAGAATGTCCTTCAAGAGCGCGCGAACCGCTGTATCTCGTTGCTCTACTGAAGTGCTACCAGCAAGCGTTGATTCTAAATTTGTTGCAATGTAATCCAGTGATTCAGCAATGATCGTATTTAGAATAGTGTTTGGCCACGCGATTGTTGAAGTTGAACCAACTGCTCGGAATTCGAATTTGTTTCCAGTAAAGGCGAATGGACTTGTACGGTTACGGTCGCCTGAATCCAAATCGATATCGACCATGGCTTCAGGGCCAAGGTCAAGCTTTCCGCCTGAAATTGCAGAGCGAGATTCATCCGATTCAATTTGATCAAGAACGTCACTGAGCATTTCACCGAGGAAAATCGAGATAATCGCAGGGGGTGCTTCATTAGCACCAAGTCGATGGTCATTCGCAGCAGATGCAACAGATGCACGAAGTAAATCAGCGTGCATATCAACTGCTCGAATAACTGCGCATAAGAATGTTAAAAATTGCGGATTGTCTTGTGGTGATTTTCCTGGACTTAGCAAGTTTTTGCCTGTATCTGTAGCGACTGACCAGTTGTTGTGTTTACCTGAACCGTTCACACCTGCAAACGGTTTTTCGTGTAACAAACAGCGAAAACCATGTGCTTTAGCTGTTGCTTTCATGACTTCCATCAAAAGCATTTGGTGATCAGAAGCAACGTTTGCGTTTTCATACGAGGGCGCAATCTCATATTGACCGGGCGCCACTTCGTTATGACGAGTTTTTACAGGAATGCCGAGTTCATACAGCTGTTGTTCAGCATCGTCCATAAACGCAAGCACGCGTTCTGGTATTTTCCCGAAGTAGTGGTCGTCGAGTTGATGCCCTTTTGGTGGCGTTGCACCAAGCAACGTCCTTCCGCAAAGAAGCAAGTCTGGACGGTTTGCAACGAATGCCTCGTCTACTAAGAAGTATTCTTGCTCAAGACCAAGCGTTGTGATAACGCGGTTTACACCAGTGTCTGAGCCAAACAGTCGAAGAATACGCATGGCTTGCTCATTAACAACATCAATTGAACGAAGAAGGGGCGTTTTTTTATCGAGGGCTTCACCTGTCCATGAAACAAATGCCGTTGGAATACAGAGAGTCCCACCTTCTTCATTTGGCATAATAAATGCAGGGCTTGTAGCATCCCATGCTGTGTATCCACGCGCTTCCCAAGTATCACGGATACCGCCTGAAGGAAAACTTGATGCATCAGGTTCACCGCGGATAAGCATGTCTCCTGAAAAAACTGCAATTGCACCGTTGTCGACTGGCTCAAGAAAACTGTCGTGTTTCTCTGCAGTCGCACCAGTGAGGGGTTGGAACCAGTGAGTGAAATGCGTACACCCATTATCAATTGCCCATTCCTTCATCGAATCTGCAACGCTATTTGCAATTGCTGGGTCGAGGGGTTTGTTGTTCGAAATAGTTTCAAGTAGAGATGAGTGCACATCAGGTTGTAAGTACCGAAGCATCACATCACCAGTAAAAGTACGGCAACCGTATGAGTCACAATAATCGTAGTTTTGCATATCCATTGCGTTCGACATCGTTACATCTTCCATCAATAGGGCCTCCTGCCAAGTTACGAATAGTATCTAATGAAGTTGTGTTTCAAGCAAGGTCTTAAGGAGTAATTTCCTTGACAAAGTTACCCGCTGCAAGCGCTGGGTCGTCCGAAGCTTCCATTCGCCGAACAAGGGCTGATCCGACGATTGCTGCATCTGCTGATTGGTGAACGACAGCTACATGCTCGGCTGTTGAAATGCCAAAACCAACTGCAAGGGGAAGACTCGTCACCGAACGAATCTCAGCTATTCTAGCTGAGACATCAGGCGTTTCTGACTGCTCTCCTGTAAGGCCAGTTCGAGCTAACACATAGAGAAATCCTGAAGAAAGCGAAGCAAGTTTTTTAATACGGGGAAGTGGAGTCGTGGGAGCGACGAGCATGGAGAATGCAAAATCAATGTTTGCGCAATAGCCCGATAGTATTTCTGCCTCAGGGGTGTCAATATCAGGAATAATAACGCCATCAAACCCTGCTTCTGCGAGGCGATCAATAAAATCAGTTCCAGCGCTTTTACGCACAATAGAGTAGCTGACCATTGCCATTAAACCTGCCTGGACTTGTTCGCGTATTCGTGAGACTACGCCAATTGCGTGCGCTGGTGTTACACCAGATTCAAGGGCGCAATGCATTGATGCTGCAATTACCGGGCCATCAGCTATTGGGTCACTAAACGGGAACCCTATTTCAATAATGTCGGCACCTGCTGAGTCAAGAGCAATGATTGTCGCTTCGGTGACGGCAATGTTTGGACTACCTGCAACAATGAAGGGCATGATTGCCTTATGGCCTGATGAAAATATCGTGTCAATTCTGCTCATTTTGCACCCTTAGGGCCACCATCTTGAATGTATTTTTCATGAACTGCATCGGTTAAATCAATATCTGTAACATTCGCAAGCGTTGTCATCCACGCAAACACGTCAGCAAATTCTTCGCGTAAATTTGCCATATCAGCATCTCCGCGTTCATATTTGCCCAAAGCGTGCGCCAATTCACCAAATTCCTCGGAAAGCCAAAGGAAGGTCTTCGCAATACCACGTTCTGCGTCTGTATCAAAGTAACGAGCACGGATTAACGCCTGAAATTCTCGGATTGTCATTTCTTTTGCCATAGAGTGTTAGGATAGCAGGAGGGCGGATTGGGTTGTTTCTTTTTCCCTAAACAGGTGAAACATTCGGTATACTTACTACTTAACTCTCAATTGTAGGAACAATGACCGCTATGAATAAACAATGTATTATTACTACTATAACTGCCACTGCAATGACTTCCATTTTTGCTGGGTGTCAAAATAAAACTGCAACTCAATATGAAAATTCTGAAACTCGAGTTGTTCGCATGCACTACGACAACACAACCCCTGCTATGCATACTGAGTATATTCTTCGCAACCTTTCACCACAAATGGATGGTTTAGCTGAATCTCATACAGAAGACAAAGCCGGAATTGCCGTAACAAACAATATGAATGACCGAATGTACACGGACGATTGGCGCAGGGCTCTAATGGTTGATAAACCATCTTCTTTAACACCACTCCCTGTTGTGCAAAACTAAAAAAAGTAAACATTGAAGGAAGCGCCTAGAATATTAGGCGCTTTTTTATGTGCTTTGAAAGGATTCTCGGACCTAAAGGTTGTCTTGTAAACCGAAACAACGCACTTGGAGGTCGTGATTTGATTGCATTTTCTACGTTGGGCGGAGCCCATCCAGAATCCCCTTTTTCATATTGTCTAAATAGTACCCAAGCGGATGGAATCGTCATCTTGATGGGTGGAGATCTTCGAACAGTTGATGCTGTACGCGAGTTCTGGAAACTAGCGATAGATACAATTAACACTTGTCCAGAAGCGATCTGGCTCAATTTAACGGGCGTCAATGAAGCGGACACTAAGTTAGCCGCGTGCATAGTTGCCTTGTTGCGAAGGGCAATCATGGTTGAAACAAAAATCTTTATCGTTGGTTCTGAAGCTGTTTCTGACATTTTACAACTCTGTAAAATGCCGCCACTTAAATATTTCACCAAAGTCTCCTGAGTAAACTTTCCACCCCTCAAAAAAATCCCTAGAAATCTATCTGCGGTAGATAAAAAGTATGCATTTGTTTGATTTGGCTAGAGGGAAAATTATCGAAAGGCTGTAAAAATACGACTTTGTAAACTAAGCAGGGGATTAGCCAATTTAGAGTATACTTTTTGTATGTCAATACCAGTAACAACAACATTTGAGTTCGAAGGGCACACCATTAAAGAATATAAGGGCGTCGTACGCGGCATCGTTGTACGTTCGCCAACCATTATGCAAGGCATACTCGGCGGATTAAAAAATATTGTAGGTGGCAAAATCGGAGCGTACACAGAGATGTGTGAACAAACGCGAGAAGATGCATACCAGCATCTGCTAGAACACGCTGAAAAACTTGGTGCCAATGCAATCGTTGGATTTCGGTACGACTCCTCCGATTTACAGGAATCTGCAACTGAAGTTCTTTGCTACGGCACTGCGGTTGTCATTGAAAAAGCATGAATTTTTTACAAATAATAGGAATACTATTTATTAGTTTTATTACTATCGTTTCCGCCAAGTTCTCGTCGTGTTTGATGTATATCAAATAGCGGGAAAAACAGTACGGCAATAATCTGTAAAGCCGCAGCCAGAATAAAAATAGCAGGCAGTGTCATATAGATATCTAAAAAGCCTGAAATTTTATTTCCAAATGAAGTGGACAAATTTAATATCGCCATATATGCAGTAAATTGAGTCCCAGCAACTTTTGGCCATGAGACGGTCATGCACATAGAGAACATAGAGGCGCTTATCATTGCAATCATAGCAGTGCTTATTAAGATATAAATGATGACAAAAGTCTTGTCATTCCAGTCGTATAGAAACAGGTTTGCTTCACTCTCTGGTGATGCCAATCCAAATACTACGTACATAGCAGCTAGAACTATGGACCCAATAGAAGCAATTCGTTTTGGACCAAATTTGTCTGACAAAAAACCGCCGAGTATTGAACATGAAAGCCCTAAAATAAGCGCGTAGCCACCTTCAATATCAGTTACTTCGGTTCTTTTCCACCCTAGATTTTGTATGAATAAAACTTTTGTAATTGGACCAAGAATAGCTTCTCCAATAAAAATGGTAAATCCTGCTATCGCCGTTAATATTGTTGCCCTTAACGAAAAAGCACGACCAAGCAGTTTAAACAAGTAAAAAGTATTGCTTGCAAAACGTTCGCTGTCATTAAGCTGTGATTTACCATTAGTCCAGGGTAGCAATTTTTCGCCACGTCTTTCCCTCAGTAGAAGGGGGAATAACATGATAAGGGCAAGCGCTAAAACTTGAATAGTGAAGACTAAAGTTAACCCGTCATCTAATAATCGACTTAGAAAAGCACCGCCAATTACCATTCCTAAATATTTAGAGCCATACATTAAGCCATTTGCTTTACCTCTTTCCTTCTCTTTAAGAAGATCGACAGCCAAAGCATCAACCGAAACATCCTGCAAAGACCCAAAAATATTATGGACAAATACAAGCATTCCAACCATACCTAAATTATTGCTGGGGTCTGGAATACATGCCATTGAAAATAGAGTTACGGTCATGCCTAGTTGCGAAAATAAAATCCATGGCCTACGCTTGCCCATAGCAGGAATGCCAAACCTATCTATAAATGGTCCCCATATCCATTTAAATGTCCAAGGTAAAACAAACCAAGCCATGAGTGAACCTATTGCTTCTACTGGTTTACCTTGTGCAGCAAGATATGAAGCGAAGGTAACTGATACAAAGCCATAAGGGATTCCCTGCGCTAAGTAGAGTATGCACAGCGTGAATAAGCGAAGCATGGGGCGTTCAGATAGATTTAGTGATGTATTACTATCAAGCACTATGACTTCATGGTATCCTACTTTGCTCAGGTCCATTGGCGCAGTTGGCTAGCGCGCTTGCATGACACGCAAGAGGTCACTGGTTCGAGCCCAGTATGGACCACTTTTAAAAAATATCACACAATATTATGGTGGCAGGCATTTTCCTGTCACCTTTTTGTTTGGTTGAATAAAATATCAATGTTTCAATGGTACTATGAGAAACTCAGTCATCTATTTAAAACAGAACGCTAAAAAGTAAAACCACTGCTTTGGTGGAGTGCATTCTTCTCATCGATGAACAATGCCTCTGCATTGCTTAACCTCTCAACGAGTGATAAGCCCTCTTTGACTCCCATCACAAAGAGTGCAGTGGAAAGTGCGTCTGCTAAGGTTGCATCCTGCGAGATGACAGTGACAGATTTAACGCCTCGAGCGGGGTAACCAGTTTTTGGGTCAATTATGTGGTGGTAGCGAATGCCATCTTTCATAAAGAACTTTTCATAGTTGCCGCTTGTTGAAACGCTTGTATCTGTTAATTCAAGTGCAGTAAAGTAGGCTGTTTGCTCTTTTTCAGGATCACGAAGTCCAACTCTCCACGGCTTACCATTCTTTGATCCATGAACGAGCACTTGACCGCCGGCAACAATCATAAAATCCGTCAGCTCTTGTGCTACGAGTGCATCTCTTGCCTTATTGAGAGCGACACCTTTTGCAATACCACCTAGCCCAAGCATCGAAGAAGGTTCTGGAAGAAAGACCGTATTCGTTAGTTCATCGAGTTCGACCTTCTTCCAATCAACTTGCGGCAACAGTGCATCAACTTTTGCTTTCGTTGGAACAACGTTGCTGCCATCAAAGTTCCACAATTCCCAAAGCGATGCCCATGTTGGATCGAATGCACCAGAAGTTAATTCAGCAATCTCGATTGACTTCTTTAGGGTTTGAAATAAATCGGCAGGAACTTGCACACCAGCAACACCTGCATTCTGATTGACAATTGTTAATGGCGATTCTGGTTTCCACTCGCTCATGTCCTTATCTACTTGACGAAATACTTCATAAACTGTTGCATGCATGCCCGTTGGTGCAGTAACTGAAATTGGCGTTCCCATGATGTTTCTCGTGGATTGCGTGAGTTCAGTACTATGCTCGCAACCAAATGCACTTACAAAAACTGCAAAAAGAATAACGGACTCGCCGCATCCGCTGCCACCACGCCACCAATCTTTTTTGCTTTTACTTCCAGTCCAAAGTGGAATCAACTTCCAAAGAGCAGAAGCAACCCCTAAACCAATAATAGCAAGAACGTATTTCATTTTAGGAACTGAAGAGACTGGCAAAACCCATAAATGCTAGCGAAACTAGTGCGGCAACAATCATGTTAAGGTCCAAATTATAGTAGATATATCAATTATTAAACTATTTAAAAGGTTTTTTTCTACTTTCACAAAGTAAGGTGTGCATCCTCTGATTACACCCCTAATAGTTGCACTTACCTCCACATTTCTGCCCGATCAACACCTTAATATCTACCTCGATCCAGCCAATGGAACGTTGCTACCTCGTGTTTTAAACCATCTGGGCGTATGGACAAAAATAAAGCTACCCGCGGTAGATTAAACATGGAACTATTTTGGAACGTGGAAAAAGCCGCCACCGTCGTTGACAAGTTGGCCGTCTTTAGCAAGTGCAAGCCAGACTTCCATTGGGTAATCGTGTGGGGCCATCATGGAATCGACCGATGCGTCTTTACCACCTGTAAGAGGGCCAACACCGAGTTTTGATTCTCGGTCGAGCACCATAAACTTCACACGTTTACGAAAACAACGCATAGCTTCAATTTGCGTTTCATGGTCAAGCTCTGGAACATCAATCTCTTCAGTAATTGCAAGCTCAACTTCAGAACCTTCGAGCAGTTGCGCAATAACTTGCTTTAGCTCGTCTATATCTTTATGCATAATAATTTTAGCTGCAACTGCCGAATCAACTTGTGACTTAAGAAAGGTTTTATGCAACTCACCCCAGAGTGGTCCGGGGGCATCCGTCGCTTCAATTTTTTCTGCAACGCCCACGATTGCGTTAATAATGTCCTGAGGAGATTCTGCAGGTGGTTTATACCCACTGCCTTTTTTCTTTTTCTTATTTTTTGCCATTACCTAACTCCGTTTTCCAAGTGTTATTCGCAGGGAAGATGTCTGGGTATGCTTTTTTCCTATCGATCTCGACATGCACGGCAGGTGATTGCAAGTCGAAGGTTTGTATGTGCCTTGAAGACCATGCCCAAACACTTACTGGCAATGTATAGTTATGCTCTGAACCGTCTGTGCATGTTATTGTCAAATTAACAGGACACACCCAATCACCTAGGTTTCGAAAAGTAACTTCAACTCCATCTTTTGTCTGTGTAACTTTCTCGATTGCTTGATCAAGTTGCAACGACTCTTCAAAGAACCCACGAAAGAACCATTGCAAGTCCATACCTGATGCATTTTCCATCGACCTGTAAAAATCTGCAGGGCGTGGAGATTTAAAAGCCCACAGGCGAATGTATTCTTTCCAAGCTTCATCGAAACGTTCTTTGCCAATGATTTCTTCCCTCAAAAAACGCAACCCATACCCTGGCTTGCGGTAACTTAAATGGCCACGAGACTTCAACAAATCTGGCGGTGTATTTATCGCTTTCAAATCATGCATAAACTTAGAGGCGATGTATTTTGAAACATCTGGTTTATGCGCACGCGTACCGTAAAAATCTTCTAATGAATAATGATTCACAAACGTGGTAAACCCTTCATCCATCCAAGCATGTCTCCGTTCATCCGTGTTCACAATCATTGGAAACCAGTTATGTGATACCTCGTGATCTGTTACATTGAACAGACTTTGATGCGAACTACCACGGCAAAACGCGAGCATCGGGTATTCCATGCCACCCTCCTTACCGCGCGTCATTGACATTTGTGGCCATGGGTAGGGATACAATGTTTCGCTGTAATACTTCACTGAGTGCTGTAGATATTCAACGGCTTCATCCCAGACAGCACTCGCTTCCTTAGGATATCCTACTTGGCAAAGGACCCGTTTTGTCTTGTTACCAAGCGTTGGCACTTCAACTCCTGCGGCTTCCCATATAAAACTTGCACTCGTTGCCCACGCAAAGGTTCGTACCTGCTTACCTGTAAAGCGCCAAGTTTGTTCGCCTTCGGCTGTATGCACTCGTTCATCTTGGGAACGAATAGTCACCGTAGCATCGCTATGCAATGCCGTTTCTAAACGCGCTTGTTCTGTTTGGGAAAGCACTGACGATGCGTTAGTCAAAGCACCAGAAGCAAACACAACATGGTTGCTTGGCACAGTAATAGAGACTGTGTAATCTCCAAAGTTTGAATAAAACTCACCTCTGCCAATATACGGCAACGTGTTCCAACCATACACATCATCGTACACACAGGGCGTTGGAAACCACTGGGCAAGTTCCCAAACAGGTCCATCAGCATACGCATCGTCGTACCCCATACGGAGCCCTGAGGTAACTGGCATTGGAAACGACCAATCCACTTGAATCACGCATGTATCACCTGAATGCAATGGTTGTTGAAGAAGGACTTTCGCAGTCGTGGCGTAGTCATGCCAAGCAACAGATTCGCCATCGACTTGGAGTTTTGAAATGCGAATTCCTTCGTACGATTCTTCACCAGTCGACCGACCCTCTCGCGAACGAATACTATCTGCACGGTGGACGTTCTGTTCAAGCTGGAGCCAGATATAGGAAAGAGTGTCTGGCGAATTATTGTGATATGTTATTAATTCAGAAGCAATAAGAACATTAGTTGCAACGTCAAGGCGAACATTAATATCGTGGTCTGCTTGTTGTTGCCAGTATGCTTCGCCTGGCATTCCGCTTCCCGAACGAATTGAGTTGGGCGTTGGTAATGGCAGGTCTAAAAAAACAGCACCCGTATGTAAAAAAGAAGGGGTAGGGGTAGTTTTTTTGGAGCAAGCAAAACTACTTACGCATAGTAGTATCGAGAGAAGCACCCTCATTCAGGTTCATCCAGAACAGTGTATTCAATACCAACTTCTTTGAACATCGCAATTGATTTTTCTATCGAAGCATTCCAATGTGCATCGCCTCTAACAATCGACCGAGTAACCACCCGGGAAATTCCTGCCTGAACGATCGAAAGCGTGCAGTGAATACACGGGCTAAAGGAAGAATAAATAGTTGACCCAACAGGGGAGATGCCGTTTCTAGCGCATTGAATAATTGCATTCATTTCTGCATGCACTATTAAATCATATTTAGCAGGACGTTCAAGTCGATCAGGGTGGTCCTCAACACCCCTTGGAAGACCGTTGTATCCCGTTGCAACAACTTGCCTCATCGGCGAAACTATGACAGCGCCGACTCCACGCGATGGGTCCTTGCTCCAAGTAGCAATGGACTCAGAAAGTTCTAAAAAACGCGCATCCCACTTCGTGCTCATCGTTACCTCTTTGGCACAACGCCAGCAACTCGAAACTTTAAAACCTCTTCCCCAGGCACATCGGTTTGCACCATAACCTCTGCATTGATTGGTCCTTGATGCGTAGCAGGAAGCTTGCCCGAAACGATTACATCGTATGAGCCATCAATGTTTGGAACAGCGGTAGCATTGATTCCTGTTACTGTCGGCTGTAAAACAGCCGTGTTAACAACTTTAAATGGTGCGTCATCTTCATGGCGAATAGTAATTCGCTTGTGATACGATCCACCTGGTTGCAATGAACCTAAACTAATAATGTGTTTATCAGCAACAATCTTACCGAACGTTTTACCATTGGCAAACACAGTAAATGAGTGATTTATAGTTTTTCCATCTGGCGTTTTTCCTACGCCCGTTACTTTGAGTTGGCTATGGAATGCACCCCATGGCATGTCTGGACGTACATTTATTTGTATTCGCCTAGGCGCACCTTCTGCAACAACCAATTCCTCGCCAGAAATAAATTGTCCATGCTTTCCAGTTCCAGTCATGGAAGTTATTTTGAAATTTGGATCAACTGGGAAGAAATCAAACTCGACTGCATGAGGTTCACCAAGTGTCATCTGATTCAACTTTAAAAATTTATCTGGAACAGTGACAAATGTTTTAACAACAGAGCGTATCCAAAATGCTTTCTCTGGATTCTTTGCTGAGTTAGAAAAGATAGTTACTTTTTTATCTTGTTTATTTTCCTTACCTTTTGGATCAAATGTAACTGTAATTGTCCCGCTTTCACCTGGCTGAAGAATTGTCTTATCTGCAATGGGGGTTGTGCAACCGCATCCTGCTTGGAGCCGGCTAAGCACAAGTGTTTTTGAACCAGTGTTCGTAAATGGAAAAGTTGTCGTCACTGATTCAAAATCCCAGATAGTTCCAAAATCACGTTCGTCCCATTCAAGTGATATATCCGCTCCTCTTGAAGGTGGCATTGCCTGCGATTTTGCCGAAGGCACGTTCTCTTTAGCTTTTGAAACGGGCATTGCCTGATCAACAACTGTGTCTTCATCAGGAGTTGGATTTTCGCAAGATGTGAGTGCAATGGTAAAAAGACAGATAAATATGAGTGTATGTTTCATCCTCGGGATTGTACCATACGCGCAACAACCATTTACGGAGTCAACCATGTGCACAAAACGCTTTCTACCAATTCTCATCATTGCTTCTCTATCGCTTTGTTCATTCGCTCTGTATCAGGAAGAGGTTCCAGGCGAAACACTCGCTAGAATGGAAAGACTCGGGGAAAAATTTGCAACGCCAAATGAACAGCACGAATTTCTTCAACATTTTGCAGGAACGTGGGACACTTCAACGACCTATCTAGACATGGGGGCATCTCAAGGGGAAGCAATCTATACGATGGTGTTCGGAGATCGATTCCTCGACGGGTTGCACACAGGCGAGCTTGCAGGCGTTTCTTTTGTGAGTCGACTTACGCTTGGGTATGACAATTACAAACATAAGTTTGTCGCGTCGTTCGTTGATGATCTTGGTACTTCGATTCGCCAAGCTGAGGGCATATTGAGTCATTCAAAGAAATCACTTTCACTCTGGGGCACGATGGATGATTGGTTCACTGATGAACACGACAAACATGTTCTTTATCGAGTAACACGCCTCGACAATGATCACTTTACGCTTCATGTGTTTGACCTTGCATCTTCTGATGAAACGCCTATTATTTCTACACTCTATACACGGCAATAAAAACGTCGCCTAATTCTAGACACCCTAAGAAAGTTTATTACGTATCAATCAGGAATTCGTTGGTGCCCCGCATTACCTGCTGCTGTTTGCCATTCTCTAAATCACTAACACCAGTCCAAGAATAAACAACGGCAGGCACAAAGTGCCTGCCGTTGTGAAAAACCTAGAAAAAGGTACTACTTACTCAATAGTGAGCGTACCAGGGCCAGTCTCACCTTGGTATCCACCAATACGAATGTAGTAGGATTCACCAGCATTTACATCGTAATCAATCTCTGAATAGTACTGTTGGCAACCATTACCGCCATCACCGTCACCATTGCATGCGACTTGGTTGTCGCAAGAGCCCTGGTACAGCACCATGGAAGTATCGTAACTGTTTGAGTCACACGTTGTGAACTGAACGGTGCCTGATGCACTTGGAACATACAAGAACCAAATGTCAGCACTGTTACCCCAATCAAGATAAGTCCCTTCACATTGCGCATCATCTGGTGAACCTTCACTCGGTGTTGCTGTCGCTGTTTCAAAAGGATTTGCACCATTGACAGCAATAAGTGCCGAGGAGCATTCGTCTCCAGCACCTGCAACTGGGCAATTCGCAGAAGCGCAATCACTGTCGACGCCTTGGAATCCACCACCTAGTTCAGAGCAATCTGTAGCTAATATTTCAGCACATGAGCCATCTTCAAAACAACAGGCTCCAGGTTGGGGGCAACTGACTGAACCGCCGTTCCAATCACAACTCGAATAGTCTCCCTGCCAAGTGCCTTCAGAACTTAGGCAGCTAGCTTCATTTGACATACCACATGACCAATCCCCGCCACCCGCGAAGCAGCAAGCACCCCAAGGCGAACAGTCATTGCCCCATGCATTAACAATTTGAAGAAGGTCGCTTACTGTAATACAGCAATCGCCATCCACATCGCCAGCAGGGCGGTATGTACCGTCGCCGCATTCACCAAAGTCACCAACGACTGCGAGTAAGTCACCAACCGCAACAACGCCGTCATCGTCAACATCTTCAGGGCATACGCCTAGAGGAAGATCGCACGGGTCAATTGCTTCGGCACTAGGAACTCTAGTTGCCATAGAGAAGTAGTCTGGACCACCTGGCTTAAAGAGGCCAAGTTGCACTTCACCATCGACTGGAGCAGCAGTCGTTGTCAAGCTGAAGTTGTACATAGTTCCCCAACGAAGTGCGTTACCGTTTGGATTTGTTGCGTATGTTGCTCCGTTCCAATTTACAGTACCTGCATTAATGCTTGAAGACCAATCAGTATTGTCGTATAACTCGCCTGAGTTGTAATCGATGTCCTTAAAACCAACTGCAGAAACAGAGGCATCACCGACTGGCACTTCAACGCTGTTGATACTTCGATCAGAGTTTAAGTTATGGATTGCGTATTCATAATCGTAGGTACCGTCTGCGTTATCGGAGACTTTACAAGCGATTAAAATCAAGCCCTCACCTGGGACATGTGCTTCTGTAAGAACAACACTTGAATCAATAGCAGCCCAAGCTCTAATCGCTGGGTCACCAGCCATCGTTTCTTGAGGACCATTAGCTAAAACGTAGGGATCAGAGATGCTATTAAAACCAATTTCTCTATAAGAAGCATTATTATCACCATTACCTGCAGCATGATCATCTGCTGCAATATACATAGCCTCAATAAAATATCGAGCACCTGAGTTAAGTGCAGGATCAACATCGATATTAGGTACTACTAGATTGCCGCGAGTTGCACTTGGACCGCTTGGGCTATGTGTGAATGGATAGGGGTATTCACCAGTGAATGCGTTAACATCTGAACGAGGACAGTCACCATTTAAATTAAGTCCAGCCCAATATGTATCAGCACAACCAATACCCAAAATGTCACAAGGCGCCGCCTCGCAATCTCCACATCCTGGTTCACTCAATGCACAAAATGAATGTTTCATAAATGACTGCATGCCAATCTGTTCAAATTTGCCGTCTTTTAAACGAAACATATTCTGCATAATAATTGGAGAGTTGTTTGTCCCTCCATACCAGTTAAGTCCAGTATCGCCCCAGTTACAGGAAACTGTTGCCATTGAATATCCACCGATGCCATCCGATGAGCCACCATAATCAATGTCTTCACTATTCTGACCACCAATTGCCCACGCTACTACGTCTGGCCCGATTTGGCTAAGTCTTTGATTTGTTTTTTTACGCCCAGCATCGCTGTTTACTGCAATTATGCTAATTGTGGCTATGGCTACCGTGGCAACCGTGATAAGTAAAGTGGATCCTCGCATTTAATGCTCTCCTGGTAATGTTGAGGGGGGGGTAGAAGTTATCTAGATAATCGCTTAAACATAACACAGTAAAGCTGTGTTTCAAAGAGATATTCGGGATTTTATTGCTATAGGTTGCCAAAAAAGCAAGAATTGAAAAATAAATTGCAGTAAAAAATTACCTACATTACCAAGCACCAATGACTGCAAGCAAATCAACTACATTTACACTCCCATCACTATTAAGATCCTCGCTGCAGGAGAACCCACAAGCACCCCAGGCATCGACAACAGCAAGAATATCAGCAACGTTCACAAGTCCGTCCCCGTTCGCATCACCAGCAATCGCAGTTCCATTTATAGAAAAATAGCCGTCTCCTGCATCAAATCCAGAATTTCCATCTGCATCAAAAGCAACGACCCGAATCACACCAACGCTTGTGTTGACGTCAGGGACTTGCCAAACATACAGGCCATCGTCAGCCGTTGCGTACACAATATTTTGCCATGAACTCCCACCATCGGGCGAAAATTCAATATTGACTGTCGTTACTGAAATATCGTCGTCGGAAATCCAAGTTATTGGCACAGATTGATTTGGTTGGTACACAACACCGCCGTTTGGAGTTTGCAGATGCACTGTCGGGTGCACCCCTCCAGAGTGTGACGGTACGTGCATACTAATGCAGTGCATCACGCCCGCCGAAGTAACAATTGATTGGCATGGAACGGAAACAACCGTTTTATCCGGACATGCTAACTCCCAAGCAGCGATTGCTTGAGCGTTATGTTGCATAACTGAAGAATTTGTGTAACTTGGAACAAGCACCAAGTCGTTACAAATGACCGAATTCGCATAGGTGTAATGTGTCCATGAAACACTTCGGGCTGGAATTCGCACAACGGTGTACCCTTGAAGTTGTAACGATGCAGCCATTGCGTCGCAAATTTGATCCTGCGTTGAACCACTATTGTTCGGCCAATCAGAAACTACACAAGTAGTGTCGGAAGCCCAGCACATCCACATATCTATGTGTTGGGTTGAATCAACAGAAGTAGGAAAAGCATCGGTAATAGTCATATCTAAGTTTTGGTACTCTTGCCAATATCCACGAATCTCTGCTTGAGACATACCGTTGTTTTCATCTTCGATGAGCTCAGTTGCCCAGCCAAAATCTACGGCGTTTAAGTGAAAGTTCCCGCCACCATGCACAAGGGGTACCTCGTAAAGTGCATGCCCGAATTCTTCAGCGACAAAACTATTTAACG
Source organism: Phycisphaerae bacterium (assembly GCA_002689385.1). GTDB lineage: Bacteria > Planctomycetota > Phycisphaerae > Phycisphaerales > SM1A02. The sequence continues at coordinate 21,382 of NZFX01000051.1, forward strand.
CATTATCGTTTGGACGAGGGCGGTTATAGGTATGGTCGACTATTGCTCGGCACGCTCCTTCATAAATGTATCGTGGGCCGTAATCTCGAATCCAAACTGTATCTATGGTGCGATAGATAAACTTCACTTTGCTTGTATCACCGCCGTAAGAAGCAATTTGCGATAACGCTTGCGACTCTTCGCCTGGTTGATCAATAACAACAATCGCTTCCGCCTCACCAATTGTAGTAATTCTAGCTGCCATTTCGGCGACTATCGATGCATACCCTTCCCAAGCTAGCAGGATGCCGGCCATCGGTTCGTATTCGGCAACGCAATGCACTGGGCCTGCCGGTGGAGAGGTTACACCGCGCGGGGCAGTAATCGGATTTTGTTGAACATACCGGGCTTCTTCCTTGGTCAAATTTCTTGGAATGCCAGCACCTTCAGGGTAGGAAGGAAGCGCAAGAGCATTTGCTGAAAGAATAAGTACTGATGTGAGAATCATAAAAGCCTTTACCTAAGTATAGATCAAGAATAGAAAAATCAAAACTAAAAACAAATACGATTAAACTAATGATCTGGTTGCACTTTTCCTCGTAAACGCTTCGTTTCTCCACGTTGCAACTTACTCTGGAGCCGTTTTTTTTTCGAAGACCGTGGCACTTTCGATTTTTTTCGTTTTCGGATAGGCTTGATCGCCTCACAGAGTAACTCGACGAAGCGTTCGATAACAGCTTCACGATTTGCGCCTTGCGATCGATACTTAGAGGAGGTTACTCGAAGTACACCTGCTTTGTTGATACGAGTTGCAAGTGCATTCGTAATTTTTCTTCTTTGCGAAACGCTTAGTGATTGCGCTTGTGCAACATCAAACAAAAGCGTTGCTTTTGTTGCAACCCTATTAACATGTTGTCCACCTGGTCCCGAACTTGTCCCATACACAAAGCGAACTTCACTTTTGGGCACCGAAAGACTAAGGGAAACAAAAAGCATTACACCTCACAAAAACTCGTATGTTGCTTCCACCCTTTGTAACCTCCTGCGAGGTTCGTTACAGTATATCCTTTGCGTTTCAACTCCATGCATGCAGCCGCACTTCGGCTACCACCATGGCAATTCACAACCCATGTTTGTTTTTTATCAATTTCATTGAGGCGGCCGAGCAACCGAGTGTGCGCAACGTTAATCGCACCACCAATTGCACCTGCTTCAAACTCTGGCAAGCGGCGAACGTCGAGTATTGAGATGTTTTCAACTGTATCTAATTCCTGCACTGTAATTTCTGGCATTGTTTCAAGGTTCGGCACTTGAAGCAAAACCTCAGGTTCTGCCCAAACAATAATTTTGTCAAGACCAATTCTGATTGCATTTCGCAATGCGCGATCAAGTTCATCTTCTCTAACTATTAGTATGATCTCTTCACTAGCATCTACAAAAGAACCTGCATAACGATGGAAATCTCCATTCGCTTTTGACCAAATGGTGTTAGGCAAATGGCCATCCCGGACCTCAGCCCAGTCTCTTGTATCGATAGTGGTTGCTGTTAATGCAAGGCGTTTCAACTCCGTTGCACTCTCAATCTTCTTCGGTGCCGGCAAACCACCAAGGATTGGCATTCCATCGCGGTTCATTTGTTTCATTCGAGCAAAGTAAAGTGGGGGTTCTGGCTGACCAGTGAGCATAAAGTCAACAAATGCTTCTTCGTCACCAATAAGTTGCAGTGGGGGGCTTGTTCTTTTCTCGTATCCAATAGTTGATTGTGGAACTGCGCCAAGTGCTTTTCCGCAAGAACTGCCCGCACCGTGCGCTGGCCAGATTTGAACGAAGTCGTCCATTTTCAAAAAGCGTTGGCATGTTTTATGCAACTGCTGAGCAGAAGCTTCCATAACACCTTGTATACCAGCTGAGGTTTCAAGCAAATCTGGTCTTCCTAAATCCCCAACAAACACGAAATCGCCCGTTGCGTACCCGATTGCTTCCTTTGTATCTTTATCGTGGATGAGGAAACAGATATGTTCGGGTGTATGTCCAGGTGTATGCACTACTGCGATAGTGATATTCCCAATCTGAAAGGTGTCACCATCTTCCACAAATTGGATGTTCGAATTTGAATTTTTCGTCCATTGGTACGACCAGTCATCTCCGCCGTGGCTTGAGAGGTAGCACGTAGCATCAGTCTGGCTTGCAAGTTCTGCCGTGCCACTAAGAAAATCAGCATGAATGTGCGTTTCAGTAATTGCAGTGATCGTGAGCCCATTGTATTTTGCTCTATCGAGATAGCGACAGACATCACGCTCAGGGTCAATCAAGAGTGCTTCTCCTGTAGCTTGGCACCCAATCATCCACGCGGCTTGCGCGAGGTCTTCATCGTATATTCGTTCTACAAACATGTGTGCAGAGTATCAAACATCTTTCAAAGTGACTATTACTTTGAAAGATGTTTTTTCTTTCCACGATTAATTCCTCAGAGACGATTTTTTCCTTAAAAAGAGTGTTTTTTCCTGTAAACCTTTCATTGCTCTGGTTGAAAAAATAGCAACTATGGAACAATATTCCCTGAGGAATTAATTTCTTTTAAGAACAATTTAGTCATAAATTGCGTACTCAGTTTAAGTCGTCCTATTTTTAGGACGATTTGAAGGTACACATGAACTGGAAAAATATAAAAAATCGTTACAAAACACGCTACCAATGGCTCTTTCAAAAGGAAGATGTCTTAATGAAAGTCCTCATCGCAACGAGCGGCTTGTTCATTGGTTTAATGGTAGGCAAGGGCCTTCAAGCCCTCTTAACCATAAGTTAACGGTGTTTCAATATCTACTTGCGTTATTGACCCTTCGACGCAATGATCTTCCATCTCGCAGGGGGTAATAATCGTGTGCTTGGGTTCAGCTAGCTCTTTGAAGTCTGTTCTAAAATGCACACCGCGTGATTCACGGCGTTCTTTCGCTCCCATAGTTGTTAAATTCGCCACTGTAAGCATATTCACAAGCTCCCAAGCTCTCGCCTCAGCGGGAGCTAATCGCATTACAGCATCAAACCAAAATGAAAGATGTTCTTGGGCTTCTGTGAGTGAATTTTCTTCTCGCTCAAGGCCAACTTGGCGCCACATCAATGATTTCATTGAATATATTAAGTCTGCAATACCAAGTTCAATACCCTGCGGGGCTTCGTCAAGTTTTCTTCTAAGTATACGCTCTGGTCTATGGCGATGCCGCTCGCGCGTGCCTTGCGAAACAGCAATTCCAGCTGCACGGCCGAGCACCATTCCCTCAAGAAGTGAGTTCGAACCCATTCGGTTTGCGCCATGCAATCCGCTACTTGCGCATTCACCAACCGCCCAAACTCCAGGAATAGAAGTTCGTGCTTCTGAATCAACTTGAATCCCACCAATCATGTAATGAGCACCAGGTCGAACAGGGACATAATTTTTTGCAATGTCAATTCCAAAGAATCCGCACATTTTGCTAATTCCAGGGAACAATTTGTGTGGATCGCCATCAACGCAGGAAAGATCTAAATACACATTCGTATCATTGGTCTCAATCATTTGTCGAAAGACTGCACGGCTAACAACATCGCGCGGTGCAAGTTCTGCATCTGGATGCGATTGATCCATGAATCTATCGCCCATCTTGTTGCGTAGCACGCCGCCATGGCCACGAACAATTTCGCTAATTAAGACACGTGCAGCACCTGCAATATATAAGCAGGTTGGATGAAATTGAAAAAATTCTGGATCGCGAATGGCAGCGCCAGCACGATATGCCATCGCAACACCATCGGCAGTTGCAATAGTTGGGTTCGTTGTTTCTCTGTAGAGTTGACCACCGCCACCTGTTGCAAGAATAATCTTTGCTGAAGAGAACAGCACAAGCTTCCCTGAGATATCTTGAGCTATAACGCCATACGCAACACCATCTGCAGTCACAATATCAAGCGCAAATGTATTTGGAAATGTTGTAATCAAATCATGTCCTGTGACAGAATTTGTGAGCACTCGCTGTATTTCTCGTCCTGTAGCATCTCCATTTGCATGAACTACTCGGGCGTGCTGATGACCGCCTTCACGAGAGCAATCCAACATGCCGTTCTCTTTAGTGTCAAATTCTGCGCCTAAATACAAAAGCTTTTCAACAGCGCTTGGGCCGCCTTCAACAACTCTTCGTACAACCTCTTTATCGCACAAGCCTTGGCCAACTGTAATAGTGTCTTGAATATGTGATTCAAAAGAATCGCCTTCTGTCATGACCGCGGCCATTCCACCTTGCGCCCAATTTGTGTTGCTATTACTTAAATCACTTTTAGTGACCACTGCAACAGACTTGCCTTCACTAGCTGCTGAAAGTGCTGCGGCATCTCCAGCTACTCCGCCACCAACAATCACTACATCAAATCGGTACGCGGGGATTGAGCGTAAATCAACTTCAACAAGATGTCGATCTGAATGCATGGTCATGTTGCGGCTTCCGTTATTTGAATCATTCGCTCTAATGCTTTCTTAGCATCGGAAATCATTATTGTACGTTCATCAATATTTAGTCGCTCTCGCTTACCCGTTTGTTCATCGACTGTATCACCTGCGAGCACTCGATTTAAATCGGGGCCTTCACCCTTGCGTAGCAAATCAAGCATGCCTGCAAGATGTGGTGGATCATTTCTGCTCATTGTCGCGCACCCACATCCCGCTGCTGCTTGCATAGAGTTATCCTCAATATCTGCCAGATGCATTACTTCAATATCTCTCAGTGCCGCTTGTTCTTTGAGATTGCGAACAAAATGGCCTTCTGTTCCAACAGCAAACTTGCTGCCAGCGGGGGCGTTCATTACTTCATTCCAAAGATATGCCGTGCTTCCAGAACCATCTGCAACTTGTACAGCTTCTAATCTTGACTCTGGATGAATAATGACACGCCAATCCTTTTCTTTCCACCAGCGAACTTGTTCAGCAGTAAATACAGTATGAACACCACAAAAACCGCCCCAAAGCATCATCTCACAATCGTCAACGCCTGGAATATCATTCACATCCCAGTCAATGCCTTCGTATAGCGGATTTGGAAAGAGCACTAGCTTAGATAAATCCATTCCTAATTTACTTGCTGTATTACGCCCAAGATGTTCATCTGGAACAAAGAGTATTTTTTTATTCTGCTTGCGTGCCCAATCAACAACTAGGTGCGCGTTGGAACTCGTGCAAACGGCGCCGCCAGTTCTTCCTGCAAGCGCTTTAAGACGGCCGGAAGTATTCATATAAGAAATGACAAGAAGATCTTCTCCAAATTTTTCAATAAGCTGATCTTCGATTGGTTTAACCATCCAATCTTTTGCCATCATTTCCATCGTGCATCCAGCTTTAGCATTTGTAATCCACACTGCCTGGTCATCATTTGCAAGTGTTGCGATAGTCTCTGCCATAAAATGAACAGCTGATTCGACGATGACTTTCTTTTCTGGATTTCTTAATGCCTGTAACGCAAGTGCGTAACTGTCAGCAACTTTGCCTCCATACTTCTCAACAATTTTTACTATCTCTCCGCCCATATAGTAATGAGCAAGCAGTAAAAGGCTGTCGCCAAAGTAGTCTTGAGCTGGCTTGATATAACTATCTAGCCATGGAATGACCGTAGCAGGGGTTCTATCTGGCAGGGCCATATATTCTTCTGCATAGGGCTTAAATTCGTCTTGATACCAGTCCAATGGCAAATCACCTTGGCAAATCGGTATTTCCGGTTGCAAGGTGATGCCTGTAATAGATATATCTACCGGGCTCTTCATGAGCCTACCATTGTACCTTACGGACAAACACCCCACGCGCCAATAAGTAGTAACAAGTCAGCGACTTTTACTTCGCCATCGCCGTCAAGATCTGCATCGCATGTTTCTGGAGGTGCTACGCAATCATCGCAACTTCCAGCTTCTGTCCAAGTGCCACCAAGATTAGTACACATTGCTTCTTTCATCGCATCACAGCCTGAAGTTACACAGCAGGCTCCGTCTATGGGTCTGTCGACATTAATCATGTTGTATTTTTCAGGTTTCATGCCTTCAGGGAAAATAGTCGTCTCGTTGTAGGTTGCCTCATCCCAACCTGAAATTTCCCAGCTAAGTGCGCCAGTCAGGTTCGCGCCAGTCAGGTTCGCGGAATACAGTAACGCGTTAGACAGGCTCGCGCCAGTCAGGTTCGCGCCAGTCAGGTTCGCGCCAGACAGGGTCGCGTTAGACAGGTTCGCGCCATTCAGGCTCGCGCCAGTCAGGTTCGCGTAAGACAGGCTCGCGTCAGTCAGGTTCGCGCCAGTCAGGTTCGCGGAATACAGTTCCGCTTGAAACAGGCTCGCGTACTCCAGGTTCGCGTGAGTCAGGGTCGCGTTAGACAGGTTCGCGCCATTCAGGCTCGCGTCAGTCAGGTTCGCGCCAGTCAGGTTCGCGCCAGTCAGGTTCGCGTAATACAGGTACGCACTATTCAGGTCCGCGCAGCCAAGATAGAGTCCAGACAGATCAACACCTAGCAGCGCGTTCAGTTCTGTTAAAAACAACGTGCCATTCCCATCGCAATCTTTATACTGATAAATATCAGCAAATGATGCTGTAGTAATAACGAGGGTGAATACGGTTGAGCATAGTAATTTCATAGTTTTCTCTCCAAACTATAGTAGAACAGAATGCATAACTAAAAGCAACAAAAAAACACCCCGCTAAAGAAACGCGCAGGAATCTTTACACAGGGTGCTTTAATTAACCATCATTAATGAAGGGAAATTGGCTCTTCGATTTTCTTGCTGTAACTTTTGATTATTCGCAAGGTCCCCAGTTGCCAACGATTGCAAGAAGATCTGTCACATCAACAATGCCATCGCCGTTGATATCAGCAGAGCCGCTAGTGCCCCATTGATCAATTACTGTAAGCAAGTCGGCAACAGCAACTGAACCATCTTCATTGATATCACCTTCGCATGGCTCACCGCCACAATCGCCTTCTGGGCCATCAATAAGGAGTTCACCGCTGCCTATGGAATCTGCACCCCAGCCACCAACACGAATCATGTACATGCTTCCTTCGGTAACGTCTGCCGTTAACACAGAAGAATATCCCTCGCATCCGTCGCCATCACCATTGCAAGAGATTTGATTCATTGAGGAACAGTCGCCTTCGTACATAACAATATCTGTATCGAAGTCAACGATATTACAAGTGGAAACAGTCATTGAACCATCAGCACAAGCTTCGTATTGGAACCAAACATCGTTGGTCATTTCGCCAAGGTAGGTACCTGTGCATTGGTCTTCGTTGTACAGATCTGATGAATTCGTGCCATCAATTGTAGAGAATGCCCATGTTCCATTTGAGACTGGCATTGCTGTTGCACATTCATCAGGAAATGGTGCTTCGCCAACATTCACTGTTACTGTTGCTTCGTTGGAAGAAACACCATCGTCTACACGATACGTAAACATATCCATACCGACAAAACCAATATCAGGAATATACCGAACCTGGTCGCCTGCAAGTGTATACGGCAGACCACCAATTGGCGATCCATCAATGTTTTGCAAACTGCCATCAGCCGGTGTCGATGTAAGAATGTACTCTAGGTCACCGCCATTAGGCGAAGCGCCAACGAGCGTTATATCAATGAGACTGTCAGCATCAGTTGAAACTTGAACGTCTTGTGCAACTGGAGGACATTCGTCACCGCTACTTGCAATTTTCAGTGCCCAGTGGTCAAGAGAACCTGTATCAGATCCGGCGTTATCAGTAACATCCATGCGCCACGTGCCTGTAACAATCTCACCTTCCCAATCGGAAAGGGATCCAGGCCCGTCTGGCAGATCGCCACCTTGCTCGTCGTAGTACATGTTTAAATCATCATCACCACCACCGGAACTGTTATGCAATCGAACAGTAGTTCCCTCAGGGGATGTGACGTCGACTTCTAAGTCGCCAATGTAAGTATGAGTAATATCTAATTCAATGTCAACGTCACCTATACAGTAGGCATCGTTTATTTCAATGTAACTCGTAGTTGTACTGTTATCGTTAATCGGAAGAGGCAAATCTGTTGCAACGTACGAATATCGACCAACATCAAGAGTGACACCACGCGTTGTATCACCACCGTCTCCAGCTACATTATCAAATGTAACTGCGCCATTGACGATACCTGCTGGCAAGCTGTTCACAGAGCCGCCAAATCCAACCGTCACAGTTGCCGTGTCGCCAACGCCGTTAAGTGAAACACTCACAGGAGTTGTTGAACCATTTAGTGTAATCCAACCCTCGTCTGCACTTACTTGCACATCAAATGGTGTTGGGCGAGTGCTTGTTAATGTATAAACTTGCGTAGTTGTAAAAGGACCACCAACTGGGCCGCCTGCATAAAAATCTGTTGCAGGGCCAGTTTCAAATGCAGTCGTACCAATATCAAGCGAGTGCATACGGTCTGCAGACATGTCATTTGTCAAATCGAGGAATCGCACAATTTCATCGTGTACGCCATCGGGCATGCCTGATGCATCCACTGTAACAAGTACATCAACGGAGTTCCCACTTGTAAGGAAACCTTGCACAGAACTGCCTCCATCGATAAGAATGAATCCTGCGTTGTACACAGTTTCAACTCGGTAGGTCATTGTTTCTGGAGCGTTGTTTGTTATGGTGTACAACACTTGTGAAGGGTCAGGATTGATGCAAGGGCTTGTGCAAACATGTGCAACATTTGCGCCTGGTTCAACAACAAGTCCATTACCCGAAAGGGTATTTACTGTTAGGTTTCCAGTACCAGCAGCATCAAGATGTGCTTCAAGGCCAGCAGCCCATGAAACAGAAAACTTTCCGTACCAGTCACTTGTTTGACTTGAGCAACTTGCATAGCCACCGTGTAACTGACCGATTACTTTATGGTCCGCACTAAAGAGGGGTGAACCACTTGAACCTGGCTCTGTAGTGCCGACGTCCCAATCTTCAATACGAACGTGGGTTCCATCGCCAGGAATCGCTTCGCTTAGATAGCCCGTTGTTGTAGTTGGTTCGTATTCAAAACTAATTCGTTTTTCATCTACGGATGGGTGATGAATCGCGATGCCTTGTGGCGAATCGTTGCCTGTAGCATCCCAACCACAGTAAGAAACTTCCCACGCATCGTCTGGCGAACTGTCAAGTACAACTAATGTGTAATCGCTTGCGCTGCCGCTGGACAAGAGCGTTGAACCTGTATTAAACTGGTCAAATGTGCCATCTCCAGGGCTGCCGCTATCACCTGAACCAGGAACGCGGCAGTAACTATTTTGGTAATTCCAGTACGTAACTAAAGAAGGCGCTGCACCAGCGTCAATACCGCAATGGTATGCCGTCATGAAGTAAGGAGTACGGTCTTGACTTGTGTTGTTCACCATAAAACCCGTGCAAAAACCTGTACCGCCTGTTGAGATAGCAGCAACACATGGAATCTCGTCCCACCAGTCGTCGCCTTCAGCGCACACTACATCGACGTTACACGAACCGCTTCGGTCGACACCTTGTTCGTAAAATCCACGGTAGCCAACATTAATAGCAGTAAGGAGCACGCCATTATTTACGGCGAGTTGTTCACGATTTGAAACAATAATTTCAAGAACAAGTTCATCACTAGGCAACACGGGCGTCCAAAGTTCTCCGTGTGGTTTGTTATCTTCTGCT
>NZFX01000052.1 GCA_002689385.1 Phycisphaerae bacterium
AAGTGTGTTCTGGGTTAGTGCTAATGGTCTAATGGCTAAACTATGGGATTCTGCAACAAGCAACGATGCTGATGGAACAGTAACTGTCGATTCACTCTCTTATGGCGCACAAGTACTACCTGCAGGAGATATCATTTTCTTTGGTGGAGAAATAATTGTGGTTGAACCGCCAACTGGTTACCCAAATGGACTTGAAGTAGTCGCACAAAAGGGAGGAGAAATTTCAGCATATTGGGGTTATGTTGGAACAATCACTACATTAGATTGGTTAGAAATGACAATCTGTGATTCCCAAAACAATTGTGCCACAACTCAAGAGAACACTTACACAACGAGCCGGATGATGAGTGGCCAATCAGAAACTACACACGGTGAAACTTATTCCTTCACATTGAAGGTATGTAATGCAGGCGGATGTAACTCAAACATTGCTACTAATTCAGCAACTGCAGATAGCATGGTTGATGGTAACCCTACAGCAACACAAATGCAGGTTTCTACAACTGAAGGCATCTGGACCGTTAGTTGGGCTGAGTATGGAGATACTAGTGATGTTGCAGGGTGGATGGTTTGTTGGACAGATTACTCTTGGTTTATACCAGGAGACATGCCTTCAACATGTATAGATGCAGGAGAATCCACTACAATTGACTTATACCATCCATCTGGCACAGGAACCAAAACGTACTATTTTGTAGCAGTTCCTTATGATGACAAAGGAAATGTAAACAATGCGCTTCCAGGTACTGACATAATCTTAACACACTGGGATGATACAATCTATGATTCTGATGGGGACGGGTTTACAGATGATATCGATGATTGTACATTCATATATGGAAATTCATCTAAAGGAAACGATTCCAACATTTTACTAGGTTGTACCGATTCAGATGGTGATGGATATGCTGACACCATAGATTCCGATCCAGAAGATTCAACAAAATGGTTAGATGAAGAAGGCGAAGACTGTGACAAGCCATTGGTTAATGATGATTGTATCGACATATCAGATGCGGAAAATGAGGACGAGAAAAAGAAGGATACAGAAGATGACTCATCAGGGCTCATAATTGGAATTGCTTCGGGAATTGGTGGGCTTCTGGTAGTAGTGATTATACTTCTTGTAGTAATTATGAGTAGAAACAAAAAATCGATGTCTGATGAAACTTCGATTTATCATCAGGAACAATTATTTGAAGAGGATCAAAATTATCACCAGCCATATGTCGAACCTAATGCACATAATATGCATCCTTCAATATCCTACAATGGCCAAGTTGGGAGTGATGGATATGAGTGGCTTGAACATCCACAAGGAAGCGGAATCTGGTACTGGAGAAATCAAGCAGGCACACAGTGGAGTAAACACCAATAGAGTGTTTAGTTGTTGATCCAAGGGATATCTTCAGGTATTTCTGCAAAGATATTTGCAGGTAGGGCAGTCTTGATTTTTGAGACATATCCAAGGTTAGCAGAAGTCGATTCTTGCCAGTTAGAATATTCTTCATAGGTTTCCATTTTCAGAACAAGATTGTTTTCGCGATTCCACCCAAGTGTTTGCATTTCTGTGCCAGGAGGGTCATGTCCAGTGCAAACCAATACGTCACCAGAGAATCTCTCCAATACATCGAGTGCTTGCCAATGCATGTGGGTTCTACCGCTTGGTAGATCATCCCTGCCGACACCTCCGTCACCAGTGAACAGGAAATCTCCTGTGAAAATATTGCCACCACATTCGATAATCATTGAATCCCCGGTATGTCCAGGAGCATGGTGGAAATGAAAGTCGATATCTCCCATTGAAATCGATGTCTCTTCGTCAACATAAATTGAAACACCCATCGAAGGTGTATCATTCCACATAACATACTCACAGCCAGTCATTTCTGCTAACTTGAAACAACCTGTAATGTGATCTGCATGAGTGTGTGTGGCCATTGCAAATTCCAGTTCGAGACCTTCTTCTTCCAATAGAGAAAGATAATCTCCAAGATTGTCCCAAACCGGGTCAATCAATGTGGCTTTGTTAGTTGAATCGCACACTACGAGATAGGTCATCGCCCAAATTCCCTCGTTGAGTTGCTCGACTCGCATAGTTTCCGCTGGTGGCACCAATACTTCAATCATTCACATTGTCGCATAGGTGGGTTCAATAACCTCTGACACAAACAACTTTGCAGGGGATTTTATGGAAATCGTGTACTTTGGAATTATCACGGTTATTGTCGCTTTGATTGTGTGGTATGTAATGCATCTTAGGAGTAACAAAATGTTACTTGAAGCAAAGATGGAATCTAACATTATTCTTGCTGGAATTGAGGCGAAAGAGAATTCGATAAATGATTCATTGAAGGGCTATGAAGAGACTATGAAAGATTCTTTCAAACTATTAGCCAAGTCTGCATTTGATGAGGCTGTAGCCAAAGCAGATACAGAAAAAACTTCATCTTTTAATGAGGCGACAGACAGTCTATCTAAGGCATTGAAAGATTATTCTGAAAATATGAATAACATCGAGGCAAAGTCTTTGGAAAGAGGAACTAGACTAGAAGAAAGAATAAATCAGGTTTCCCAATTAGGAATGAAACTATCTGATGAGACCACTAACCTTACTCGAGCTTTGAAGGCTGACTCACAAGCACAAGGTGCATGGGGGGAATTAGTTTTAGAAAATCTATTACAATCACTCGGATTTGAAAGAGATAAGGATTATTTTACTCAATCAACATTCCAACAAGAGGATGGAACAAGGCCACGTACTGACTTTATCGTGCAATTACCTGAAAATAGGCAGATTGTAATAGATTCCAAGGTAAGTTTAACCGCCTGGGAAAGATATGTAAATGCAGAAAATGATAGTGACATGGAAGGTGCAATGAAAGAACATTGCTCCTCGATTCTTAGCCATGCCAAAGGATTGTCAGTCAAGAATTATCAAGGTATTGAGGGCATTAATACAGTTGACTTTGTTTTGATGTATGTACCACTAGAAAGTGCTTTTAGTGCAGCAATGAGGATGAATCCAGACCTGTATATGGAATTCGCAAAAGATAATCATGTTAGAGTTGTAACCGGCTCAACAATAGTTACAACTCTAATGTTAATCAAGGAAATTTGGAAGCGGGAATCACACACTAAAAATCAGCAAAAATTGATTGAAGAAACTGGTAAATTATATGACAAGATAGTGCTATTTCTCGATGCTTTCCAAGATGTTGGTAAAGAACTAAATCAAGCAACTAGTGCTTATGACACAGCACTTGATAGATTAACTGAAGGAACTGGCAATGTCATTAGGAGAACTGAAAATCTGAAGAAACTTGGGGCGAAAGTGACCAAGGAAATTGGGCAGAACCTTCTAGAAGAAGCCAATTCCAACCACGAGAATGCGAGTGATTCAAACCGTGAAGCCTAGTCGTAACTCCATGGAGCACCCATCGGCAGTCCTATATCTCGAGCATGATGGTAAAGTTCTACTCGTTGATAGCGACGGAAATGGTCCACAATTACCTGTAATGAATCGCTCCGGTTCAACCAAATTTAGATTCCCAACTTCGGACGAGGTAGTGAAAATGGGAATTGAATGGGAATCCAAAAACACCTTCGACATTCTAGGAATACAGGTCACTAAGGCTCACCCCTTAATCGAATGGCCAGAACATTGGGCATGGAAAGATGAATGCATAAGTGATGATGCAGTTCATCCAATCGCACGTGAATCGATTTACAGATCAATTCATCGGGTAGTATCTAAAGTAATGATTTTAAATTCTGAAGGAAAGGTGTTGATGGGTAAAATTGAGCGTGGACATTTTGTAGGTCACTGGACATTGCCAGGTGGATACATGGACCATGATGAGCATCCTGCAATTGGTTGCGTTAGGGAAACTGTTGAGGAGATGGGAATTGATATCCAATTGAGTGATGATGCCCCAATTGTAACTCAAAAAATATTCACAAATGAGGGTATTTCATTCGTTTCATTCACATACAAAGCAGAATGGAATGGTGAAGATTCAGAGATTAAATTGAAGGAAAATGAAATCTCAGATTTTGCATGGTTCACACCAAGTGAAGCACTTACAATGGCTGTATCTGGATTCGATAACGCTGCACTTAGACACCTATGAGTTGTCTTGCTGCATCAAGAGCATCCGGTAGCCCGTCGGGATTTGACCCTCCGCCTTGAGCGAAGGTAGGACGCCCACCTCCTCCACCTCTAATATGTGAAGAAATACCTCTTAGAATTTCTACTGCGTTAAATTTCTCACTTGCTGGAGAATTCTCAGTTGTAGCAACCATTAGTTTACCGCCACCTTCTCGACTTCCCAGGATTGCTAAAGTAGGCTTTGTAGCATCTAAGGTCAATTCCTTGAGCATCTTTGTCATTGTCTTAAGATCACCATCAACTTCCATGATGACAACTCTAACACCATCGACTTCAGCAATGTCATCTCCACCACCAGATGTTCTAAGACGGACGATTTCAGCTTCAAGTGATTCGATTTTCTTCCTCTGCTCTTTCCATTCACTGAACATGCGACTAGCCTTTACTGGTAATTCTTCAACAGGTACTTGGAAAACATCTGCTGCATCTCTAAGAATGTCTTCTTGATTACGAGCATACCTCATTGCAGCATCACCAGCAACAATGTGTAATCGTTCAACACCGTCTTGAACGGCATTGGATCTAACAATTCTAATCTGGCCTATGCGTCCTGGTTCATCGTGATGGGTACCGCCGCATGCTTGAATATCGTGATCAGCAATTCGCAGAATACGGATGTCACTTCCTTTCGGCGCACCACCTTGATACAAGTCGAAACCGTATTTGCGATCTGCATCTTTCCTATCTAGAGTCATCTTCTCAGTACGAGAAACATTCTGAATTACTTCATTCGCCAAGGATTCAATCTCATCCAAGTCCTGACGTGTTAATCGCTTGTGATGTGTGATATCTAGTCTAGCTGAATCAACCGATTTGTTTGCTCCAGCTTGGTAGATATGTGGGCCTAGAAGCCTGCGNGCGGCTCCACCAACAATGTGAACTGCAGTATGGTGATCCATCANTTGNCTNCTTCGNGACCAATCNAANTCGCCATGAACCATGTCGCCAACTTCGAATGATCCTGNCGCAAGGTGTAGCACCAAATCACCAACTTTCCTAGTATCTAGAATTGAATGAGATGCAGAATCACATCGAAGATTTCCATAATCNCCTTCCTGNCCNCCACCTTCTGGATAGAAACACGTACGNTCCAATACAATTCCATGTGTTGCNCCTTCTGGTATATCTTCACCACTTAATTCTAAACAAGCAAGGACGCTCGCTTCNAAGTTTTGTTGTGAAACATCTTCGTAGTACAAAGGTACAGTTGCAGGTAGAGTAGGAATATTATCCACTAGTGGTTTTGCGGCTACTGCTTTTGCAGCATCTTTTGCCATGGCAGCATGACGCTCAGCCATTTCTGCATTGAAACCGGTTCGAAGTGTGAGATTTTTCCAACCCATGTCATTTGCAATATTCATAACTAAATCTGGAGCAATGCCGTGACTATCATTTATTGTAAACAAAATTTCATCTGGGATTTCAGTTGCATTTTGTGGAATATCTTTGATAGCAGTCTTGACTACTTGGTTACCTTTTCGAAGCATCTCATCATAACGCTCTTCTTCACCTTTGAGTATTGTGACAAGACCGTCCTGTGTTTGTTTCATCCTTTCTGCCGAATAATTCACATCAAGATGGTGCATCACTAAATCAGAAAGGCTGACTTCTAGACCTAATTCATCTCGCATTCGCAAAACTCTTCTTGCAATCATCCGTGCAAGGTATCCTGCTTTAGCATTCGAAGGAACCAGGCCATCGCCAAGCATATTTGCTAGCGCATGCATGTGGTCAGGTATGGCATAAATTCGAGATAGCGGCTCGGTAATTGAAGAAAATAATTCTGCATCTATTGGATGACCTCTCTCTGACAATCTGGACAAGAATACATCTCGCATTCTGTCACCATCACTACCGGCCTCAATGTTCATGATACCAAACAGACGGCTCATTTCACCCAATAAAGAGTCAAGTTCAATCTGACTCATAGCAAATCTGTCAGCAGAAAATCCTGCCATTTCTTTTAACCAGGAAACACTCTCTGGGTAAATCGCCTCATAGATTGTTGGAGTACCTGCTGCAGCCCAACAAAATCGCTCTAATCCGTAACCAGTGTCGATTATTTGAAGTGGCATCTCAGAATATTTCACTCCCTTGATTTCAACATCACCATCATCACTTTCAGCTAAATTCATGAAAACAAGAGTTGCCAATTCAAGCCCTCCAACAATCACTTCAACCGCAGGACCTGCATTACCTCCGCCCGACCAAGGATTTTCGACATATGTAACCTCACTTGGATGAATTCCAAACGTTACACACAACAAATCATGACAGTGTTTTACACATTCTTCCATCCAGTAAAACATTCGTCCTTCATCTGGGCGATTGAAAACGTGATGAGCCATCATCTCAAATGTTGTAAGGTGCCTGCCTGAGCGTCCGACCGCATCCACATCATTCAAACGAATACAAGGCTGAGATATTGCCAAGGGATTAGCAGGAGGCTCTACCGCTCCTGATGTGACGTGGGGTTGGAAATCTGCAATACTTGCAATTGTAAGATGGATATCGTCACGCCAGCGTGCAAGGACCGGGTAAGGTTCAATTCTAGTGTGGCCTCTCTCTTCCAAAAATCCGATGAATGCTTCACGCATTGAATCTTTCAATTCTCGACCTCTTTGATCGAAGCCAGAAATAATCGGAGCACCAATAAATGTATACTCATCTTCTTCGGTATCGCCACAAGTTTCTCGTTGTGGATCACAGGTCCAAAACCATAGGTCTGTGACACGACATTGACGTCTTGTATATCCATTATCATGGAACACTTTGAGGTCAATCGGAGGTAGACCCATAATCATCACCTGCCCTATGGGCAGTTAGTCGGGGGCATCAATCTAACTTCAAACCATCCCTACTTGAAGCGCAGAAATGAAGAGATAGAAGGCATCGCAGCAACATGGCCGAAGGCAATTGGCGTAATCACCTCGAGGTCGAGGGCGATGGTCTAATGCGTATTAGGCGCCATGATTCTATGAAAGTTGATGCGATGATAGTTGCAGATTCCGAACATCTTTCCAAAAGTACCGATGACCGTTCAATATCGCAACTTGTCAATATTGCTTCAATGCCCGGAGTCGTTGGAGAAGCATGGGCAATGGCAGATTGGCATTTTGGCTATGGGTTCCCTATTGGAGGAGTATTAGCAACCGATGTTAATTGGGGAGATGAAGGAGGTTCAATTTCCCCAGGTGGTGTTGGATTTGACATCAATTGTGGAGTTCGAATGGTGGCTTTGGAATGCAGCATAGACGACATCCCAAATATCGACAAATTAGCTGGAAGATTGAATGGTAGAATTCCATCAGGGGGCTCTGGAAAAGGAGGTCTCGACATTAGTAGAAATGATCTGTCTGAAATAATTTCTCGTGGAAGTAATGCCATGGTAGATTTAGGATATGCCTACTCTGAGGATTTAGAAAATATCGAATCCAATGGTGTTTTAGAGACTGATGAAGGAGTATCAGAGAGAGCAATGGCTAGAGGGATGAAAGCCTTGGGCACATTGGGATCTGGTAACCATTTTTTGGAACTTCAGACGGTCCAATCAATCGAAGAGGAAAACCCTCACAATCTATTCGAAGGCCAAGTCGTCTGTATGATACATTCAGGAAGTAGAGGACTAGGGCACCAAGTATGTACTGATCATGTTCGTACTCTCGAAGACAAATACCGTAATCGTGGTGGAACTTGGCATAATGATGATTGGGGCTTCGAAATTCAAGACAGACAATTAGCTGCTGCGCCGATTCACAGTAAAGAAGGTCAACAATATCTTGATGCAATGAATGGAGCGGCGAATTTTGCATTTGCAAACCGTAGTGCTTTGACCCATAGATTGAGACAAACATTGGCTGCTGAATTTGAAGTTGAAACAAAACTATTGTACGATGTCAGTCACAATATCGCTAAGATAGAAGATCACATTATTGATGGTAAGAAATGTACTTG
>NZFX01000053.1 GCA_002689385.1 Phycisphaerae bacterium
TTTGGTGTCGAACAGTGTGACATCATACTGCTGAATGAGTGCATTACTTTTGGCGGCACATATATCGGAGATGGAACATTTTGCAATAGTGATAATTCCTGTTATGCATCTGGGGCCTGTTGTTTCGATAGCGATACTTGTCAAATTATCCTAGAAGATGAATGTATGGATGCAGGTGGTAGCTATGGTGGTAATGGATCAACCTGTGCTCAAGATGGAACTTGCCCAGATGATTATATGATTGCAGCCTGCTGTTTAAATAATGACAAAAGTTGCCAAGAGTTACCGAATAAAGAGTGCCTTAATTTAGCTGGGGAATTCCTTGGTCTTGGTACTGAGTGCGCAGATCCAAATATTTCTTGCACTGATGCCACAAATGAAGGTGCGTGCTGCATTGATATATCAGATTGTGGCGTCTATACACTGAGTGCATGCGTTGGATATGGCGGAACATATATGGGTGATGGAACAACATGCAATCAAGATAGTACCTGTGCAAACGCAGGTGCTTGTTGTTTAGATTCTTTAACCTGCGGCTTCACGCTTTTATCTGAGTGCATTAATGCAGGCGGAAATTATATGGGGGATGGGTCATTCTGCAATGATGATGCGACATGTTATAACGCAGGGGCGTGCTGCTTTGGTATCGAACAGTGTTCCATCATATTGCTCAATGAGTGCATTACTGCTGGCGGCACATATATTGGAGATGGAACATTTTGCAATAGTGATAATTCCTGTTATGCATCTGGGGCCTGTTGTTTCAGCGACAATTCCTGTTACCAATTAATAGAAGAGGAATGTATTGCTAATGCTGGCATATTTGCGGGGAACCAAATGCCATGCAACTCTGATAACAGTTGCCCTGAAGAGTATGATACTGGCGCATGTTGTATTGGTAGTGGTTGCTTAACTGGAACAGAATATTTCTGTGCAGATTTCAATGGAATTTACCAAGGCGATACTAGTTTCTGCGAAGACGGTAATGTCGAATGTATTGCTTCATGCGCAGCAGATTTAAATGGTGATGGCGAAGTAAAAGTTGCGGACTTGTTACTACTTATTGCCTCTTGGGGCATATGCCCGTAAGAGTTTTACATAACTGAATCAACGCTATTTTATGCTATCCCCAGTAGTTATTGGAAAGAGTGAATAATCCAATCACTAGAAATAACGCTGTGCCTACTATTGAGATAATTATTAGCAATATATTTGCAATAAGCCATTTGCCTCTATATTCTCTCCATGCACTGATGGCTGTTAATACTGCAGCAATGAAGCAAGTTGGCAGGATAACATAGAGATAAAAAAGGATACTTAACCAAATAGTTTTATTGCCAACTATGAGTATTGCTAAACAAGTACCAGCAGACATTAAAATTCCGATCCAGCCAATCAAACTGCTTAACAATGACCAGATGGAAAACTTCCTTTTTGATTTTTCTTGGATATTTGCATATGCACCACATTCTGGGCAAGTCGAATGTTTGCTGCGACCGCCCATTGAATAACCGCATTCGCACAAACTTTTTTCTGCTTCCATCTTCTTACCTGGATTATTAAAGTCAAACATTGTCAAAATTGTACTCTAGTGCATAGCAGGGGAGCATTCTTTACTTAAAAAGTGTGTGGGGGGGGGGGGGGTACTTTTTACTTGCTTTCAGGTATGCATTCTGCTCTACTTGCTCTTTAGAGAGAGACAGCTAATCAATTACAACTTGTACACATTCTAGATATATAGATTTAATGTAATTACAGAATAAATATATAGAGCTAAAAAGAGTGAAATAAAAATTCTTTTTTCCAGGCGTGCGTACTGGTCGTTTGATTTTCCCGTCAGTATTAGCAGTACTGAAAAAACACATATGTAAATTAGAGTTAAAACAGATGTGATATTCGCTGAATAAATGATGAGATTTGTAAACTCTTGATCGCTCAGCCCAAAGGTGGTGACTTTATCTTCAAATTTGTTTAGTGATAATGCGCTTTCCACTACAAAACCTCCAGCACTGCTAAAAAGCAATAATAGAAGGCTAAATACAATTGGCGCGATACAAGTGCACATCATTAGCCTCTTGCTTTCAATTAAATCCTTTAAAAGATGAACAATGAGCCACATGATACCTGTGGTGATTACAAAGTAGCACCACCAGAATCCGTCCATCGCTTCAAAACTATTCAAGATTTATTTCTGATCAACGCAAATATGGGCGCACATATTGCGCCAACAATCATGCCGATGACCATTCCTTTACTAACGCTGCCGCAGATTGGAACGCCGAGAACGATTCCACAAATCATGCCCATTGCAACGCCAATGCCTGTATTTTTTACTGTCTTATTTTTCATTAGAAGAGATACCTTTAATTCGTTTAGTATATTTGAAAAATGATTGCCAAATGAATATTTCCATAAGAGTTTTATACCAGGGAAAGCAGAACGCTTTTTAGTAAAAAAGTGTGGGGGGGTGCTTTTTACTTGCTTTCAGGTGATCATTCTGCTCTACTTGCTCTTTAGAGAGAGACACCTAATCAATTACAACTGAAAGAGAAAACTATGAAATTACTGTGCACTACCATATTTACCCTCGCTATCACCACAGCATCGTTTGCTGACATTTATCAGTACGAAGATTGCGATGGAGATGGCACGCTGTTACTAACAGAACTTGACGCAGAGCTATACGTTGATTTGTCTGGACTCTATCTTGGCTGCGCGAGCCTGAGAGGCGCGATCCTGGCTTACGCGAACCTGAATGACGCGGACGTGACTTACGCGATCCTGAATGGCGCGGACCTGACTAACGCGGACCTGACTGGCGCGGACCTGACTGGCGCGTTCCTGCCTGCCGCGAACCTGAATAGCGCGTACCTGACTAACGCGTACCTGTTTGGCGCGGACCTGTTTGGCGCGGACCTGGCTAACGCGGACCTGGTTGGCGCGGACCTGAGTAACGCAAACCTGTTTTACGCGGACCTGATTTTAGCGAACCTGTCTAGCGCGAACCTGAATGGCGCGGACCTGAGTAACGCGAACCTGACTGGCGCGGCCCTGTTTGGAGCGGACCTGTTTGGCGCGATCGAATGGCAAACTGCAACATGGGCGGGTGCAACCTACAACGACTCGACTATTTTCCCTGACGGCATGAACCCTGAAAACTATGGAATGATTTATGATGATGGCATTGGTACCGGAGCCTGCTGCGTAACTTCAGGTTGTGAACTATTAACTTCGGAGCAATGCGCAAATCTTGGCGGCACTTGGACAGAAGCTGGAAGTTGCGATGATTGCGTAGTACCTCCAGAAACATGCGATGCAGATCTTGACGGCGATGGCGAAGTAAAAGTCGCTGACTTGTTACTACTTATTGGCGCTTGGGGCGTTTGTCCGTAAGAGGCATTCACCGTTATTCCACCGTTATTAGTAACGGTGGGCAACTAAGGATCCAGAGGGTTACATAACTCAATCCACGCTGTTTCATCGCAGATGTTACGCGTGGCGGTCCTTGCTATCCCCACCCTACTTCGCCGATAATCATGATTATGTAAAACTCTCGATATGAGTGCTCATGGCTGCTAAACAGCCATATAGAGCTTCACTGATTAGTTTTTGGGTTTACTGCAAGCAATGCCTTGATTCTTGGGATTGCTGATGCCAAGTCTCCGCTTGTATCAAGTTCATGTGTTGCAAGATTGTTATATTCCTGCACTCGCTCGCTTCTTACTTGCGCATCATCAACATCACGTACTAGACGATCTTCGCATGTTGCAATTCGAGTTAACGCCGTGTCTTCNTCTGCAACACAATGAATACTNATTGGCACGTTTGCNATTGCATCTTNGACTGNNGCCGGCNTNGNTGTTTGNCCACCTANAATCACAACATTGTCTTCCTGNAGAAGACCTGGAATTATCTTAGCTTCAGCCTCGTGCCAACTCGACTCGCCCTGTTCATCCCATACTGACTGAATCGATGTTTTTCCAAGATGCTCAAGAACCCTGCAATCTGTATCAATGCATGGCATATCAAGGTGTTTTGCAACCCACGCACCGACAGATGTCTTACCTGACCCAGAATGTCCAAGAATCACAATTGCTGACATGTGTACATCATAAACCTATGTCGCTAAAAATGCGAACTGTGTTATGTAAAACTCTTACGATTTGACTTTTCTTGCAAGTACATTAACCCACTTGAAATCTTCCTGTTCTTCAATCCATATATCAAGAAGCTCTAGATGAGGCTGGGAAACAATAATGCTATTTAATTCGCTTTCGTTGTAATATGAAAAATGTCTTCCGCCATCTGGAACACTACTCTTACTCTCTTTTAGTGAGATATAGATAACCCCACCACTTTCTAATGTGTTGAGCAATTTATTTAGATTAAAAACCAATTGTTCTTTTTCAATATGAAGCAACGATGCGCAAGCCCAAATGCCATCAAATTCATCTTCGAATGTTACCTCTTCGAATTTCATCTGAAGCGCATCTTGACCTGTTAATTTGCTTGCACATTTAACCATCTCTTCTGATGCATCAATAGCAACTACTTCAAAGCCTTGACTTAAAAAATAACGTGAATCACGTCCAGAGCCGCATCCAGCATCTAGTATCTTCCCCGCATACGGCAGAAGGCTCGTGAACTTTGCATATATATTGGACATATCAATATCAACCGTCCTGCCTACAAATGCATCAGCGTTCTCGTTGTAATACTGAATAGTTGAATCTTGTCGATCAAACTTCTCGCTCATCTTTGTATTATATTTGATATAAACTCTACCATTCTATAGATAAGCAATTCGATTGGAGGTCTCCCCCCTGTTTAAATAGCCTCCTAGCGGGTTCCGCAACAACCACACCTATTTTCCTTGCTATTCCCATCGCTCTATGTAAAAATGGTTCTTATATGGGCGCTGCCCAAGAGGAGTAGAGATGAAGAAATTTATAACTTGCTTTGCTATTATTATCTCAACCCAAGTATCACTTGCAGAAATTGAAACAGCAAGTCTAGAAGTGCCTCAAACTCACAGTTACGGCGGATGGGGTGATCCAAATAATACGTTGTATTCGATTAATGTTCCCCACGGCGCAGAAATAATATCGGTTGGCATTGAATATGCCGTACTTTTCAGCAACCCAATCCCCCAGCTTCCACCAGAAAGCTGGAGCTGGGGTAGTGAAGCACAAATTGGATTCCTAATGGATGACATCAATGAGGAATGGATTGGATGGCAGATAGCTCCTTTCCTTGGGGTAAATACAGCTTGCTTCCCTTGTGGCCCGATTACCATGCAAGAAGATTTAGAACCAATGAGATGGTTTGCTAATGATGGTGTTATTGATGTGGTCTATTTTGAATCTTATGATGACCCCGACGCAATCCCGGATGCTGCTTGGGATGACCATACTATTATTGTTGAATATGAATTACATAGTGGTGCATGTTGCATAAGCAGTGAGTATTGCGAAAATATATCCGAATATGAATGCCAAGTTGCCGGTGGAAACTATTTAGGTAATGAAACTATTTGTGCAAACGGCGGATGCGATTGTTCGAATCCATGCGGACAACCTAACTGCGAGCAGTATGATCCATGTGACACCTCTTGCGAAACATACGATCCGTGCCTCTGCGATCCATGGAACGGTTGCGAATTCGACTGTACTTTAGAGCCACCATACAGTGCGATCACTATTCATTGTGTGCCTAGCGAATATTCAACCATTCAAGAAGCTATCGATGCTGCTTTGGAAGGTGACATCATTCAAGTTGAGCCCGGAGAATATGATTCTTTCAATATAACCAAGGCCGTAAAAGTAACTGGCTTAAGATCAACAGGAAGTAGGCCCTATATTATGCAAGGCTCCTGTCTTGATATAACTAATGGCGGCGTTATTGAATACATGGAAATCTATTTTAGTAGCTCTTGCTCTACACCAGGATACGGCTTCTCGGATAGGGGTTTTATCAATAAAGGTAATGTGGGCTCTCTTGGAGTTATAAAAGATTGCATATCACATCATGGTGCTGCTAATGTATATGGAACATACCTTGAGCTATCTGACTGCCAGTTCCTTGGGGATTTTGAGTCTCCTGCTTTCCACATAAGAGAACAAGGAAGCGGGCCATGGATTGGCGGGATAGAAGTCAATACCAGTTTAATTTGCGGCTCAACAGGCAATTTAGCCTCTGGCAATTACCATGCTTGCGTCGTTTTCAATGAGTGCTTGATTAGTGTAGTCAACATCAATGATCAAGTTTGCTTTAATGCTTGCTCCATATCTGAAGAATGTCCGCCAGATTGCAATGAGAATGGCATTCCAGATATTTGGGATATTACAAATGGCACTAGTATTGATGATGATGGCGATGGCATACCTGATGAATGCTGGTTCCCCGATTGCAACAACAATCAAATAGATGATACTGAAGATGTCGCAAGCGGTTTCAGTCTTGATTGCGATCTAAATGGAGTGCCAGATGAGTGCCAGTCAGACTGTGATGGCGATGGCTGGATTGACCCGTGTGATAATGACGCTGATGTTGATGCAGATGGGGTTCCAGACAACTGCGAAGATGATTGTAATGATAATAATATTCCAGATGATTTTGAGATTAAGTTAGGTATTGTTGAAGATTGCAATAATAATTTTGTGCCTGATGTATGTGATGCTCAAAACATCCTGCTTGACTGCAACCAAAATGGCTTAGTGGATTCATGTGAACTTGAGAACAACCCAACACTAGATTGCGATCTTGATGGCATTCTTGATTCATGTACAACTGATGGAGGCGCTGTTGAAGATTGCAATAACAACGGCATACCGGACAGTTGCGATCTGCAAGATCCT
The DNA here is from genome assembly GCA_002689385.1 of Phycisphaerae bacterium. GTDB lineage: Bacteria > Planctomycetota > Phycisphaerae > Phycisphaerales > SM1A02. The sequence goes on from NZFX01000053.1 coordinate 6,858, forward strand.
ACAAACGATCAAAACCAAAATGGCGCTATTGACTACTGCGAGTGCCTAAGCGATACAAATAACGACGACGTTGTTAATATTAATGACCTGCTCATCTTAGTTGGATCATGGGGCAACAATACAGAATCAGCTGATTTCAATTTTGATGGAACTGTGAATATTGAAGATCTCCTTATTCTTATCGCTGCCTGGGGCGCATGTCCCTAATGTTACGCGGCATACTCATCTCGATGTTCCTAACAAGTACAGCACTTGCTGACACTTGGACTGTCGATGATGACGGCAAGGCAGACTTTGACAACATTCAAGCAGCGGTAGATGCCTCTAGTGATGGTGATGAGATTATTGTTGCTCCAGGCACATACACAAGTACTGAAGATGAAGTTGTAGACATGCGTGGCAAAACAGTCTGGTTACACAGTAGCGATGGTGCTAATGTAACAATTATTGACTGCGTAGGTAAGGGTCGAGGAATTCTTGGCATTGAACAAAATGAAGGAATAACTTTGATTGAGGGATTTACCATAACTAACGGCTACAAAGATAATTCGAGCAAGGGTGGTGGCATTTGGTGGGAAAATGGAGAACTTGTTCTTAGAGACTGTATTTTTGAAAACAATCAATCAGTAGGAAATTTTGCTGGTGGCGGAGGTGGTTACATTAGAGACACAGAACTAACAATAGATAGTTGCATATTCAGAAACAATTCAGCTAATACCAAGA
>NZFX01000054.1 GCA_002689385.1 Phycisphaerae bacterium
TTTTTTTGATGAGTTTACACAACACGCATTTCCAAATTTTCGCGAGTTTAGCACGCATGACGTGCTTGCTGGGCAGTTAGGTATCGCTTCCTTTATGGCGTGGGTTGGTGCACTTTCGAAACCATCAACAACACACATCCGTGAGAATCTGATTGAAGTTTTTGCAGAGCGAAAAAACTGGGTATCGATATTTTTCATTGGTAGCACCATTACCTCAGTGGGCACAATTGCACTTTGGTATCTGTTCAAGTCGATTGAAGACGAGCAATATTCTTCCGCTGCTTTTTTTAATGCTTTTTTATTGGCTACAAGTTGCGTGCTGTGGTTTGTCATCTGCAAGGCGAGGTTGCAAGTGCATATACACTGTATTGTAAAAACTATGCTTCCAAGCACCCTTGTGACGATTGTCTTAGGAGCATTGTTTGGTATTGCAACTTCGTTTACGTCATTTGACCCATGGGTCGTTTCAATGGCCGTGGTGATGGTTGGCCTGCGCATTGCTTGGGACAAAGCAACATGAGCGCAAACAACTGCACTGACAATCTTGAAAAAAACACACGAACAAACAGCGTTCTTACGCTTGTTTCTCGTTGTATGGGTCTGGTTCGCGATGGAGCGATATCTCGACTGTTTGGAGCGGGAGCATTTTCATCAGCATTTTATTTTGCGTTTCTTGTACCAAACTTGTTCCGGAGGTTGTTCGGCGAGGGTGCGCTTGCTGCAGCGTTCCTTCCAATCTATACAAGCCTGCAACAAGAATCACCAGAACGCGCCAAAGCATTTGCAACGTTGACGATTGCAAAACTGGTTGTTTTGTTGGGCGTGTTGACATTATTGGGTGAACTTGCACTTTGGGGAATCGTCGCAAGCCAAGAAAACCCAAGCGATTCATTGCAGTTAACGATGGTGATGTTGCCGTATATGCCACTGGTCTGTCTTGTCGCAATTTTTGGCGCAATGTTGCATGTACACGATCGGTTTGGCCCAACGGCATCTGCACCAATCATTTTGAACGGTTGCATGATTGCGGCAGCGTATGGTTTTGTTGGAGTCTTTGCTAATCCTATGCAACACATGACCATGATTGGCATCTCGGTCGTTATTGCGGGAGTTGCACAAGTTTCATGGTCGTTGTTTGCTCTTAGAAAATTTGGTTGGTTCACAAAACATTCTGAAAGCGCTCAAGGTGATTGTAAAAAACTTGTGCGTGATACTCTGCCAATGGTTGTCGGGCTTGGCACATTGCAAATAAACACGTTGCTTGATGGTGTTGTAGCGAATTGGTCTAACATTTTCGGTCCAACAATTTTTGGCTATATGTATCCATTAGGTGAAAGTTCAATGGCATCAGTAAGTTGGGCGCAGCGGTTGTATCAGTTTCCTTTAGGCGTTTTCGGCGTAGCCCTTGCTACTGCTATCTATCCGCTACTTGCTAAGCAAGCAAAAAAACATGACATGTTTTCGTCCACGATGCGCAGAGGTTTGCGCACTGCGGTGTTTATCGGTTTGCCTGCAAGTGCAGGTCTTTTGCTTGTTCGCGATCAACTTGCGACCGTTGTGTTTCAGGGCGCTAGTTTTACTCAAGCCGATGCAATTGCTGTTGGCACAATCCTTCTTGGGTATGCGCCAGCTATCTGGGCGTATTCCATGGTGCAAGTGCTTACAAAAGGGTACTACGCTAAGGGCAACAAAATAACACCAGTTCGAGTGGCTGTTTGGTGTGTAGGTCTCAACTTGGTTTTGAATTGCATCCTTGTATGGACACCTTTACGTGCTTCGGGTTTGGCGTGGTCGACAGCAATATGCGCGGTAGTACAAGTTTCTTTCTTGTTGGTGCTCTTTAGACAGTATGTTCCTGTCCTTGTCGATTCTGAAGTGCTTTGCTCTTGGGTGAGAACCGCAGTACTTACGATTTGCATGGGAGCACTAGTGTCGTATCTTGTGTATGTGCTTGACAATGCCAACGGTGACTGGTTGAATGCCCTTTATGTGCTGTTATCGGCGGTTATTGCAGGCGTACTGGTAATCGCTGGCGGTAGTACTTTGTTCAAAATGCCTGAGTTAGTATGGGCAATTGGCAGGCGCGCTTGATTTAGCTCTTCTTTTAGGGCATCAGGCCCCTGGGGTCTGACACCAGGGGTCTAGCACCCAAATGACCCCTGTGTAGAAAAAGGTGTGTACTTGGATATCCGCGAACAATGTTCAGCGCAGATATGTACTTAACAGTGCAAATTCTCGGAAAAATGCGACAAAATCGGATTTAACAGATCGAAAATGCCGATTGTGTGAATCTAGAGAGCATAACTACCGATACCCAAATTGGATTTATCAATGGAACAAAACGAGAAAAAACAAGATATGCAAAACCGTGAATCTGCAATGGTGGAAACACCGCCAACAAGGCGGACCGCTTGGCCAATTTTGCAATTACTTCTCCGTGTGATTTGGGGCACATTTGGTCGTTTCCTGTGGACAATCTTCCCGCTTTGCAGATCCTCATTGTTACGAATTTTTGGTGCGAAAGTAGGAAAAGGGTGCACTTTTGCCAGAACCGTGCAAATCACAATTCCATGGAATCTCATTATTGGTAACAACTGCCATTTTGCAGAGCGTTCAATTTTATATTCGCTTGGCACAATTACTCTCGGGGACAATGTGCGAGTTGATACACGAGCACACTTATGTGCAGGGTCGCACGACATGAAAGACACGACATTTCCATTGACGCGCCCCCCAATCATGATCGGCGAAAATTCTTTTATCGGTATCGATGCATACATTGCACCGACTGTAATACTTGCGCCGAACACAATAGTTCATCCTCGCGCTAGCGTGTATCGTAGTTATGACAAGTCCGTCGAACTCATAGGTAATCCAGCAAAGGCAGTTGAGTGAATTCGTTCCGGGAGTACATGTGGAACGCAGTAGGTCAGCAAGTTTTTTCTTGCAGTCCGCATAATGCGTATCTTTACAGAAGGACAATCCTTCGATTGTTTGGCATGCGGCTTGGACACAACGCGCGAATCCGCAGAAGTGTAAAGTTCGATAAACCATGGAATGTTTCAGTTGGTGATTTAGTTATTTTTGGTGATGATGTTATTGTTCATGCAACTAAAAAGGTCTATGTCGGAGATCGTTCTTCAATAAGCCAATATGTTATGTTGCTTACTGAATGCGGTGATCCAAACACTTCCGGAGAAACAAAACGGACAGGTGACGTAACAATCGAACAGGATTGTTGGGTGGCTGCTGATAGTGTCGTAATGCCTGGTTCTCATATTGAACAAGGCGTGGTGGTCGGCGCCAGAGGGTTAGTGGATGGCCGCTTGCCTCAGTGGATGATTTGTACGGGAGAACCCGCACAAGCCCGAGGCGAACGTGTGTTGTATGTTGATGAAATAACAGCACCAAGGGACAAAAAACAATCGAACATTGAAGTCATTATTCCTGTAAAGGACGAAGAAATTAATCTGCCGCACACTCTTGCGAGTGTTATGGAATGGGCAGATAAAGTATGGGTCATAGACTCAGGTTCTACAGACAAAACCAGGGAAATTGCAAAAGCCGCTGGTGCTCATGTAGTCGAACAACCTTGGCTGGGTTACGCCAAACAAAAAAACTGGGCATTGAACAATCTTGACGTAAAAGCAGAATGGATTTATTTTTTAGATGCAGACGAAACAATTCTTCCAAAACTTAAAGATGAACTATGCGCCATTGCGTCGCAACGAGCCAAAGAAGTAAGTCAGTCTGCATTTAATATTAACCGGTACTTTATTTTTCTTGGAAAGAGAATTAGGCACTGCGGGTATTACCCAAGTTGGAATGTTCGCTTCTTCAAGAAAGGCAAAGCGTTTTACGAAGACCGAGATGTGCATGAACACATGGTTGTAGATGGTAAAATTGGCAAACTCAAAGGACACATGGAACATTACGATCGCCGTGGGCTTGAGTGCTACCTAGAGAAACACAATAAGTATTCCACGCTTGAAGCGAAGGAAATTATTATTCAACCGGAAAAAACGGGCATCACTATTGATGGCAAATTTTTCGGTAGTGTCCAAGAACGTCGCCGTTGGATTAAGCATAACATTTACCCATGGCTACCCGCCAAGTGGTTCTTCCGTTTCTTTTGGATGTTTATTTTACGTGCAGGATTTATGGATGGTCTTACAGGATTCCGTTTTTGCATGCTTGTATCTACGTATGAAATTTTCATCTCGCTGAAAATGATTGAATACAAAAAAAAGTTGAAACCAGACAATGAATAACGAAGAACGACATGTAAGTCCATATAGTTTGCAAGAGAAAGTTTGGCGACTTCTTTGGGCAATCGTGCAAGTAACTTTTTTTCGATATTCATTTCACACTTGGAATGGCTGGCGTATTTTCTTACTAAATTCATACGGTGCAAAGATTGACTCAACGTGTGTCATCCGTAGAACGATTAAGGTTGAGTGCCCTTGGAATCTAACTGTGGAACGCAACAGTTGCCTTGGCGATGGTGTCATTGTGTATTGCCTTGGAAAAGTTTCTATCGGCGAACATGTCTCGATTTCTCAGCACGCACATATATGTGCTGGTACGCACGATTTCAATAGCAAAGACATGCCACTGTTGCGCCAGCCAATAACGATAGAAAACGACGTTTGGATTGCTGCAGATGCATTTGTGGGACCAAATGTAACTATCGGCGAGGGTGCTATTCTTGGTGCGCGAGGTGTTGCCATGCGTGATCTTGATCCATGGACTATTTACAGCGGAAATCCAGCGGTGATTCGTCGAACACGCGAAAAATTAACCTGAGCCACTATGACTTTTAGTAGTAATGGCGTATCCTCTTAGGTCTATGAAGATTCTCAAACAACGCGGTTTTACACTTATCGAACTTCTTATAGTTATTGCTATTATTGGCTTGCTTAGCGCGCTCTTACTTCCAGCGCTGAATACGGCCATGCGCACAGCAAGGACCACCAAAGACAAAACACAGGCGAAAGGCGTTCACGGCGCTTTGTTGCTTTTTGCAACATCGAATGAGGGTAAGCTTCCACAACCAAGCATTGTTGGCGGTGAACACGCAAGTGTGGCACATGATTTTTCAGATACAACCGGCAACCTCATGTCTATGATGATTGGACGAAACTTTTTTAATACAGGTTCGGTGATTAGTCCAGTCGAAACAAACCCTGCAATTCAAGACATGAACGCTGAAACACTTGCATACGACTTTAACTCCATTGATGGCGAAACAGTGCTCTGGGATGATTCATTCCAGGGTGATGTTGAAGCGGCAACGCTGGCGAATCCAGCAAACAATTCGTATGCACATCAGGCGCTTTGGGGTGAAAGATTAAGAACAAAATGGCACACGGGCGCGGGTTCTTCAGACATTGTTCTATCAAATCGTGGTCCAGAAGATGGTGTGCAAGCAGCAGACACTTTTACAAACAGCAACACATTAAAATTCCACGGCTCTGAATCTATCTGGGTTGGCGTGATAGTTACTGCAGACGGTTCTGTTCGCATAGTTGATGCCTTGATCCCTGAAGGTATTGCGTATCAGCCTCTCAATGGTATGCCTCTGGGACCAGATAATATTTTTCAAGCTGATTGGGGTGATATTGATCCAACTGATGGCGCAAAATCTGGCGATAACTGGATGGTTATTTGCAATGAAGCGAATGCCATTCCCGAAACAATCAATGTTGTTTGGGATTAACAAAGTCCATAAGTGAATCGACAGTTTTTTCGGTAACAGTGTAGCCAAGCACAGCTTTGATTTTTTCTATATCGGCACATGAGTGTTGTACATCGCCATGTCGCGTTGGCCCGTAGCTTGCATCGACAATGTTGTTTTCCGTCATTGCCTGTAAAACTTCAAGCAGTGAAAGCATGTTGCCCGTTCCAACATTGAATGCTTCACCAAGTAGTGGAGTTGTGTGTGAAGCTGCGAGTAAATTTGCATGCACGACGTTGCTTACGTGCGTAAAGTCTCGAGACTGTGTGCCGTCTCCAAAAATAGTTGGTTTGCGTTGATGAATTATTGAATCTGCAAAGGCAGAAATTACAGCGGCGTACGCAGAGTGTGGGTCTTGCCTTTGCCCGAAAACATTGAAGTACCGAAGCGATACAGTGTCAACAACTGCATCACGCATTAATTGTTCACCCATGACTTTCGACTGCGCGTATGGAGATTCGGCAGAAATGGCGTCAGATTCTTTGCTAGGTAAGTTTGGGTTGCTTCCATAACAAGCGGCAGAAGAGGCAAACACAACGCGTTGGCACCCTTCTTTTTTTGCAAATTTTAAGACGTTGCTTGTCCCTTTAATATTTACCTCGAAACAACGGTCCGCTTTTTCAAAACTCTCAGGAACAGAAACAAATGCAGCTTCATGAAAAACAAGCGAACATCCCTGTATTGATTTTTGCAAAGAATCTGCGTCGAGGATGGAACCCTCTATAAAATTGACTTCAAAGTTAGCTATGTTTGAGGTATTCCCTGAACTTAAATCATCAAGGACGTGGACACAAGCGCCGAGAGCAAGCAAATGTTGTGTAAGATGTGAACCAATAAACCCCGCTCCGCCAGTAACAAGCACGGTGCGGTCTGCAAAAAAATTATTGTATTTATTGACAGCCATTTGAGAGCCACATTCTACCACCCATGCAATTAAAACTGTACAACTCACTCACGCATAAAACAGAAACGTTTACACCAATCGACCCAGAAAACAAGGTTGTTACTTTTTACTCTTGTGGTCCAACTGTCTATGACTACGCACATATTGGCAACTTCCGTGCATTTTTAAACGCAGACGTACTTCGTAGAACGCTTGAAGCAATTGGTTATGAAGTAAAACAAGTGATGAACATCACGGATGTTGGCCACATGACCGAGGATACCCTTGCTGACGGCGGTGGTGAAGACAAGATGGAAGTAGCAACAGCTCGGCTTCTTGAAGCAAAAAAATCAGGAACACTTCCTTGCAAATTAACCATAGACACAAACGACCCGCTTGCAGTGGCGGAGTTTTATGCGAGCGCCTTCATACAAGACGCAAAATCGTTGGGTATTCGCATGATTGCTGATGCTGAAAAAAACCCAGAGCTAATGCCAAGACCAACGCAGTACATTCCTCAAATGATTTCGATGGTTGAGATACTGATTGAAAAAGGAAACGCGTACGTTGCTTCCGACGGTGTTGTGTACTTTGATGTGGAATCATTTTCTAAGTACGGCGAACTTTCAGGTAATACACTCGATGCGTTGCGCAGTGGCGAGGGTGGCCGAGTGAATATGGAAACGCAAGCAGTGAAGAAAAATCCCGCTGACTTTATGTTGTGGAAACCAGACAAAACGCACATGATGCGTTGGCCAAGCCCCTGGGGAGACGGTTATCCTGGGTGGCACCTTGAGTGCTCTTCGATGGCAACGGAACTGCTTGGTGAAGTCATCGATATTCACAGTGGAGGTGAAGATAATATCTTCCCACATCACGAGTGCGAAATCGCTCAGTCTTGTTGTGCAACCGGCAAAGACGCCTTCGCTCATTATTGGTTCCATACGCGCTTCTTACTTGTTGACGGAACAAAAATGAGCAAAAGCAAGGGGAACTTTTACACGCTTCGTGATCTTGTTGCCAAGGGTGCCACGCCTGCTGCGATACGTCTAGAACTTATCCGAACGAACTACTGCTCGAATGCAAACTTTACGATGCAAGGCCTTAAAGATTCACAGCGACAAATTAACCGATGGCGACGACTTGCGAATTGGTTGTGTGAGCATAGCGAAACAAAAATAGATGAAAACGGCCCCATGCAAATGGCACGCAATAAATTTATCGCAACCATGTGCGAAGACTTAAATGTTTCAGGCGCAATTGGTTTTTTAAATGAAGCAGTTTCGGCTTATTCAGTCGACTCTGCACCAAAAAGTGGATGTGGGCGCGCAACACTGCATGATGAATTCCTTGCGTTGCAAGAGATAGATTCCATTCTTGGTGTACTGGATTTAACGGACGAAGCGTGCGCCGGAGACCTTGATGTCACAAAAATTGATTGTCTTATTGCATCACGACTCACTGCAAGAGAGGAAAAAGATTGGGCACGCGCAGATGAAATCAGGGACGAGTTACTCGGCCTTGGCATAACGATTAAAGATGGCGCACAGGGCACAACGTGGAGCCGTACAGTGCAATGAATGAGAACCCTCCAATTATTGGTTTGACAGGAGGCATAGGTTCTGGAAAAAGTGCGATTGCATCGGTGTTTAAAGAGCATGGTTGCGTTATTGCAAATGCAGATGAAAACGTCAAAGTAGTTCTACGCGATTCTGAAGTGCGTGACCAGCTCGTGCAGTGGTGGGGTTCACAAGTCTTGGATATAGAAGGACATGTGAACAGATCCGTTCTTGCGGATATTGTTTTTCAAGACCCAAATGCCCGAAAAATGTTGGAAGCGTTGGTACACCCAAGAGCAAGGCAAATGCAAGAAGCACAGTTCAGTAATGCCCCTCAAGGCACACGAGGATTGGTCATCGACGCCCCATTGCTTCTTGAAGCGAAACTCGATGCCCTTTGTGAGATAGTTGTTTTTATCGATGCCTCGCGGGAGATACGGTTCGGACGTGTGCAAAATACACGTGGTTGGACTGAAGAAGAACTTCGCCGAAGGGAAGAGGCGCAGCTGCCACTTGACACGAAGCGCAATAGAGCCGATTATGTACTTATCAACGAGGGTGCGTTAGACGAGGCACACGACCAAGTCCAACAAATCCTTCAAGATATTAATAACAGGCGACGTGGTTAAAGCGTCGCTAACACAAACCCTTTTACATTAGATTAAAAACAGTGCATCATCTTCAGTGATGATNCATANAACGAAAGCCCCATTTTGGNGGNGAGGAGAAATTGAAGTATGGCTAAAAAACGAAGAAGACGAAAANGTAACAGAAGTGNAGAAGGCNGTATTTCGTCCATGACACTCAAGCCNGGTGAAGTACCCACAGACGAAGAACTNGAAAAAGAAGCATCTTCTCTTGACACCAAACTGACGGCCGCCGCGCAGAAAAAATATGAGAAGGCAAAGAAGGAGGGGTATAACTTGTNAGCACTTCAACACATGAAGGGTAAAGATCTCGGCGAAGTGGCGAAAAAAGAAAAGGTTGAAAATTGGGCGGAGATGCCTAAGCAGAAACTTGTCTTTGAAATTCTTAAAGCACAGGCAACAAGACAAGGACTAATGATTGGCGAAGGCACCCTTGAGATTATGTCCGATGGTTATGGCTTCTTGCGCAGTCCGGAATATTCATACGTTGCATCACCAGATGATGTGTATGTAAGCCCCTCTCAAATTCGCCGTTTTGGCTTGCGAAAAGGACAAGAAATTCGTGGTTTAATTCGTCCACCAAAAGAAACAGAAACCTATTTTGCAATGCTTCGTGTCGAAGCTATTAATGGCCATGACCCAAAAGACATCCACGACATTGCAACATTTGAAAACTTAGTCCCGTTGCACCCAGAAGAACGCATCCACCTTGAAACGTCAGGCGATATTATTGAAACTCGCGTGATTGATTTGGTTGCGCCAATGGGGTTTGGTCAGCGTGCACTTATTGTTGCGCCGCCACGCACAGGTAAAACAGTTCTGTTGCAAAAACTTACAACAGCAATCGCAACGAATCACCCAGAGGTACAAGTAATTGTGCTGCTTGTTGATGAACGTCCGGAAGAAGTTACAGACTTTAAACGTTCCACACCCGATACAGTTGAAGTTGTTGCAAGTACATTTGATGAAGAAGCAACCCGCCATATCCAAGTTGCTGAAATGGTGATGGAAAAAGCAAGGCGTATGGTTGAGTTTGGTGACAACGTGGTCATCTTGATGGACTCTATTACACGCCTTGCGCGTGGGTACAACAACGGCCTGCCATCAACAGGGAAAATAGGCACAGGTGGTGTTGACTCTAAAGCGCTCATTCGGCCAAAGAAATTCTTTGGATCTGCAAGAAATATTGAAGACGGTGGTTCGCTTACAATTATTGGCACTGCTCTTGTTGACACGGGCTCCAAAGCTGACGAAGTAATTTTTGAAGAGTTCAAAGGCACGGGCAACTCAGAGTTACACCTCACTCGTAAACTCGTTGAAAAACGAATTTGGCCAGCGATTGATATTGCTGCTTCAGGCACGCGCCGTGAAGAATTGCTTCTTGATCCAAAAGAGAACGAGCTTGTTGGCAGGTTGCGTAAAGTTGTCAGTGATATGAGCCCAGTTGAAGCGATGGAAATGTTGCGCACACGAATGGTCAAAACGAATTCAAACGCTGAATTCCTTATGACAATGAATTTAGGATAATACAAGCCAAACCTGCGCTACTTGCGTACAGTGTGGAGCATGCACATGTCACATCAAAGAAAAAGAGCGTTTACGCTTATTGAAATTCTCGTCGTTGTTACCATTATTGCCATGCTTTCAGCGATTTTACTCGTTGCTGTGAATAGTGGACGTGGAGCGGCAAACACTGCGAAAACAGTCGTAAAACTAAAGCAAATCAATGAATGGATGAATTTGTGGTCGGGTGAAAACGACAACAAAGTATTACCGAGCCAATTTGATTACACACTCGAAGCTGCATCGGGAGCACCCATTTCAGTTCGCCGCGGTGAACATGCAGAAGACGATAATCCCTATGACGATGTAGTTCGTGGACAGTACCAAGGTACTTGGTCTGATATTTTGTGGACGGATAACGGTTTGCACAGAACGTTTGGTCTGCTTGATAAAAAAGAAGGCGAACCGTATTTGATTTGGGAATCAAATTCTCCAGAAAATGACATTTACGACGTATACGAAAGTTTCGATAACCCATTTCGCTCGACGTTTGATAATACGCGTGGTCCAGCAATGGGGTTGCCGGGCTATTTTGCGGCGAACGATTTCTTTGATGCTAGGAGTGCCGTTGACAGGGATCCATTCGGCGAAGAGACTTCAACCGTTGACCGCTATTACACCTACGCACAAATTCATTCACCAGCGCGCTCGCTGTATCTTGTAGATTCAGTCGCTGGTGAAACAATTTCACAAGAGCCAGAACCGTGGCTCTATGATTTTGGTGCAACAGCTGAAGGCGAAATCATTGACCCCAATGCAGATACTGATGGTGAAGTTGACTACCGCTACAAGGGCGAATGTATGGTTTTACTTCTTGATGGTTCATCTAAAACGATGGTGCCTTGGACAGAACGTGGGCCGTTGGTTTCGGACCCAGGCGGTTCAGACTTGTCACTCTATGGTCAGGGCATTCGAGTGAATCAGCTTGATAAGCGAAAAACGCTCCCGTAAGAGTAAACGGACCCCGTTTTCTGTGTCCTATGGTGTGTTTCGGGAAGATTCTATTTACAAAGGGGTTGCGAAAATGTGGGTTTTTGTTACACTCTCCCTTCCGTCCTCCAGGGCGGTTTTTAAATCGGGGATAAAGCTTATAGGGGGAACGTGTAAGGATGCACGTTGAGCGGCCAAGGATGGTCGGTTGCACGACGTACCCTTTTGCCACCGTAGCTCAGTGGTAGAGCGCATCCTTGGTAAGGATGAGGTCACGGGTTCAAATCCCGTCGGCGGCTTTGGTAATGATGCGTTGCTGTAGACGGTCTACAGCAATAAGAAATTGGTGTCAGTTTTGTTTGTAAAAAACTGACAGAGGAAAATGGTTGGCTGGTAGTTGCTTTTGTTGCTACCACCTATTGAAACGGAGAACTCACGATGGCTAAGGACACATTTGTTCGGAATAAACCCCACGTGAACATTGGCACGATTGGTCATATTGACCACGGGAAAACTACTCTAACTGCAGCGATTACAACTCGCCAGGCAGCAAAGGGTCTTGGCGACGCAAGAGCATTTGATCAAATCGATAATGCTCCTGAAGAAAAAGCACGTGGTATTACCATTGCAACAAGTCACCAAGAGTACGAATCAGATACTCGTCATTACGCACACGTTGACTGCCCAGGTCACGCGGATTATGTAAAGAACATGATTACCGGTGCTGCACAAATGGACGGCGGTATCCTTGTTGTTGCTGCAACTGACGGACCTATGCCACAAACTCGTGAGCACATCTTGCTCGCACGCCAAGTTGGTGTGCCTGCACTTGTTGTTTTCATGAACAAATGTGACATGGTTGACGATGAAGAGCTTCTTGAACTTGTTGAAATGGAAATTCGTGATCTGCTTAGCAGCTACGACTTCCCAGGTGACGACATCCCAATCATTCGTGGTTCAGCGCTGAAAGCACTTGAAACCGAAGGTAAAGATGACGATACTTGTAAATGCATTGACGAACTCATGGAAGCATGCGATAGTTACATTCCAGAGCCAGAGCGTCTTGTTGATCAAGATTTCCTCATGCCTGTGGAGGACGTGTTCTCCATTAAAGGCCGCGGTACTGTTGTAACAGGTCGTATCGAACGTGGTTACGTTAAAGTTGGCGACGAAGTAGAAATCGTTGGTTTGAACGAAGAAACTGGGAAGACAACAGTTACAGGTGTTGAAATGTTCCAAAAAATTCTTGAAGATGCGCAAGCAGGCGACAACGTTGGTTGTCTACTCCGTGGCATTGACAAGGAAGACATTGAACGTGGCCAAGTACTTTGTAAGCCAGGTTCAATTACACCGCACACTAAATTCGAAGGCGAAGTGTACATTCTTACTAAAGAAGAGGGTGGTCGTGCGACTCCGTTCTTCTCAGGTTACAAACCTCAGTTCTACTTCCGTACAACTGACGTAACTGGTAAGTTAGACTTGCTTGGCGGCGCAGAAATGTGTATGCCTGGTGATAACGTTACTATGGCAATTGACCTTGAAGCGAAGCCAATTGCTATGGAAGAAGGTCTCCGATTTGCTATTCGTGAAGGCGGCCGAACTGTTGGTTCAGGCGTTGTAACGAAAGTTGTTGAGTAATATTTGTTTCGCTGTTGGAGAGGGCACTAGCCCTCTCCAGCAAAGCGAGATTTGAGGTTAATGAATGGCTAAGTCAAAAGATCGAGAATATGTATGGCTCCAATGCACGGAGTCAGGTGATCTTAATTATCGAACGAGCATCCGCGTGAAGGGCGGCATCGACGAAAAGGTGAAAGAGGGCTATAAAAAGTATTGCCCACGCCTTCGTAAGCACACTCTTCACAAAATTAAGCGGAAGTAAATAAAACGCGCCTACTTTTCACTTTGGCATAAGTAGGCGTATGGACGCCGGTAGCTCAATTGGCAGAGCAGCGGATTCCAAATCCGCAGGTTGAGTGTTCGAGTCACTCCCGGCGTGTTTGGTCAGAAAATACAGAAACAAGAGAACAACATGAGTGTAGGCATTTATAAACAAGGACAGGGTTACTGGGTACGACTGATGTCTGCAATTGGCTTCGGTCTTCTTGTCATGATGGGCGTCATTTGGCTCTGGGATCAAATTGGCGGAATTCAAATCGGCAATCTTGAACCAGTCTATGTTCAGGGCGGAGTCTCCGTAATCGTCATCGCTATTTGTGGCCTTATTGGGTTTCAACTAATCGGGCGAAAACCAAAATTTGTCGATTTCATGATTGCAACTGAAGGCGAGATGCGAAAAGTGAATTGGTCAACTCGCCGAGAAATCGTCGGCTCGACAATCCTGGTTATTTTGTTGACTCTTTTTATCGCGCTCTTTTGCAAGGTTGTGGATTTAGCATTTTCCGCATTCTTTCAATGGATCGATGTTCTACAGTCATAAAGGGAAGGGTACGTTATGAGCGAGATTGAAAACAAAACGGAAACAACTGAAGAGGTTGTAACAGAAACAATGCCATCTGAAGAAGCACCAACGAACGAAGAAATGCCTCGAACGCAAGAAGGTATGAATTGGTTTGTACTTCGAGTCGCTTCCAACAAAGAAGACTTTGTTCGCAATGCACTTGAAAAGAAGGTGCAAATCGAGGGCGTGCAACAATTCATCGGTCGAATTATGGTTCCTACCGAAAAGACCAAAACGCTTTCAAAAAACAACAAAGTAAAAATTACTGAAACAAAACTATACCCAGGGTATATTTTTGTAGAAATGCGGCTTGTCGACGCGCGCGTTTCGCAAGACGTTTTCTTTATCATTAAAGAAACAACAGGCGTAGGCGATTTCGTTGGTACTCCAGGTAAACCAACACCAATGTCCGACGATGAAGTCGACAAGATGTTGTACGACTCACAAGCACCCGAAGAAGTTACCGAAGTTAAACTTGAGTTTGCTAAGGGCGACCACGTTAATGTCAAAGATGGCCCATTCATGGGCTACGAAGGCACTGTGGATGAAATCTTCCCAGAGAAGGGTGTTGTTCGCGTGCTTGCGACTGTTTTCGGTCGTCAAACCCAAATCGACATCGAATACTGGATGATTGAAAAAGCTGAGTGACGTAACTGTTTAAACGATTAAAAAGCCTACGCAAATGCGCGGGCTTTTTACATGGTTTGATGGTATCGTGCACTCATGACAGATACGATTTCACTTGAAGGCGGCGTAAAAACTTTTTGCGAAGACTACGCAAAGTTACGCACCGAGATTGCAAAAGCAGTGGTTGGGCATGATGAAATAGTAGAGGGCGTTTTAGTGTGCCTTTTTGCCGGTGGTCACGCGTTGCTTGAAGGTGTGCCCGGTTTAGGAAAAACGTTACTAATTCGCACATTAAGTGAGGCACTTGACCTCGACTTTTCTCGCATTCAATTTACTCCAGACCTTATGCCAGCAGATATTACAGGGACAACCGTTGTGGTTGAATCAGACACAGGTCGCGATTTTGCGTTTCGCGAAGGGCCGCTGTTTGCGCAAATGGTGCTGGCAGACGAGATAAATCGCGCAACTCCAAAGACACAATCGGCGTTGCTTGAAGCGATGCAAGAAAAAACGGTTACGGTTAGTGGTGAAACGTACGAACTTAAAAAGCCGTTCTTTGTCATGGCGACTCAAAATCCGATTGAACAAGAAGGCACGTACCAATTACCAGAAGCACAACTCGATCGTTTCTTTTTTAAGTTGCACGTAGGGTATTCGGGTCGCAAAGAGTTGATGGAAATTATTGACCGAACAACAAGTGGTATGACACCAAATGTTCAACGAGTTCTTGATACTGAAAAAATTATTGCATACCAAAACATGGTTCGCCAAGTGAGCATTCCAAGTGAAGTTCAAGATTACGCTGTTCGCCTTGTGCTCGCGACGCATCCCGATGAACAACTTGCGACACCACAAGTAAAATCTTACCTTCGATTTGGCGCTTCGCCAAGGGCCGCGCAAACATTAGTGGTTGCAGGCAAGGTTCACGCACTGCTAGGGGGCAGGTTAGAAGTGACTACTAATGATATACGTAAATCAGTGCTTCCTTCTTTACGACACCGCTGTATTTTGAATTTCGAAGCCGACGCAGAGGGAATGACCTGCGATGCTATACTTACGAACTTAATAGAAACATTACCAGCAACAACTTCTTGAAGAGATACTCATGTTCCATTTATTTGTAATTCCATGTTTTTTATTAATGCAATCCGAACCTGCTGAACTAGCAGCAAAATCCTACGATGCCACACTTGACGCTCATTATGTGCATCAATTTGATGCATCTGCCGATAACGGTGGGAAAGTAGGCGTTAATATGTTTGGTCTTGAGTTGCGAATTGATTCTGCAGTTACAGACGAAGATGATGTGCAATTTCGTTTTCAGTACCAACAAGACGATTGGGATTTTTCAGGCACGACAGGAATTGGTGTAACGGACCCGTGGGAAACAATTAACACAATCGATTTTGCTACAACCTGGTTTCACAAGTACGACGAAAAATCAAAGGTTTTTACTGGTGGCATCTTGAAACTGAGTTACGAAGAGTCAGCGTCCCAAGATGTTCTCATTGGAGGAACAGTCGGCTTCATTCACTCTTACTCCTCAGACCTTACGCTTGGCATTGGCTTGGGTATACTTCAACAAGAGTTGGATGATGCTTGGTGGTTCCCTGTTTTTGTTTTGGATTGGAAACTTTCTGAAGAACTCAAACTGACAAGCGACATATCGACACGGTTTGGAAGCCGAACAGGTGTCGAACTTGTTTGGACCCCTCGAAAAGATTGGACACTCGGTGTAGGCGTTTCTTACAGTTACAGCCGTTTCAAGCTCGATGATTCAGGATTTGCACCAAATGGCGCAGGCGAAACAACTTCAATGCCTCTGACGTTTAGAGCAACGTACCACGCTTCGCCGTCGTTTGACCTTACATTTTTTGGTGGCGTTGTATACGCAGGTTCACTTGAAGTGGTAAACAGCGCAGAAGTAGAAGTACTATCAGAAGATTATGACCCAGCCGGGGCTGTTGGTGTATTCGGTCGTATTCGTTTTTGAGGGCGGTTGTTTAACTCGGAGTGTGTTGGGAAACGCTTTACTTCATCCCACTGTGAAATATCCACAACAATAGGTGAAGAGCTTCTTCGCCAAGGCAATGATGGTAGTGGCCCTGTTTCACACTGATTCGATTCGCCATGTTTTCTGTGCACCGAAAATGCAATAGTATCATCAACAATCCAGTCTTCTGGAATGGGAATAGTTGCAGACCAAGGAGTTCCACGAGGAATATCGTCATTTGGGTATGCTCGTAAGACAGCCCGTTTGTTTGTTGGCGTCTGAAATGAAACTCCTTCTCCACCGAGAATGCTCTGTGTTGGGCCGCTGTTTCCATTGCACTCTACAAAAAATTCCCATTGACCAAGGACTTTGCGAAGTTGTACGTTCGTAGCCATTGAATTCGGTATTTTTTTCGGAGTTTGCGCTTTGATTGATTCTAAGCTCCACTGTGGAAAGAGCGGCTGTAGTTGCACAGCAGG
>NZFX01000055.1 GCA_002689385.1 Phycisphaerae bacterium
GGTTAATGATGGTGACCATGTGTATGGTTCGTTGAACCTACAAGGCAAAGATGCTGATTTGACCAACTGGAATGCAAACGGTGTCGCATTTGACTCCAACGCTATCCCAGCGCCTGGTGCAATCGCACTTCTAGGTCTCGCAGGTGTTGCTGCAAGGCGACGTCGAAAATAAGTAGTAGAAATATTGGATCTACGTAGCAACGCCTTGGTCATTAGCCAGGGCGTTGTTTTTTATTGAAACCAGATTAATTCCTCAGACGAATTTTTTTGATTTAATGCCTCTTAGAGTCGCATAAAGTTAAAATAGGATCAATAACGCATTTGGACGTTAATTTAGCTGGAAATTTCTGTTTATTAGGGCTTGCCGATTCATGAAAACATGGTAATCTACAGTTGGAAGCAGTCAGTTTTGCAACTTTGTGAAGCTGGCGGGAAATTGGAGAACAATTAGTTCTCTCGTTTGTTCCCGTACGTAACGGGTTGACGAGTTAGTAAGGAGAAGTGTTCTTATGAACAATTTAAAACTTTTAGGCTTAACAGTCGGAGTTGGATCTTTGGTCCTTGCAGGTTCAGCAGTCGCTGATTTTACTGGCATGCAATACGAAGAAGTAGAAAACGGCATGGCCGGTATGACTACTTATCGTATCTATGCAGGCGTAGATGGTGAACTTGACGCAGTTTATGGCGATGAAGCCAACAGCTTGCTTGTAACATCAGATAGTGGCTTCTACCAAAACTCTTTTGGTGGTTACAACGCTCCAAGTGCAGCGCTGTTTGGTTTCTTTCCATCACTCGAGTTTGATAGTTTTGTCAGCATCAACCTAACGGATGACGCTGGCGATGCGATGCTTGATATCGGTATTGACTGGACAGGATTCGAAGCAGGTGGTTCAATCTCAACAGACAACGGTACTTGGTTTGCAACACCTAGTGATGCGCAAGTATTTGCAGTTGATGGTCGTGTAATGGTTGGTCAATTCACAGTGAATGACGGTGACCATGTATACGGTTCCATGAACTTCCAAGGCAAGAACGCAGACTTAACCAACTGGAATGCAGACGGTATCGCTTTTGATACTGCTCCAGCTCCAGGTGCATTAGCACTCTTGGGTCTTGCAGGTATTGCTGCACGAAGACGACGCAAGTAATTGCGACAACTCCGCTAATTTATTAGCACACTCGTACAACACCCCAGTCTTTGACTGGGGTGTTGTCATTTTATAGGTGCTTTTATAGGTGTAGAAAAAGGATCAAAGAGCGGGCAACCCAGTAGCGTCACGCAGTGGATTAAGTAGCGCGCCAAATCGCTCGTGTCGAGAAACTGAAGAGGCGTACATGGGCTTACGAACTTGATCTTGGCTGAGAGTTAAAACGGTTCGTCCCGTTTTCCAAAACTCCATGCATCGTGGGTCAAATTCAAGGCTACAGAAATCCAGAATTTTTCTCGTATTTTCTTCTTGTTCAGTAACGAGATCTTCGTATGAAATTTCAAGAATCTCGTCGTCTAGGCACGCTTCCCAGTGGCGCATCATGCGTAAATACTCATTGTAAAAATGTCCAATCGAGTGCAAGCCACTTGCCCAAGGATTTGTGTGAGGCGGTAATTTTTGCGCAAAACATGAAACTCCCATCGAAAGGGGGTTCCGCGTGCAGTGTATAAATTTTGCTTTTGGAAACAATTTCTTTAGCAAGCCTACAAATTGGTAATTCCCAAGTTGCTTATCAACAACAACTGTTTCGTTAGTTTTGCAAGATGCATCAAGTAAATATTCGGAGGCCATGCTGTTGAGTTGTCCAGCGGTGAGTGATGACCATCGTTCACTGAGCGGTGCATCGCCAAATGTATTGTTGAGTACATTAGGTAATGTTTCGAGTTCGCCTAGGCCCCTTCCCATTGGGTGCGCATCAATAATTTGTTCCGTTAATGTTGAACCGCTGCGAAGCATGCCAACAATAAAGACGCGGCCTTCCCCACTTGTTGTAGACGATGGCATTGATGCAAACGCATCCTTAGGAAACGCCTTAATGATGTCGTCGTGACCGCGAACGCAAGTGTCAAGGTCAAAATTACTCGCGGAAAGGATATTGCCTTCTTCGTATGCTTCAAATGCACTCTGGTATTCTCCCGCCTTTTCCATCGCTTTACCGAGGACAAAATAGAGCGTTCGTCGCGCTTCTAGAGGTTCATTTTTTGCGGGCAGTCGATGCAGAAGTGCCTCGGCAGCACCGTGTGGGTCACCATCTTCAATGAGCGCCTTTGCAAAGACGATAGAAATAGTCAGGTCTTCTCCACCTTTTTTAACAAGCGGAGCAACCAGTTTTTTCGCTTTCTCTGGCTCGTTTAATCGAAGCCAAGTGTTTGCTTTGCCTGCGATAACGCCTTGATGGTTTGGCTGTAGTTTCAACGCCTTGTCGTAGGAACCAAGTGCGCCGCGAAAGTCACCCTGTGTTGTAAGCATGTCAGCAAGCAACCCGTGGTAATCGGCTCGTTTGCCATTTTTTGCAATGGCATTACGAATAAGTTGTAAGGCTTCGTCGTATTTTCCTGTTGCGTTACACACTTGCGCAAGTAACGCCATGGCAAGATCATCTCGTTTTTTTTCAGTAAGCACCGACCGGCAGAGCGCGTCTGCTTGTTGCGATTGCCCAGAGGCAATTGCTTGCATTGCTTGCATTAGACGTGGGTCAGTCTGTTTTGCCATTACCCGCCCACTAAAAGTTCGTTGGTTTCAAACCGGTCAAGTGCAGAAAGAAGTTGTTTGATTTGCACAGGGGGCTTCATGTTAAGCAGGCGACGGCGAAGCGCTATAACGGTTTTGCATTCTTCGGGCGACATGAGCAAATCTTCTTTTCGGGTACCGGATGCTGCAAGGTTTATTGCAGGGAAGAGCCGTTGCTCAGAAATAGATCGGTCAAGAATAAGTTCCATGTTGCCAGTGCCCTTGAATTCTTCAAAGATGATTTGATCAGCTCGTGAACCAGTGTCTACAAGGCAACTTGCAATGATTGTAAGTGAGCCCTCTTGTTCAACATTACGAGCTGCACCAAAAAGTTGCTTTGGAACGTCAAGTGCTTTAGCATCAAGGCCACCAGACATGGTGCGCCCGCTTGATGCATATTTTTTTGAATTGTTAAAGGCTCGACCCAGCCGAGTTAATGAGTCAAGCAATACGACGACGTCTTTGCCAGCTTCAAGTTTACGTTTTGCTCGCTCAATTGCCATGATGCCAAGTTCGATGTGCTCATCAACATCTTGATCGTTCGAGGAAGCGAGTACTTCAGCGGGCACTGTTCGTTTGAATTCGGTCACCTCTTCTGGTCGTTCATCGATGAGAAGCGCAACCACTTCAATCTCAGGATGATTGTAGTGAATCCCTTGCGCGATGTTTTGAAGAAGTACCGTTTTACCTGCCTTTGGAGGCGCAACAATGAGGCCACGCGTGCCGCATCCAATTGGACAAAACAAATCTATCAACCGACAAGCAGGAGGGCACCCTTTGTACTCAAGCGAAATTCTTGGGTTCGGGTCGATGACGGTCATCTCTTCAAACGCTTGATGTTTCGCGTATGCCTCAGGGTCGATGCCCTCTATGGCAGTTATCTCAGATACAACAGGGCGAACATTTCTTGGCTTGCCCTTCTTTTTATTTTTTGATTTTTTCTGAACGACGTTCGTTGTAAGCATTTGCCCTGCGCGTAAAGGGTATTCTTCCTTCAGCGAAGCTGGAACGTACGGGTCAGTGTCCTCACGTACAGGTCCATTCTTCCACTGGCGAAGTCTACCTTCGTGTGAAGTTTCCCAATCAAGGAAACCGGTAATTGTTTCTGGTGCTTGCTGTTGCTCTGTCATGTTGTGCCTTCCCCCGAATTCCCGTGATGATCATTATACATTAGTTGCGAGTGCGACGGAAATGTTTGCTGCAACCTTCGCATTGTTACAAAGCAACGCAAGGTTTGCGACCAGCGACGCGCCTTGCGTGATTTTTGCCATTGCGTCAAGAAGATACGGCGTTCTTGTGGCGGAAGGTTGATGTAAGGCAGCCCACTTAGCTTCGGCTTTCGTCAGTGCATCAATCAGTGTACCTTGCTCGAGCGCGACATCGTCTGGAACGGGAGCTGATGTGAGCACGGCTGAGTTCAGGGCGAGGTGTTCCCAGTGATGTCTACAAATGGAGGCGACTTTTTCTGCAGATTCCCCTTGGTAAATTGTAGGATCTTCCTTTGCATTTTTTTCAATAAAACGGGGAAACTGTGATGTTCCAATCCCAATAACTGGAACGCCGATGGTCTCAAGTGCCTCAACAGTTGCGGGTATATCAAGAATAGATTTTGCGCCGCTTGCAACAACGCAGGTCGGTGTTGTTGCAAGAGCGGTGAGGTCCGCTGAGATGTCAAAGCGCTGTGCCCAGTTTTGATGTATTCCGCCAATGCCACCAGTAGCAAAGACTCTAATTGGATTTTTTTCAGACGCTAGTTTGCATGCGAGTAATGTCGCAGCAACAGTTGTGCCAGCAGAACGCCCGTCTTGCATAGTTTGTGCAAACGTTGCAAGTGAAACTTTGCCTGCGTCTTGATCGTTACTCAATGCGGCACGCTCCTCGTGCGAAAGTCCGATGCGGAGAACTCCGTCGACAACGGCAATCCACGCAGGTACAGCGCCGTTGGACACAACTGCGCTGTTCATAGCGTCTGCAAGGGCAATGTTTATTGGTTGGTCGCCACTAATGGTCATTGGTCGGGGGCCAAACGAATCATTCCACAGTGTGCGGGGAAGGCCAGCGGTAAGCACCGCAGTTTCAAGCGCAACAATCGGGGCGCCTGAAGCGAGTGCTTCATTGACTTCTTTTGAAACGACGACGGTCATCTTCTTCGAGTGCGTACTCGCCCGCCCATGCGTTTGCTTGGCAATCCTTTGGGGACAATGCCACCAGGAAAACTACTCGTGTCTTTGCCCTCTTGTTCACTAGGCACATCCACCTTTGTGCGACTTTTGCCTTCGCGTGAAGATTCAATGCGTTGTTCTTCTTTTTGTCGACGTTCGCGAACAACTCGTGGTTCTGGGCCGGGCTTGAAGTCGGTGTATTCCTTGATTGGAATTTCGACGTTCGTTAACGCTTCGATTTGCGTGAGAAGCGGGCCTTGGTCTGGCGTAACAAACATCCAGCCAATACCAGTTCGCCCTGCGCGTGCAGTTCGTCCGATACGGTGCACATAAATTTCTGGATCTTCAGGCACGTCGTAATTTATGACGTGCGTGATGTTTTCAACATCAATACCACGAGAAGCAAGGTCAGACGCAATAAGAACAGTTAATTTTCCATCGCGAAGCTCTTGCATCACGCTATTTCGTTTGCTTTGTTGCAAATCGCCATGAATCGCTGCTGATTCAATATTTTTACTTTGCAACATGCGATTGAGTTTGTCGACGGTTGCTTTTGTTTTGCAAAAAATCAACGTCATTGGGGCATCTTCATGCGTCAATAAGTGATGGAGAAGCCGCTGCTTATCCCACGGTTCTACAGAAAGATATTCTTGACTAACTTGCGCAACGGTCAAACTGCCAGATGACGATGTGACATCAAGCTGTTGAGGGTCGGTCATGTATTTCTTTGAAAGTCGACGAATCTCATCGGAGATTGTTGCTGAAACAAACAAAGTTTGATGTTTTTGGCGAAGTCCACCAAGAATTTTACGGATGTCTTCACGAAAACCGATGTCAAGCATGCGGTCGACTTCATCGAGAATCGCAATTTTGATTCGGTCATACGGCAAGTGCCCTCGTTGATGCAAGTCCATCACGCGTCCTGGTGTTCCGACAATAATTTGCGGTCGTTTTTCTAGTTTTGTAATTTGCGTAGTGATTTTTTGACCACCATAAATTGGCACCGCTTTTAGATTTGTAAATTGCCCGAGTTCTTCAAGTTCATTTGCTACTTGTATAGCAAGTTCACGAGTTGGAACCAAGATGAGTGCACCGTATGCATCTTCCTCTTTGAGAATATTCAGAGCAGGTAAACCAAACGCAGCGGTTTTTCCCGAGCCAGTTCTCGACTGTCCAAGTACGTCAGCACCAGTAATCGCGAGTGGGATTAACTTTGCTTGGATAATCGTTGGGTGGACAAAGCCAATCTTTTCAACGGCTTTCTGAATGTTATCATTTAATCCAATGTCTTTAAAGGTCTGCTTTGTGTCGAAGATTTCGAGGTCAATTTTTGGTGTTGTCATCAGTGTTGTGTCGTTTTGGTGGTAAAATCGTCTTACTGACGATAGTAACCAAGGAAGGTTTTTGTTTAGAATATAAACATCGTTTGGTGGAAAATAAGGTACATGCACGGATGCAACCGTTTCGAACAATACAACACAGTACAGTCCAGATCGACCTTGGAGCAATAAAGCATAATTGTACAGTGATTCGCAATCATATTGGAGAAGATTGTGGTCTCTGCGCAGTCGTGAAGGCGGATGGCTATGGACTTGGCGCGACTCGCGTTGCGGGCCAGTTAGAGCAATTTGCATCGATGTTGTCTGTGTACAGTCCAGATGAAGCGGGTGAACTCCTTGCGTCTGGCGTTACTACGCCTATTCTGCTTCTGGCTCCAGTGTATTCCGTTGACCGATTTCACCCAATTTTTCAAAGCATTATTTCTGGGCAGCTGCACTTGGTGCTGCACGGCGAGGATCACCTTC
Organism: Phycisphaerae bacterium; assembly: GCA_002689385.1. Lineage (GTDB taxonomy): Bacteria > Planctomycetota > Phycisphaerae > Phycisphaerales > SM1A02. The sequence goes on from NZFX01000055.1 coordinate 6,688, forward strand.
CCTCGTTGCTTGCGATTGCAGAGGCAACACATCAACCATTGAATGTGCATCTCAAGGTAGACACAGGTCTTCATCGAGGAGGTTGCCGGTTAGAAAATGCTAGTTCTCTTATTGAACAAGTTATTCAGGAAAAACGATTACGACTAAAGGGAATTTTTACGCATTTTATAGCCGCAGTGACAGATGAATCGTTGACGCGTTTGCAACATGATCGATTGCATCAAGCCATGAAACATCTTTCTTGTCCACTTCCAAACACGTGCGTCGTTCACGAAGCAAATACAGCTGCGATGGTGCAGTGGAATTGGACCCACCGAGACATGGTTCGGGTTGGTTTAGCATGGACTGGAATTGTTCCAAAAGGAGTTGCTCCATTGGAAGGATTTAAGCCAGTGGTCTCTTGGCGAACGCGTCTTGCTCATGTCAAAAATGTTTCTGCAGGCGAACGTGTTGGTTACTCTGGTAAGTGGATGGCAAGAAGGCAATCGCGAATTGGAATTGTTCCAGTCGGTTACGCCGCAGGGTATCCAATGAACGTCGGTGCTGAAGGTGAAAGTGATGGCGCATTTGTGCGCGTGCTCGATGAAAAGTTTGAGGCAGTTCTCGGCGACGCACCAGTAGTGGGCAGTGTGTGCATGGATCAAATTGCAATTGACCTTACGGACATCCCACTGCACGGTATTGGGTGCGGGGTTGAATTGATAACAACTGATAGAACAAGCAACGCAACATTAGAGCGAATCGCAGATGCAGCAGGCGTTGTTCCACATGCAATAATCAGTCGGATTTCTCCAAAGGTACACCGCGCGTATGTTGAGCCATCGCTTGAGATTGTTATACCTAATCGTAATCGAAAACACGCATAACATAAAATAACTAGTGGGGCATGGACAGGTATTTAATTGTGCATTGCGAAAAAAGCAATCCCGGGGGTCGTTTCTTTTACTCCAATAAAAAAACGGTTCCCGTCACAAGTGACGAGAACTAACGTTTTTAAGAGAGAGAGGAGAGAGGTCGTGACGAATGTCGTCGAGCCCAAGAAACATGAGAGCAAAGTGGGTCGGCCCGTAGGCGGTCCCTTGTGAATTCTTTTGTTACTTGGGCTCGAGAACACACATCTGTCTAAACCATCTATCGGCTGCTCTTGTGGTGAAGTTCATACTCATTAAAAAAAAGTGCATAACATCCGATAACGAAGAATAACCAATGTTATCCTTGCTTCTGGGCTCTATGATGTGTGTATGTTGCAAGCAAATCAACAAATTCTTCGTCTAGGAGTCGTAAACTTTTTAAACGCAACGCCTTTAATTGATGGAATTGCTTCAATTGGTGGAATTGAGTTAGTGCCAAAAGTACCAAGTGATCTCGTTGGATGCGTTGATCGCAACAACGTTGACATAGCGCTGGCATCGTCTATTGATTATCAAAGGTGCGATGAGGCACTTTCTATTCTTCCCGTTGGTGTGTTAAGCAGTGAAGGCGAAACGCTTACAGTTCGACTTTGCAGTAAAAAACCGTTTGCTTCGATTACAGAAGTGCACTGTGATACAGATAGTCATACTTCCATTGCACTCTTGCAGATAATTTTATACAACGAATATGGAATCACGCCGACAATTACATCTTGCGATGTCCGAGTTTTGCGCGAATCAAAAGAATGGCCAGACACCGTTCTCATGATAGGTGACAAAGTTGTTACAAGTGCAAACAACACGGAGTATCCATTGCAACTTGATTTAGGCGAAGCATGGTTTGCACAAACAAAACTTCCGTTTGTGTTCGCGATGTGGTTCGGGAAGACGTGCCTTCCTGCCGAATTGGTACGGCGAGCGTCGATGGTTCTTGATAGACAGCGTCGATACAACGCACAGCGCATAGAACAAGTGGTATCTGAACATGCAGGCGCAAAGGGCTGGGATACAAAATTTGCGTATCGGTATCTAACAGAACATATTGAGTATTTTTTCACAGAAAAACATGAAGAATCACTTGAGCTATTTTTTGCGCAAGCACACGCACGTGGTTTACTAGAGAAAGTTAAACCGCTTACTTTTTTTGAGATGTAACGAATGCCAATAGCACCTCGTTTTCACATACCCGATGTTCATGATTTAGCATTACAAATAAAGCGAGCATCAGAAAAAATTCGACTTCAACAAATTAAGACGGTCGAGAAGTTACTGCATGAGATAGAAAGCGAAACGTTGTATCCACTTGATTATCTTGTATTTCGAATTACGCATTACAGGGGAGATGCTCTTAAGCAACCGATGCTCCTAGGTAGCGCCCTTAAAGGCGATTTGGTTTCGTTAATAGCAGAAGTAAGTTGGTCGTTGGATTTGCCTGCAAATAACATGTTGACGGTGGAAGAGTCTGCGAGTTACTTACGGGTTTCTTCAAGGACTATTAGTAGGCTCCGCGGCGAAGGTTTAGTGTTTTACTGGGTGAAAGAACCAAGCGGTAGGAAACGGCTGGGATGCTCAGAGGAAATGCTAGCGTCCTTCAAAGACCGCAATCAATCTCGTCTTGAAAACGCCTCAGGTTTTTCACTCCTTTCAAAACATGAAAAAGAATCACTCGTATTAATGGCTTTGGAGTACAAAGGCACAAAGCGTTCGCTAAATGGCATCGCGAAAGAGCTAGCAGAACGTTCCGGGCGAGGACACGAAACGGTGCGGGCATTGCTCGAAACTGTTTGTGAATCAAAACACGGATTGAAAAAAAGGACCCCGATGACCATGCGTGACGCACGGATTGTTGAGCGTGCGCGATCATTTGGTATTCCATGGAATGCCATTGAGCTACGCTTTCAACGTTCTGCTGGCGCATTGCGAAAGGCAGTTGCACGATTGCGGGCTAGACGATTGAAACAGTTACGTTTTTCGTTTGTCGACCTAGAAATTTTCGCAAGAGAAGATGCGCAAGAAGTTATTTTAGGAAACTCAGTCATAAAGAATTTGTTGCCGCCTGTAATTCAAATTGACCCATTGCATTTTGGATTTGACTCAGAAATGCAGGTTGTTTCAGATGAAATAGCAATGGTGTCGGCAATGCATTTACTCAAGCGTCGCGCAAAGCAGTCCATCAAAAAATTAGAGTATGCTCCGAGTGAAAAATCATTGGACCGTATAGAAACAGACTTGCGGTGGGCGTATCAATTGCAACAGCAATTGATGTTGTTCGCAATCACACCTTCGATGGCAGTTGCAGTCCAACATGCGGGAAGACCTTTGGATGAATTGCCCCCCCAAAAATCAAATGCACTGGTTAAGCAGGTCATTGAAATTGTAGGCGAATCGTGCGGTGTGCTGGATGTTTCAAAAGGGCAAAGAACGCTTAGTACTCCAGCTTCTGTTGTGGATAGAATGCTCTCTTTAGGAGTGTTTAAAAGCACAAAAACTCGCGCAGCTACTCATTTGGAAATTCCAACGATTGCATTCCCGTTTTATCAAGTTGTTCCTTGGTCATTTCTTTTGCCAAAACGTGAGCATAAAGAACTCTATGCAATGCAGTTTGGGTGGCGCGGATATCCAATGACTATTGATGAAATTGCAGATGACCTTTGCAAAAGCAACTACGCGGTTCGCAGGAAATTACAGTAACAAACTACGCGAACAATCGGTATAAAAAAAACGGCTTGGACAATTGTCCAAGCCGTTTTTCGTTTGAATCGAATTCGATTTAACGTTTCGAGAACTGGAAACGTTTACGTGCACCAGGTTGACCTGGTTTCTTACGTTCAACACGCCGTGGGTCACGACTTAGGTAACCGTTGGAGCGAAGCACGCCATCGAGCGATGGGTCATACTTTGCAAGTGCTCGGCCAAGACCAAGGATGATTGCGCCACCTTGACCAGTGTAACCACCACCGTTTGTGTTAACAAACACATCGAGCGAACCCTTTGTATTTGTTTTTTCAAGGACTTTCATGATATCTTTGTGATCACGAAGTTCAGTGAAGTATTCAGTGAGGTCTTTTTTGTTCACGGTGAATGAACCAGTGCCAGGGCGGATGCGAACGCGTGCAACAGCAGCTTTACGCCGGCCGGTTCCCCACCACCAATGACCATCTTGTGGTTCAGTCTTAGGCGTGGTAATAGTTTTTGTTTTCGGAGCAATATCTTTAACTACTGAAGGTGCAGGTGTTGCTTCGGGTGTTGTTTCAGCAGTAAATTCAGGTGTACTCGGTGTACTTTCTGGTGATACTTCGTTTGCTTCAGGTATTGATTGATCTTCGGTCATAAGTGTTCGTAAGCTCTTGGAGCTCCTCTTGAGAACTAGTGAATGAAGTTGCATACGTTTGCAACTTCGATGTTACATCAGCACGAAAGTGCTTCTGGTTTTTGGTTTGCATGTGGGTGCGTGTTTCCTGCGTAGACTTTGAGTCGACGGAACATGTCACGCCCAAGTTTTGTTTTTGGAAGCATTCGACGAACAGCTTGTTCGATGATTCGCTCAGGATGTTTTTCAATCATATCGCTGTATTTATGTGCTTTCAAACCGCCTGGGTAACCACTGTAAATAAGTTGTGTTTTTTGTTCGAATTTTTTACCAGTCATTTTTACTTTTTCAGCGTTAGTAACAATGACGAAGTCACCGGTAAGAACATGTGGAGTCCACTCTGGTCGGTTCTTACCCATTAGGTGAGTTGCAATCGTAGTCGCCATGCGACCGAGTGTTTGACCTTCAGCATCAACGAGTCGCCAATTTGGTTCGACTTCGCCTTGCTTTGCAAATGTTGTTTGACGTGGCATAATCTAAATTCCTTCTGTGCCCAAAAAATAGGGCGAACAGGGAAATATACCGAAAATCGCGCATTTTGTCAACTCCACTGATGGTACTATTCTGGCATGAAACAACATCGAGCACCCTTCGTAAAACTGGCATGGGCATGTATTGTACTCCTCGTTTTAGGGCTGGCAATGATGCAGGCGATGCCAGAAACTGCCGTAAAAAGCGATTCTGAGGACCCTACAGGGTTAGTAATGGTGCAATTGCAGGGCGAATACATGCTTGGTGTTTCGGAATTACTTGGGGCGACTGATGAGATAGCTACGCAGGCTGTGCTTCTTGATGCTGGGACGGTTGGGCAACGACAGCGATATATGGCTTTTATGATTGCTCTTGGCGACAGTGGGGCAGCAAAGCAGTCTGCGCTCAAAATGCACTCTGAGCTGGCTGAGGTGGGTTTGGAGTTGACCAAAGAACAATCTACGGTGCAAGAAAGACTCATAATGCTCGCTAATGGAGTCCAAGTACTGCCAAGCGATAGTTTTTCGCTTGCAGGTTCGCTTGGCTGGTTTGGCGAGTTGGTCGAAGCCGACAAAGCGCAAAGGGCTGAAATGGATGCATCGGCAGGCAAAAAAGTTCTTTATGCAGGTGGAATTGTCCTGTTCATTGCAGTTTCTGGCTTTTTTGGTTTTGTTGGGCTACTCATTATGCTTGTTCGAGTTAGCAATAGTAAAGTCCAATCTGGACTTGTTGAGGAAAACGCTCGGCATGGCATTTACGCAGAGGTCTTTGCAATTTGGCTTGTAGTCTTTACGGGATTGATGACAGGAGCGGGTGTATTTGCAAACACAATTTCAGAAGACAACACAACGCTCGCTATGTCATTTTCACTTGTCGCATTCTTTGGCAGTTTGTGCGTTTTGTTTTGGGCGAAGTACCGCGGAGTTTCTTTTGTTCAAATTCGTGAGGACATTGGTTGGACGCGTGGCGCAGGTTTGTGCAAAGAAATTTTCTTTGGTATTGCAGGGTACGGCATGATGCTTCCTTTTTTATGTGGTGGTGTTTTGATCACGATGTTCTTGATGTTATTGCAGGGAACACTGTCTGGTGGCACGGGCGGTGATCCATTTGGCGGGACAAGTGGCGCTGCGCATCCCATTGTGTTAGAGATTGCACATGGCGATTTTCAACTGCGGGTGTTGCTTGTAGTGCTTGCGGCAGTTGCGGCACCAATCGTTGAAGAAACAATGTTTCGGGGCGTACTGTATCGGCAGTTACGAACTTCGTTTCGAAAATCAGCATTCGTTCTCAACGTGATTGTTAGTGTGTTTGTAACGTCGTTTATTTTTGCTGCAATACATCCACAGGGCTGGGTGGCGATTCCAGCGTTGATGGGCATAGCAGTTGGCATGAATCTTCTTCGCGAATGGCGAGGGACGATTCTTCCATCGATTATTGTTCACGGCATGAGCAACGGCCTCGTTACCTCGATGATGCTCATTTTCCTCAGCTAACCACTTTTCTTTTTTCTGTTGAGTATATGCTGTTTATTGGCGAAAAATGGGAGTTATTGAAGGTCAGAGTTTAGCTAACGGTGAGGGTGGGTCGATCTGGGGTAGCGTTTTGAGCAGTTGCTACGAGGTTATTGCAGACTGCGTCGAATGCATTTGACATCGTTTCGTTGATGGCCCAGTTGCGAAGGGGTTCACCAGAGTCAGCGGCGATGCGCATATCTGGGTGAATAGGAATGCCACCAAGGTATTCTAAGTTCATCGCCGCGGCCATTTGTTCACCGCCACCACGACCAAAAATGTCGTATTCCTTGCTGTCATCAGCAACAAAGTAGGACATGTTTTCGACTAAACCTAAAACCGGAACACCGAGTTGTTGGAACATGCGAACTGCACGCCGAGCATCATCTTGAGCAACAACTTGTGGGGTGCAAACGATAACAGCACCTGTGAGTGGTAACAGTTGCGCGAGTGAAAGTGGTACGTCGCCTGTTCCCGGCGGGAGGTCAACGATCAGGTAATCAAGTTCGCCCCATTTTGTTTGGGTTGCGAGCTGGCTGAATGCACTATGCGCACGCGGCCCGCGCCAGATGAGTGCACGGTCTGGCTCGACAAGTTTGCCGATGGTCATCGCTTCAATGCCATGCACTTTGAAGGGAAGTAAAAAACCTTCTTCAGATTTTGATTCTTCTCGGTACAAGCCAAGCATCGTTGGCATGGACGGTCCGTATATATCACCGTCAAGCAATCCAACTTTATGCCCTTGTCTTGCTAGACCAATTGCAAGTGTTGTTGCAACGGTTGATTTACCAACGCCGCCTTTACCTGCGCCAACAGCAATAATTTTTTTAACATTTGGCAGTGGATTGGTCTCATCTTTTACTCGTTCGTTTGCGCTTCGAGTGTCTGCTGTGAATGTGACTTCAATGGTGCTCACAATCTCTTTGCATTCGCTTGATGTTGCGCGAATGGCTTGTTCAATTTGCTCGCTGAATCGCGTTTGCATTGGACTATCAGCGGCTGCGAGCTCAATTTCAATGGAAATAGCATCACCAGCAGTTTTTATATCTTTGACCATGCCAGCAGTGACAATGTCCTTCCCTGAGTCAGGATCAATGATTTTGCCGAGGGCTTTGCGAAGATTTGCGGATTGTAGAGCCATTTTTTGCCTTTCATTTGGGAAGCATGGCATTATATACTGCTAACGAGCCGTTGTATATTTTGTACTACAAAAGGAAACACATTATGAAGATACATACTACAACCTTACTCGCAACCCTTGCTCTATCAAGCATAGCATTTAGTGCGCCACCTGCCGATGATTTGCTTTCAGGACCAACGCTTCAAAAGGAAGAGGTAACCAATGAGGACATGCTTTCTCGTAAGTTACAAGAAACAGGTAAGTCTTCGAAAATCGGCGCGCAAAGGCAACATCGCACGTGGTTACTCATACTTCGAACGATTGAGTTGTCAGAAGAACAACAAACAAGCATCCGAACTTTACTCGCGGAGTTTCAAGTCGAACAAAAAGAGTTCCAGAAGAAATACGGTAAAGAAGTAAAAGAACTTCGCAATAAGAAACAATCCTCAAAACAGATGAATGACAATCTTTCAGATGTTGAGCGAAAGCGAATGTTGGAGTTAATGACGCTCGCCCCAGACGTTACTGCCTATCAAGAGAAAGCGTGGGTGTTTCTGACATCCGACCAACAGAAAACGTTTCAAACGAATTATCAAAAACATCTTGAGGAAGAGGCAAAACGCCGCGAAGAAATGAAGAACAAAAAACCATCGAAAAAAGATGCTCAAGGTCGCGGATTTGGTCCGAAAGACCCATCATCGCATGATCGTGGCAAAAAACCAAGCGGCGACGATAGCTAAATGTTTTAATCAACTACTCGATTACTCGGAACACGATCGCTTTCAACGCGGTCGTGTTCTTTTAATGGGATTTCTCTATTGAAAATAGTTACTTCATTTTTTGGTGCACCGTTTGTTTTTAGCGTTTCACCACTGTTTTGAGGTTCATGCGTGCCGAATTGCGAACCATCGTTGCTTGCTAGTCCTGTTGAAACACTGACATCTTTAATTGACTTTGCCCACGCTTTCGTAAGCGCAACGAGAAGTTTAAAATAATGCGTATGTTGCTGGTCCAATTTTCCCCAGTTTGCCTCATCTGAAAATGAATAAGTGTCCCAGAGGATTACGCCTTGGATTCGGTGTTGCATTCCATTCTCATCAACCCAGACTGCTTGCAGGGCGGTATTTACTTGTTTAAGGAAAACATCATCAGGTACAAATTGCGAATGGTCACCGTGTTGCCCAGTGAATCTTGGCGAAGCAAAAACATACACCGGCATGTTTCCTGCAGCTTGCGCAAGAACTTTTTCAATGTGATTTTTTGTTTGGTCGAGTCGCTGGTTGTTTGGACTACTGTCGTAAATATCAGGGTACAGGCCTGCGCATGTTGAAGTAAGCGAATGAAGTGATAGGCCTTGCTCTTCCCATATCGGACCGGTGTTTCGTAACAAGGGCAGACCCCAATAGCCCCATTGAGCATTTGGAAACACACCGCGGGCAGCTTGAATGCCTTCTTCGTAAACGGAAAGTATTTCCTGTAAACGCTCAGGTGTAATGGCTTTTGCACTAAGTTCCTTCCACCAAGGTTGTTCGTAATCAAGCACAACTGGGCCCGCGTATCCGGGGGGTAAAACATCTTCTGCCCAGCGAGTGAAGTTTTCAATGTTCCTGTTGGTTATCTCGCCCGAACTGTCGGTATCAACTCCGCCATGATAAGCAATGGGCACACGTGTGATACCCTCATGCGTTGTGTATGAAATTGTCGATTGCCCCTGATTTTCAGCGGTCCATTTTATAGCGTTGTACACCATTGGTGACCACTCGCTGGCACAATTGGTGTCAAAGAGTGCGAACGATAGGGAGAGAATTACGAAAATTGATTTAGTCATGTTCATAGTTTTAACATATTGCGAGGTAATTAGCGAGTGTTCCCGCACCTGTTGCCGATATTCACAGGGTAGTATTCCAATATGGATAGAGCGGATATTTATCTCGAAATTATTGCAGAGCAACCAATCTTGTTGCTACCTTTTGCATTCCTCATTTTTTTGTTTTTGGCGACTCCTGCAGAGAAAAAACTGTTTATCTCTTTGGTGATTTTAGTACCGTGGCTGACTGTGGCTCGTTCAGAGGGGCTTGGCCCGATTGCTTCAGCCGCAAAACTTACTTCGGGCTTTGCGTATCTTATTGTGGCTATATCAGCTGCCGTTTATCCGGGTCCAAAGCGATCTATTCCAGGGGTTGTGTGGATGTTTGTAATACTAGCGGGTATTAGTATTCTTTATGTGATGACAACCGATGGCGTCGCTAGAGCCCTTGTCATGCGTTTGCAGTGGACTTGTGTGACTATTGCAGGAGTTTACACAGCACGTATGATTGTGCATTATTCAGATTTAAAATATCTGCTTGACGCATTGACTTGGGGTTGCATCTTTGCGCTTGCACTGCCTGTTTCAGCATTCCTGATTGATCCACTTGGCTCTTTTTTGAAAGGGCAGGGTCGTTTTGAGCCATGGGGAGCGAACTCGAACCAAATCGGTATGTTGTTTGCGCTTGCGACGCCTCTCTTTGCGTATGCGTTGATGACGCTTAAAAAAGAATCGCTAAAGCCGATTTTGATGGCCGCACTTGTAATCACAATTGGCATGTCAGTTTTGACAGCGAGTCGGCAAACAATTCTCGCAATTACCCTTGTTATGTTACCGGTTTTATTGGTTTTAACCAAACGACCAATAGTGATGGTCTTTTTGGTTTTGTGTGGCATAGGCGGTTTGGCATTGATTATCTCCATAGCCGAGAATGCGGAGTTTGATCGACTGGGTTCTTTGGAATCTGGACGTCTCGATATATGGATGGCTTACATGACAGAAGTGTTTCCAAAGCGGCCAATTTTTGGGTTGCTTGGCACAAGTGGCGAATCATTTGAAAAATCCATGAACGAAGTTGGCATGCATCCGCACAACGCTTGGTTTTACTGGATGTACTTGGGTGGTCTGTCACTTGCGGCACCAATGTTTTACTTGACGGTCTATTCATCGTATTGTGGCATTCGAATATGGAAAATGCGAACGTTCCTACCTGGGCCGTCGCTACTGTATAGCATATTGGTTGCGCTTTTGCTGACTATGTATTTTCAGGGGTTGTTCAATCAGGTGGTATATTGGCCAACGTACACTTGGTCCTTTTTACACATTGTGTTAGCCGCATTCTTTATTTGTCTATGGCATGATCTGAAAGACGGAAACATCAGTGAAGCGCTTTACGATGATAGTGACGAAGCGTTGCAAGAAGCGTATGATCAAGAGTATGCTGAGGATGAACTCGAAGAATTCGAAGATTATGATTCGACGAATCAGCGCCCAACTACTTGATGACAAAGTTTTAGAAGCTCGCTTCGTTCCTGCCTTGTAAAAAGTAACAACCAGCTAGCAATAATGTATGCGAATCCATACAGGCAGACTCCTGCAATAACACCGGTCCAATTCAGGAGTTCTGTTACTGAAAAATATTGTGCAATCAATAAAGTTGGCGAAACAGCAATAGCAATGAGAAGAGGACGAACAGATGGAAGCAGTATTTTTCTAAATGTCAGTCCAACGCTGGAGGCGGTAACTTTCGGCATTATGAACATGTGTACGACGAGCAAAATTGCAGTGTATGCAACAGCGGCACCAATGTACCCTGTAGCTTTTGGAAGTACGAGAATGATAAGAATGGAAAGTATCGGGTTGCAAACACCGCCGCCAAAAACAAACGGCGCATATTTTCGAATATGCCCAGCGCCATAAAACAGTTTCATCCAACCGTCTGAAACTGCCCTGCAAGCGAGCCCAAGGACCATGATTTTAACGAGGATTTCCGTGGGTGGAAGCAACTCGGCAGGGTTTTCAAGGCTTCTGCCAACCCACATTCGAAGCAGTGGTTCAGCAAAAATAAACACGACAACCATTGCGGGGAATGCCACGAAACTGAGCATCCGGGTGCTGTGTCGAAACATTGATTGTAGACTTGTTTGGTCATCAGAAGAACTCAGTCGAGCACTGACAGAATCGAGGCCAAACGTTATTCCAAGAGACATCATGCGGATGTAACTAACAAGTCGAAGTGCGAGTGAGAAGATTGCGTTTCCCCAGAGACCAAAGAATAGATTCATTATGAAGTTAGCAATTCGTTCATGTAAATTCATCGCGAGTACTACGCCGCTATTCCAACCGAACGTGCCAGAAACTTTTTTCATCGCTTCACGTGTCGCGCCGCGCATGCTTGGGCACATTCGTTTATCCACAAAGACTAGCCCTGTCACTAGAGCAAGCGTACTGACAATATTGACAGCTAGCACGATGTTTCCAAACAAAACCAGTCCGTGTTGAATGTCAGTAACATGCATGATCAAAAACGGAATAGCAGTCGCAATCAAGTATGCGCTTCGCCTTGCGACGGTCCAAACATTGTGCCAGAAAAATTGTTCGCGGACTACGAGCATATTGAGCGCTGGTGCGAGTAGCACTATAAGGCAAGATGCGATGCCTTCGCAAGCGGTGATCCATTGAGCTGGTCCAATCCACTCTTCTTTAATATCTAAGAGTGGAATGATGAGCATGATGACACCAAACACGAATGCAGTAAGTATTGCAACGATACCGCTTACTCTGAACGACGCCGCATAACTTTCTTTAAATTTTCCATTTTCACGATCATGCCACGCGGCGCCAAGTTCCCGCACCATAGAACTGCGCATCATGTCTTGCAACATCCCACCAATCCCAACGGAAGAAGCCACGAGTGAAAGCAGCCCAAACCCCTCTATGCCAAGCCATGTGATTTGCAGCGGAACGGTAGCTATCCCCATTGCCATAGTTGCGAGTAGGCGACCGTAGTTCGTAGCCATACGATAGAGACCCTTTTTTCCCTCAGACGGCATTACTTCTTCTCCACAGATATGCGTACGAGGTGGGACATGAATTTGTTCGATGGTTTTTCAAAAGGTTGTGATTGCACTTGAGGGTAAATGCTTTTATCGAAATTATCGCATAATATTCTCCGTTGTTTTCAGAAGAATTGTAAAGTTTCATTTTGTGTTATATTTCCATCAATGGAATCCGACCAACTACAACAGAAAGTACATGTATCATTTTTAATGATCGGTTGTCAGCGTTCCGGCACGACATGGACAGACGCAGCGTTACGAACGCACCCGGAAATATTTTTGCCTGAGAAAAAGCAGTCGTATTTCTTTGATAAAAATTATTCAAATGGGATTGATTGGTATCTAGAACGATTTCAAGCAGCACAACCAAAACACAAAGCAATAGGCGAGGTGGCGACTGGGTATTGTTTGCTCGATGCTATCCCCTTAATGGCAAAGCACCTTCCTGATTGCAAGCTGATGATGGTGATGCGAAATCCAATTGATAGAGCGTACAGTAACTACCAATCAAGGCAAGTCGAAGAGGGATGGAGCAACTTCGAAGAAGCATTGGAGTCTGAACCAGATTTGCTAGAGAGGGGGCACTACATTGATCAAATTGAGTGCCTCATGGAGCACTACATCCGTGAAAACGTGTTGTTTCTTTTGTATGACGATCTAAGCGATAGTGATACTTCCTATATACATTCAGTGTATTCTTTTCTTGGCGTTAATTGCTCTGTCGCAACCAAGATGATTGGGCAAAGAAAAAATGCAGCAATGTTTCCTACCCTTCGGAAGTGGTTGCACCAATGCGGATTGAAATCTATCGTGACTTTGTTAAGTAAAAGTAGGGTGGGAGATACGGTGCGAAGAAGTCGAAAGAGTAAAGGTCGTGCATATCAGCCCATGAACCAAAAAACAAAAGAGCGATTAGTGAACCATTTTGCCCCATACAACAAACGTTTATCTTTATTTCTCAACAGAGATTTATCTGCATGGAATGAGCAGTAACAAATGAAAATTGGTGTGTATGTCTCAGTGATAGCTGGGCAAAAAGGATTTGAAAATAATGTTTCTGGGCATATTCAAGTACCACTTCGAAGCATCGAAGAGCTGCAAAATGCAGGCCATGAAGTGCACTTGATTACCAATGAAGTTGGTGAAGGCAGGTCGCTTCCTTTTTGTTTAGACAATAATATGAACATTCATTTTGTTGCAGATGCGCGGGACCGCGGCGGCATTTTGGAACGAACAGGCAAGCAAGCGAACGGCATGAGTTTTTCTCGTTTGTGGAAACAGGTGAAAGAGATTAAAGCCATTTGTAAAGAACAAGATCTCGATGTTTTGCACTTGTTTGGCTACAACCGAACAGCGCACCTTGCAGGCGGACTTCGCCTGTTTGGATTGAATATTCCAGTTGCAGTCACGATGTTTGGTGCAATTTTTCCAGAGCGTTTTTCGTTCCTAACAAAACGTCTTTGGAATCGAGTTGATGGAGTTATTACTGCTACAAAACATGTTCAAGGAAAACTTAAATCGAATGGCATTGCATCGGTGCAAGTTAAACACGGGGTCATTCGAAATTTAGTTGAAGAGCAGGGCGACGTTGTAATTTTGCCAAAGCATCGCGTTTTATTTTGGCGTGACATGACAAAAAGGAATGGCGCGGATGTTGCACTTGAAGCTTTTGATCAACTCGCGCCAAAATATCCTGAAGTGAGTTTTGCCTTTGCAGTTCGTCAACATTGGGATCCAATTGAAGGTGTGGATGCGATCGAATCAAAGCACAAGAATTTTACGGTGTACCACTTCCCATACGAAGATGGCATTACGCTTCCAAAGTTGCTATTGGAATCGCTTTGCGTGGTGATGCCGATTCGCCACATGAGCATTGATCCACAACTCGTCATTGCCGAGACCCTTGCTTCCGGTGTACCGATTATTGCTACGGATCAGCGTTCGAACCCTGAATTCATTGTCGTAGGTAAAACGGGGTATCTGGTACCACTGGGCGATGTTGAAGCGACGACTAAAGCGCTTGATGCAATGCTTAGCGACCAATCGAAGTTACTTCAGATGGGAATAGACGCCAAAAAAGACATTGAAACTCGTTGGAATTGGGATTCCTACGCATCAGAACTTGCAAAAATTTACACTGGCTTGTTGCAAAAATAATGAAAACTCTCTTTCGAGATAGGCGTTTATCCGCTGAAAACGTAGGTTTTTTTTGTGCAATGAAGTGTTCTTGCTTATTGGTCAGTAAGGTCTTGCTTTAGGGCTTTGGACTCACTAAAATCGGTTGTTTTGGCACAATTTGTGCCAAAACGTGGTTATTACCTTTTAGTTTTCACCCTCAGAACGGAGCTCATCCAACATGTCTACAGGCAACCTCATCGCCCCTCACGGCGGTACTTTGGTCAACAGATTTGCAGAAGGCAACCTTGCCGAAGAAGCAGCAAATCTTCCATCCATTACCCTATCAACCAAGCAAGCATGCGACCTTGAAATGATCACAATCGGTGCATTTAGTCCACTTACTGGTTTCTGCAAAAAAGCTGACTTTGATTCAATCTGCAAAGACATGCGCCTTGCTGACGGTACTGTTTGGCCGATTCCAATCACACTTGCTGTAGATGAAGATGTGAAAAATACACTAACTGAAGGTGGCAAAGCTGCGCTCTATCACGCAGACGGAACATTCATGGCTATCATTGATTGTGACGAAATTTACGCACACAATAAAGCACTCGAAATTCCAAACGTATTTGGCACTGAAGACGAAGCGCACCCAGGTGCGAAACAAGTTATGGACGAAGGGCAGTGGCTCGTCGGTGGCGACATTCATGTTGCGACGGTCACTCCTGAGGTTGAACCAGGCGAACAATTCACAGAGTACCGACTCGCTCCTGCGCAAACTCGCGAAGATTTTGCAAAGCGCGGTTGGAAAACAGTTGCTGCGTTCCAAACGCGTAACCCAATTCACCGTGCGCACGAGTATCTCTGCAAATGTTCACAAGAAATTTGCGACGGTCTTTTGATTCACCCACTCGTGGGCGAAACTAAAGAAGGCGACATTCCAGCGGACGTTCGTATGGATTGCTACAACACAATCATCGACAACTACTTTGTTCGTGATTGCACTGCACTTTCAGTCATGCCTGGCGCAATGCGTTATGCAGGACCACGCGAAGCGATCTTGCACGCACTTATTCGTAAGAACTACGGCGTAACACACTTTATCGTTGGTCGCGACCATGCTGGTGTTGGTGATTACTACGGTACTTACGACGCGCAAAACCTATTCGACAACTTTACTGCTCAAGAAATCGGTATCGTTCCACTTAAGTTTGAGCACGCTGCGTACTCCAAAAAGGCGCAAGGCATGGTTAGTTCCAAAACGTTTCCGAAACTTGAAGGCGACCAAATTTTCTTGTCAGGAACAAAAGTTCGAGCGTTGCTTGAACAAGGCGAACGCCCACCGGCCGAATTCTCACGTCCTGAAGTTGCGGACGTTCTTATCGAATGGGCAACATCAACAGTAACCGCATAACCTACGAAAAATATTTCATTAAGGAAAAAACAAATGGCTGAACAAGTAGCAACAAACATTACATTTCACGAAGGCACAGTATCCGCTGAAGAACGAGTAGAGAACATGGGTCAAAAGGGTGCTACCTTTTGGTTCACTGGACTTTCAGGTTCGGGCAAAAGTACAATTGCAGTCGCAGTTGAACAAGTGCTTTTGAGCCGAGGCAATCACGCTTACCGCCTTGACGGCGACAACATTCGCATGGGCTTGAACAAAAATCTCGGTTTCTCTCCAGAGGATCGAACTGAAAACATTCGACGCATCGGTGAAGTGTCAAAACTATTTGCAGACGCTGGCGTTCTTTCAATAGCAAGTTTCATCAGCCCTTATTCAGAAGACAGAAACGCAGTTCGTGCACTTCACGCCGAAAATAATGTTCCTTATTTTGAGTGCTACATTGATTGTTCATTAGAAGCTGCAGAAGAGCGTGACCCTAAGGGGCTCTATAAGAAAGCTCGTGCTGGCGAAATCAAAGGATTCACTGGAATTGATGCTCCTTACGAAGCACCAGCAAATGCTGAACTTCACCTGAAAACACATGAAGATGATCTTGAAACATGTGTTGCAAAAGTTATCGAATTTATCGATGCGCAAAATCTCTTTGCGTAAATTAAACCAGTAAAAGTAACGAACATGAAAAAAGGGCTCTCATCGGAGAGCCCTTTTTAATTAATCGAAGGATACCGAGCTGAGACAATTCAGGGCTACGCACCGCCATAAACAACGACGTCATCAAAGGTTTCCATCATCTTTGGAGTAACAGTGCCGCTTGTAGGGCTAAGTAAACTTGAAGTGGGATTTTGTACATCAATCTCTTGGTTTTCGTGTATTTGTTCATTTGAAATTTCAAGGTATATGTTGTCTGGCCCAGCGGAGAGCAACATGTAACGCCCACGGGATGTGCCCCACGCCGTGCCCATATCAAATTCGGTGCCTGCATTAGAAGCGTCGATTTCCCAAAATGTTGGGTGAGCGAGCATAAGTGTAATCCACGCAATTTTTGTTTGGTCTTCTGTGGAAATAGTTGGTCCAATGATGCTTGCATTGATGTTTAACGTGTCTTGAAAATGATCATCCATCTCTGGAAGGTCAAATTGTGGAAGCCGTCCGTTCGCTGCATAATCAATGATTACACCGTTTTTTCGACCAGCACGTAGATATATGATGGGCATGTCCCACGCATCGACAATTCCAGGGTATTCAAAAGACCCAGCATTATTGGTGTCAAATGGTACGTACTTTAAGTCGCTTGATTTTGGGCTGAAGTATGGTTCGTAGACACGCCCGTTAATCCATGGTCCTTCACCAAAACGCGATTCGTTAAAAGCAATGTCCCACGTTAATCCACTTGCGGGATCTGTAACCGTGTTTAGCACAGTTGCAGTACTCGCAAAATCGTCAAACTCATTCCGCACCGTTTGTGGCGATTGGTTGTTGACTGCGCGCGCACCACCCATCAATTCAAGCAACGCGTTTTGTGCAGATGTCATGCTTGTTCCATCCACTGCAGAATCTGGAATTAAACCAGGATACCGACCGTGGTCGAGAGCAAACTCATCGCATGCGCGGGCAAATGATTGCAACAAACTAGAAGTCTTCGTTTTCTTCGCAGTTTCTTGTACCTTCTGAAGGGCAGGGAGCAAAATGCTCGCAAGGACTGCAATGATTGCAATCACAACAAGAATTTCGATGAGGGTGAAGCCGAATCGACTATATGTTTTTGGTTTTGTCATGAGCGTAGTTCCGTGTAGTAAAAAGCAAGCTGGTGTCTAGCCACGCTCATCCGCAGTTACAGGGTACGCTACTTGCAGTTATTTTTCAACAGAAACACCGAAAATTGCTCCAAGGAAGTGTGGGAGCGAGTTTTTTACGAATTGTTCGACACACTGGTTGGTGTGCGTGTCGTCAATTCCCCAAAGTGCGCACTTNAAATCAACAAACTCTGGGTCGCCTTGAATGCGGTAGGCGCCATCAGCNAGCAGAATTGTTCCGAGTTTTGGCGAAAGCGCAGCAGTTGCCGCATTGACCTCAGGTTGNCCAATACAAATAGTGGGCCGGGTGCGTAACTGAGTATCATTGAGGTACCACAAGTCNCTGCACACGATTGGCCATGGCGGACCTGAAATTTCGTGTTGCTCCATCCAATCAACCATCGCTTCGCCGAGGTAATACCCACGGCGACGGTCCCCAAGCTCGGCGCATAAATGTGCGCCTATGACTATTGGAATGACTTGATCAATAATTACAATTTCGTCTGGGTGTAACATGTTTGTTTCCAGGTGGGCGTTGATTGGTGGGTTAGAGTTCTGCTAATCTTCTAGCTGTTTCGGCTTCTATAAGTTGGTCAATCATTTGTTGCATGTTTCCCGACATGCCATCAGCAAGGTTGTAGTTCCCGCTAATGCGGTGGTCGACGATAAGATTGTCTTTGTATCGATATGTACGAATTTTTTCAGCACGGCTGGCAGAGCCAATCAGTGAGTTTCTTTGTTCTGCGCGCTCTGTATCTATCTTTGCTTTTTGTGCATCGAACAATCGAGCGCGGAGTAACTTCCATGCCTTCTCTCTATTTTGCGCCTGGCTTTTTGTATCTTGCATTCGAACTTCAACACCAGTAGGTTCGTGGATCAAATGTACAGCAGTCGCGACCTTGTTGACGTTTTGTCCGCCTGGCCCAGTTGAAGTAGTGATCGATTCTTTAACATCATTCGGGTCAAGATCAACTTCGACTTCTTCGGGTTCAGGGAGCACAGCGACAGTAGCGGTGGAGGTATGAATTCGTCCTTGTGTTTCGGTTGCAGGCACGCGTTTTACTTGGTGCGTTCCACTTTCGAAAGCAAGGTTCGCCCAGACCCCTTCGCCTGCGATGCCAAACATGACTGCTTTGCAACCACCCATTTCACCAGCGCTTCGTTCCATGTCTTCGATTTTCCATCCACGATTAGTGGCAAATCGCCGGTACATTTCTTCGATATCGCCAGCCCAAATCGCTGCTTCATCACCGCCGACACCAGCGCGTACTTCAAGGATAACTGATCCCACAGATTGTTCATCTGCGGTGACGAGTTGTTTTTGTATTTGCTCTGTGAGTTTGGTAAGTTGCGAATCGAGTTCGGGTAGTTCTTCTTTTGCCATAGCAGAGAGGTCCGTGTCAGCACCGCCAAGAAGTTCATTGCATTCTTGTTCTTGGGAAAGTGCAGATTCGTATGATTCAAACTGCTCGACAATTGGGGCGATTGTTGCTTTTTTAATCGAGAGTGATGTAACTTTTTTGTGGTCCGTGAGTATGTCGGGATCTAAAAGTTGCTCGGCAAGATCGTTGTGTTGCACAACAATCTCACGAAGTTTCTCAGCTACATTTTCTGGGATGCGATCGGACACAGGCTTATGGTACCGAACAACAGCGTGACTGTCACTTTGCGCTGAAGGACTCACTTGATGTGATAGTCACGGAGAATTATTTCTTGTTCTTGAAGTAATTGCCTTTAAATTTGTTTTGGAACTTTTCAACACGACCTGCAGCATCAACAAACGCAGCTTTGCCGGTGTAGAACGGGTGTGATCCAGACCAAATGTCAACATGCATCTCAGGCACTGTTGCGCCGATTGTCATGACGTGCTCGCCGCGAAAGAAAACTTTGCAGTCGTTGTGGTATTCAGGGTGGATATCGTTCTTCATAATAGGGCTCCAAATTCCCCCAATATGTTGGGGAGCCCCATATTGTAGGAATCATCAGCAATTTCTTCAACCCCTATTGGCTAATGCTCCCATTTTGCTATAATTCCACGTTCTTATCCCCTATAGCTCAGTTGGTAGAGCGAGCGGCTGTTAACCGCTAGGTCATTGGTTCGAGTCCAATTGGGGGAGTTATAAAAAAAGCCCTGCAAAAGCAGGGATTTTTTATAACGGCGTCATTGCTGCGCAATCCCGCGCGGCATTTGCAGGTTCAGCTCACATGAAAGCAAGCGTACTATTCGCTTCATCTCTAAATCCACCCAATTGACTCAGCGATGCAAGAAAGCTGTTACTTTGTTTTGGCGACGAGTCCAAAAGCTAGATGAGCATTACTGCAACGCGATTTGACCTGTTTCACGATCGCCCGATACGCCTTGTACTTCGAACCACATAGCAGTTTTATCGTTGATTTCTTTTGGTGCAAGCACATGTGCGTGGTAATGATCGCCGTGACTATCTGCTTTGGTTTTCATGGACCCTTTTCCTGATGCATCGCCAATCCAAAGGCGAATAACTGCACCTGGTGCTCCAGCAATAAGACCTATGTCGACATGGTATTCAGCATTCGGCGCGAGCGTGCCTTGTGCATTAATATCAAGCGTAACTCCAGAGAGTGAAAGTGCCATTGAAATAGTTGGTTGGTTACCGTGACTGTGCCCATGACCATTGTCTATTGGCACGGGTTTCGGTGTTTTCGCCGGTGCTGTAACTGATGTTTTTTCTGGCGTTGTTGCATCTTGGGCTTTATCGTTGCCACAAGCAGTCAGCGCTAGAGAGGTTCCAATGATAAGAGTGTGTGTAAAAATTCGCATGAGTTCTCCTTTTAAGAATGTGGGTTTGATTTTCCGAACACGAGCGAGAAGCCCGCAGGAATGACTATAAGATTAAGAATAGTTGAGGTAAGAAGTCCACCGAGCGTAACTATGGCAAGCGGAGCAAGTAATTCACTACCAGGTTTTCCAGCGGCCATCGCAAGGGGCACTAGTCCAAGGACTGCGGAAAGTGCAGTCATCAAAATGGGTACAAGCCGTTCCATCGATCCACGAAAAATCGCTTTTTCAAGCTTGATTTTCTCGGTCTCCATCAAGTGGTTGTAATGATTGATAAGTAAAATGCCGTTGCGAATGGAAATGCCAAACAGCGTAATAAACCCAACCATACTTGCAATAGAAATGACTGGCGCAATGTAGTCACCACCTAAACCAAAGAGTGCGAGTGTGTTTGTAAAAACATTTCCACTTGCGGTAAGGTAAATGGCAAGGATGCCACCGATTAGTGCAAGTGGCATATTCACAAGCACAAGTAATGCAGAACGCAGTGTGCCAGTTGAAATTTGTAGAAGCATCAACATCAAAACAGCAACAGCAACACCAGAAGCAAGGATTGTTTTCGTCGCTGATTGCTGCGCTTCAAACTGGCCGCCGTAATACGCGGTGCAACCGACATCCTGCACGATAGGGTCGACAAGTGTACGCACTTGCGCAATAAGGTCGCCCAAGTTTGAGCCCTCTGCAACATTGAGCGACACAACTGCTTTGCGTTGTGCATTCTCGCGAGTTATCAAGTTGCTCGAACGCTCTGGACCAATGTCCGCAACCTCACGAAGTCGAACAATTGCACCTGTCCTTCCGCGTAACAATAAATTTCGCACTTGCTCGATTGTTTCTCGTTCTGACTCATCAAGTCGGACAACAAGGTCAAATTGTTTCGTGCCTTGGTTCACCGTGTCGACGACTTCGCCGTACATCGCTTCGCGAACTTGTTCGGCTGCTTCTTTAGGTGTTAATCCAAACGCTGCAAGCTCAGCGTGT
This sequence comes from Phycisphaerae bacterium, assembly GCA_002689385.1. Lineage (GTDB taxonomy): Bacteria > Planctomycetota > Phycisphaerae > Phycisphaerales > SM1A02. Next base: position 28,055 of record NZFX01000055.1, read on the forward strand.
CGGTATCGAATCGGCAGCGATGTAATCATCACTTCACGATTAGCATTCACGTCCCTTGCCCCAGGAAGAGAACTCAGCGCATCTTCTATTTTTTTGGCGACCTTCCGAAGTTCAGTCAAGTCTTCACCATAAATACTAATTGCAATTGCAGCAGGTGTTCCAGATAGCAAATGGCTCAAGCGGTGTTCAATTGGTTGACCAACCATTGTTGTGATGCCTGGAATTGCTGCAAGCACTTTGTCAATTTGAGTTCGAACATCTTTCTGGGTGAAACCATCTTTTATGGAGACTTCAATTTCAGAACTGCTCACAGGCTCTGCATGTTCATCACGTTCGGCTCTTCCTGTTCGTCTTGAAACAGAACGCACGCCCTCGATGTTAACGATTTGCACCTCAACGTTTGTGGCAAGTCGGTTACTCTCGGTGAGCGATGTGCCAGGAGGCGCGAACAAAAAAACAGTAAAAGTACCCTCGTTAAACGATGGTAAAAAGGAAGTCCCAAACGTACTTGCGAGCAACAACGCGGCAAGTGTCGCGATGGATGCTCCAGTAATAACTGCAACCCTAAATGCAAGCGCTGTGGTCAGCACTCGTTCGTAGAACCGTTTGAGTTTCCGGACTAACCAGGAATCTTTGTCGTGTACTTTATTTGTTTTACCACCAATGAAAATTTTGCATAGTGCCGGAGTTAATGTCAGTGCAACAACCAACGATGCAATAATTGAAATCATGTACGTTAGCGCAAGTGGCTGGAAAAATTTACCCTCAAGGCCTTGCAAGAAAAGAAGCGGTACAAAAACCAGGACAATGATTACCGTCGCGAACACCATTGCAGGGCGAATCTCATTACTTGCATCAAAAATCACTTCAACAAACGGTCTCTGGTGATCTGTTGCAAGTGCACTGTTTTGTTTTAATCGTCGATAAACATTTTCAACGTCAATAATCGCATCATCAACGAGAACACCAATAGCAACGGTAAGGCCACCAAGGGACATGACGTTAAGGCCAAGGTTAAGCGCGTCCATCATGAGTAAACCAACAGCAATTGAAACAGGCAATGCAGTCAATGTAATAATTGTCGTGCGAATGTTCATTAAGAAGAGCATGAGGACAACCGCAACAATAAAGACTGCTTCGATGAGCACGGTCGTCACATTCGAAACTGCACGATGGATAAAATGTGATTGGCGGAAAACATCGCGGTTTAACACCATGCCCTCTGGCATTGTTTTTTCGAGTTGGTCAAAAAGAGTGTCTACTTTTTCAGTGAGCGCTAGCGTATTTGTGCCGGGAGACTTTTGGATGGAAATCACAACAGCGGGTGAACCGTTATCCGAGCCAGTTCCACGCTTCATAGCTGGCCCAAGGCGCACTTCTGCGACCTGCCCAATCGTCACGGGAACACCATCGGTATAATCAATAATAGTATTTGCAATATCGCTTGGCTTCATTACTCTACTTTGTTGACGAATTGGAATTTCAAAACTGCCAACGTTTGGCAAGTAGCCAGCACTTGCAGTGGAGTGAGCGTTTCCTGCGGCCTTGACAACATCAGAGATAGTTAAATCGTACATGCGCAATTGTTCTTGGTCAACATTAACTTGGTATTGAGGGAGTTCCCCACCAATGGCTACAACTTGTGCAACGCCTGGAATTGCAAGCACTTTGTTTCGTAAATCAAACTCTGCGTAAGAACGAAGTTCAAGTGGAGTTGCAATTCCACTTGGCGATGAAAGCGAGGTGAGCATTATTTCACCTGCAATCGAAGTGATTGGCGTAATGAATGGCTCGACATCTGGCGGTAGATTTTCGCGAACCGTCGAAAGACGTTCAGCAACAAGTTGCCTTGCGTCGTATAAGTCTGCATCCCAATCTAAATCAACCCAAACAATCGATAGTCCGATGGCACTTGCGCTTCGCACGCGCCGAACGCCAGTCATTCCATTTACGGCAGATTCAATAGGAAATGTAACGTATTGCTCCACTTCGTCTGCAGCAAGTCCGCCAGCTTCCGACATGACAACAACTGTTGGTGCGTTTAGTTCAGGGAATACATCGATGCTCATTCGCGGAATCTGATAAGCGGCGTATCCAGTAACAAGCAACGACACCAATACGATGAGCGATGAGTAATGAAGCGAAAAGCGAATCAATGATTTCAACACGGCTTAATGCTCTCCTTCGTGGAACGTGCCGTCGGAGTGGAAGTGGCCACCTTTCTGAATCGAACCACTTGTTGCAAGCATAAGTTGGAACCCACCGTCAAGCACAACTTCATCTCCGTCAGCTAGTCCCGAAAGTACTGCGATCCAACGACCATCATTTCCACCAAGATCCGCCTCTATTCGAATCGCTTCGTTTGGATTGTCAGGAGCGCGGCGAAAAAGTATTGGTGTCAGCCCATCTTGTTGCACGGCTGCAAGCGGAATAGAAAGTTCTTTTACACCTGTTGAGTCTGTGATTATTTCAAGTTGGGCAGTAACCCCCGGCCTTGCCCAAGAGGACAACTTTTCTGGCGTGACATACAAGTCAATTGTTCGATCGGTCGCATCACCGGCAAGACCAAGTTTCAGGGTTCCATGCATTGTGTCTTGTAAATCGATTGCATTGCCAGCAGAAGTTGGCGAAGGTGGGACGATGTTAACTTGCAGTCCATCGCGCAACACACCCAGGTCACTTTGTAAACCAGAAGCGTGGAATCGAAGTTTGTTTGGTTCTACGACAGTAAGAACATGTGCTTGCGCATCAACCCATGCACCGTTTGTTATATCAATAACTTCAATAACTCCCGGTGTTGTAGCAACAACAGTTATCTTCGTAATCTCTTTCCACCAGCTTGGATTGTCTTTTGGAATTTCAATGCCAAGCATCGAAGCAGCGGAACGAAGTGCGAAATCTACAGTTGATTTTGCTGCACGGAGGGATGCAATAGTTTCTGCGTAGGCAGCATCGAGCTGTGCGTCTTTCTCTCGCAAGTCTGCAAGTTCTGCACTAGCTTTTGCAAACGCAGCTTGCGCAGAGGTATATTCACGAAGCAGATTACCTCCAGCGTCTTGAATTGCTTTAAGTTTTTTGATTCGCTGTTCCCACATTTTGACTTGCACCTTAACCGAGTATTCGTGCTGTTCGTGGGCAAGAAAGAGCGGGTGATACATTTCCATTTTTGCATCGAGTTGTTGCACTGATGAGAGATAGCTTGCAAGATTTTGTTGCATTTCACGCCATTGCGGTGCGTCAATCGTAAACAACGGTGTTCCAGATTCGATTGATTGAAACTGATCAACATGTAACTCGATTTTGCCTGAGACCATAGTTCGGTACTCTCGCTTTGCAGATGGAAGGTACTCGAATCGACCGGGCGCTCGAAGTGTGCTGCTTAGCAAACGACGTTCAACTTTAGCAAAAGTAATGCCAAGGTTTCTCCGTACAGCTTGTGGGATTGCAACGCGATTTGATGGGACACTTTGATATGCCGTTTCTTCTGGTGGCATCTGTTCTAACGGTACGGTTTCGCTACATCCCGCTAGTGCAATAAGAGTAATTAAGGTAATTTTTATATTCATTGCATACCTCCAAGTGTGTCATTGATAATTAGTAGTTCTCTGTCTATTAGCGAAGGGTTTCGTTGGTAGTTTAGACAAAGTATTCTCTGTAATGTAATTTTTGTGTTTATTTCTTCAGCTTGAAGTTCGGGCGCGCGCCCGTAACCGGGGCAGTTCTTGCTACGATAGTGGCATGAGGGAACAGAAAACAATTGTAAGTGGTATTGATTTTGGCACGTGCTTTTCGTTTCAAAAAATTACTAGTGCTGTTGTGCATGCACTTCACCCTGCAAGAATGATAGTTGCTCTGTGCATGGTGCTTGTGTTGGTGGCCTCTGGTAGTGTTTGGGATTCAGTTTCAGACGTGGACGCTACGACACTTGCTCGACCACAAAGCCAAGAAGAACTTCAACGGCTCCGTGCAATTGCAATTGCGCAAGCGGCAACTTCACTTGGGCACATTGCACCAGAAGGTTCTAGTAAGTGGTCAGTTATTGACGCGCAGCATTATTTACTCGCAGCTTGGGCAGATTACATTTATGAAGGGGATGTGTCTGAAAAAGAACGGTTGGAATTTGAACAGATTTATCTGGAACTAGAAAAAGTACGCAGGCGTGGACCGTTCGAAGCATCTGCGTCATTCATTTCCTTGCAATGGAATGCAATAGTTGATGCGGGCACACACGGAAACGTAGTGCAAATGTGGGAGGGCGTAGTTGCGGTCGTCTGGGAGTTACCGCAGCATCTTTGGCGGGCGGGATACCATTGGTTTATCAGTTTGTATGGCTTTTTACTTGTGTATGTACTTTGTATCGGTGGTGGCGCAATAGTACGAATGCAAGTGTGCTGGCATGCAACATCAGAACGGGTGCAGGTTGCTGAAGCGTTTTGTTTTTCACAGAGCAGATGGAGAGAACTGCTTTGTGCGGTTTGTGGCCCCGCTATGGTCGTTGCTGTCCTGGCCATCGTATTGGTGCTAATGGGTTTGGTGCTGATGAATATTCCTTGGTTGAATATTGTGGGCGGGTTGTTGTACGGTGTTGCATTAGTACTTGGTTTTGGTCTTGCAATTATCGCCGTTGGATATACCGCTTGTTTTCCTATGCTTATTCCCGCCGTCGTAGTCGAGAAGGAGAATGGCAGCGAAGCAATCCAACGAGTGTTTTACTACGTTTTTTCTAGGGCTATTCGTTATATTGGTTATGTTTTTGTGTTGCTAGTGTCGCTTATTCTTGGATACATTTTTGTTCGATTGATTACAACATTGACACTAGATCTCACTGCAAATCTCGTTGGCATAGGCACGTTTAACGATTCGATGCATGGTGCTGGCGCACTGC
>NZFX01000056.1 GCA_002689385.1 Phycisphaerae bacterium
TTCTATTGAAACATCATTTAACGTATTGACTCTGAGTCCTTGCCAACCGTTACCTGTTATTACCTCACCTGACCGTAATGAAACAGCCTTAGGCGAAATCATTGGTCCCAAATCGTTAGCTTGTGCATTAGTTGGTGATGTTACACGTACTGTGTAACTAGATGATTGGCCTGGTGATATTGCCAAATCTGGAGTATTCAATAATTCAACACTCCATCCACTAATTTCAGTATAATCTATTTCTGGCTTGAAAATGTCAATTCTACTCGCATTATTCCAAATCCTGAATGATATGTCGCTAGTTTGGCCAGCATCTATTGTCTGGGCACTACTTCCAGTCAAATCGATAGATATTTCAGCATCGCTAATCATTGCTGCAGCGACGTCGATAACTTTCATATCAAAACGCCTTGAATCATTGGTACTGGTTGCAGTTAGCCAAATTTCAGCAGTTACATCTGGCTCGACACCTGATGGAACTGTAGCCGTAAGCCAAATTTCTCTTGGTGTATCAACTCTTACCAAAATGTTTGTTGATTGATTGATTGCTAAAGAAATACTCCAGCCAGATGGCATGTTTTTGTCTTCGATGGCAATAGTAAAAACATCAGTCGCCTCACCAATATTTCTTATTTCAACTGGGAACTCACAAGTATCTCCTGGCGTACACCTAGGTGTGAATTCTGGTATGGTGATCTCTGGTTGTCGATCTGGTAATACTTTGAAAATGGTATCAATACCATGTTCTACATCAGGATATAAATTCGAACTGACATTAACTGTAACTGGTATGTTTCCTTGACTCGAATTCTCATCTACCATCACTTTCAAATCGAATTCTCTTGATTCCCCTGGAAGTAATTCAATACCAGAATTTCCTAAGCTAACTCCATCAGCCTTAGAGAAATAATGACTCCAACCGTTGGGGATTCCACTTGCTGTTGGTGTATAACGGGCAGATATGTTTCCATCATTTGTCACTTCCAATCTTGTTGTAGACCAATCTCCAGGTAACCCTCCAAGAACATTTACATCAGTTAGGCTGACTTGATATTCACTCTCTTTTGCAGCTTGATCATAAATAATTACTAAATCATCCATCCAGTATCCAATATCATTTCCAGAGGCATCTGATGTGAAGATAAATCTCAATTGTGTCGAGGAATGAAAGTGCGAATTATCAACGGGTATCAATGGTGAATTCTTACCATTATAAGATGCGGAAAAGGTTTGCCAACTACTAGGAGGGGCATTATTGTCAACAGTATTCGATAATGTAAATGTTTCATCCCAAATACCGGTATTATCCTTGATGTAACCCTTCATTTGGTCTCCATTATCTACAGCACCGGTGTAGAAAAATGAATAACCAATCGCTGCATTGGGATTGGAAACATCATCTGCTAAGTTGAATACTGGGCTGGTTAGTACTGATGTTTGTGAATTCAAATATGTAGAAGATTGTCCATTACCTATGTGGAATGAATTTGATTGAGACACAAATGTATCGGAATTTACTTTCCAATCTCCAGTACTAGTCCATTGTGACATATCTATGCAATTATCGTATAGGTAAGCTACAGTCAAATGTCGTGACTGCAAATTGTTTGAATTGTCATCATCACCTAATGTGTTGGAAACTGAAATTTGTAATGTGTGATTACCAGAATAATATGGTGTCCACAATATATCTAGGGAAGATTGCGAAGAGCCAGGTATTGAACTAATCGTTTGAGTTGTATTAAGTAATTCAAAACGAGTATATTCGTTATGTAGAACTAAAACATTGACTTCGACAGTTCCGGATTGCATAGTTCCTAAGTTTTCAATATCCATATTAATATTCATTTCAACTCCAATTACACCATCTGTAACATAGAGATTGGCTGGCTTGTTAAAGTTTAAAATCGGGTAGTTGGATGAAAACATCTGGTACAAAGATTGGTTTGTGGCATCGGGGTATGTAATCGAAATATCTGTAATGTCTAAGTCGATATTTACAGCACGCCCAGATGTCGCTTCGGCCATCGGTACAAACGGTGGCAAAAGAAGCGCGATGAGTATGATAGGTATGATTTGTCTCATGGCCCTCACACCTCCACAAAATTACAAGCAATATGACACCTTCGCTTGAAAGATTAAGAAATCACATTATTCTGATTCAGAAGAAATATTTGAATCTATTAAAACAGAATCTTGAATTGCAATATTTTGAATGTTGTAAGTGATGTTTACAGATTCCCGATCAACAGAACCCTCTTTGTCCTCAATGTCCTTTTCATTTTCTAGTTTTGATTCAATCTCATTGGGATTTGATTCAGAATCTAATTCTGCCTTAGCAGCATCCAGTTTCAATTCAACTTTCTTCTGTTTAGCTCTAGCTGCAAAATATACCGTGAAAGATGGTACTAGTACCATGCTAAAGCAACCGATAACTGCTGCTAGTGCCCACATGAACTCTGTTGCAGCATCCACTTCAAACTGTTCTACGGATTTTAGCTCTTCATTAACTTGAGTCAATTTGATATTTGGGTTGACCTCTCTGTTTCCATCTTCGATTACGGTTATTCTTACTGAAGCGGGCTCAAAAGTTGTAGCAATAATGTCCACTGATTTTTCATATGCTTCACTTTTGGAATCTGCATATAGTGAGCCTTTACCTCTTAATGCAGGGTCGGGATCTGTTAGAGAAACAATTTCTGCGAAACCTCCACTGGAATTTACTGTGTGTTCATTCTCATTTTTACAAGAATCTGAGCATGAGAATTCTTCAGCATCATCGTTACCCAAATCAGGATGGCTGTATATCCCTGCAGCATTTGAAATCGATATTGTTGCACTAGGTGATAAGTCATTACCTGTGAGATTAATCCACGTTAGATTAGTTCCGTTTAATTGAGCATCCCATGTCCAAACAGTCGAATTTTCTTCTTGATTGTGAAATTTACTTACATTTTCCAAAGTTACTTCACTCTCGTTAGATTTTGCTTCATAAATATATACTTCACTTTCTATGGTCGCCCCATAAACAGCGTACGCCAAGAGAATTATTAGCGTCACACCCATTCCAATTAGTGTGCGTAAAAGGTTCGGGTTCTGAGCCAATGCCTTGCGCATGTCTATGGCCAAATGGGAGTACTTCATGAACCCTGCGAGACTAGGCCCCAGTAGCCTCTTCTGCATGTCTTGAAATCGGCCTCTTAACAGTTCCTTTGATATAGGGGAGTTAGGTCGGCAGGTTGCTTGGTGTTACGATGACGACGTTTTACGATGTCCCTGCTGACTTACTGAACCCAGCTCTTGCTGATAAGTTATCTTCTCTCGATGAGATTTCACGCCCTCAGTGGGCCGATTATGTCAAGACAGGAATACACCGAGAGAGGCCACCATCTCAAGAGAATTGGTGGGAATTGCGTTGTGCTGCACTATTGCGAAAGGTCGGCCGCGAAGGACCTATCGGTGTTAATTCACTTGCACAGGCATACGGTGGCAAGAAAGACAATGGATCAAATCCACATACTCCAGCAATGGGTAGTCGCCATATTATTCGTACTGCTCTACAGCAATTGTCAGATGCAGGTCTTGTCCAGATGAAGGAAACCAAGACTGTTCAATCAGTTGATGGTGATCAGAAATTATATTCGGGTAGGACAATCACCTCATCCGGACAAAAAATTCTTGACGAAGTAGCACATTCGGTACGTGGCCAAGCTGAAGAAGCATACCCTGGTCTTGCTAAATACTGATATCGGAAGTGAATGGAAGTGGCTGCTATGACAATCTCTGCTGATGAAGAATTAGCTAACATACGTGCTCAGCGTATGTCGCAAATTCAGAGTCAGTTGGAAGAACAAGCAGCAGCACAGGCTAATGCAGAAATTGAGCAGCAAACACAAGCAGCAGTTATCGCCGAACTAGATAATTCGATGAAGTCTATTCTAACTCCTGATGCACGTTCTCGACTGGCCAGTCTTAACCTTGTCAACCCAGATATGACAGTTAGAGTGAAAACACACCTTGCTAAGTTAGCAGGTGAAAACAGAATTGCAATTCCAGTAAATGATCAACAACTCAAGCGAATCCTTGCAGGTCTTTCAGAAGGCCGAAGAGAGACAAGCATTAGAAGAATCTGAGGTGAAAAAGATGTCACGTAACAAGCCAGCAGCAAAGAAAATCCGCTTACTCAAAGTAGGTAAGCAGAACCGTCGTGTTCCAGTTTGGGTTATGCTCAAAACTTCTAGAAATACAGTTTCGCACCCTAAGCGCCATCACTGGAGGCGCAGTAAGTTGCAGAGGTGATTATGAATGGCACGTGGAGCAGTTAGCGAACTAGTAGTTCCTTTGAGGAACGCATGGAACATTACTCGATACAAGAGAGCACCTAGGGCAATTCAAATAATCAAGAACGAGGTAGTGAAGCACCTTAAGGTTCGAGAAGATGAAGAAGTATGGATTGACCCTGCTGTCAACGAAGCCATTTGGTCTCGTGGAATTGAGAATCCACCTCGTAAGATCCGTCTTCAAGTGACTCGTCACGACGAACCAGACATACCTATCGAAGTTAAACTAATGGAGGAGTGAAAATGGGAAATATACGTCCAAGTTTTATTAAAATTCGTGCAATTATTCTTTGCGAAGAACATGGTGAAAAGTTCACTAATGACTTCGATCATAATAAGAAAATGGTTCAAGAACTAACCGATGTAGGCAGTTCAAAGAAATTACGCAATTGGATTGCAGGCTACGTAACTCGTTACCGCCAGCGCCGTACTGACTGAGGATTTACAATGGCGATTAGAGTCGCCTGGGACAGAACTCCCGTCAGTGTTCATGGAACNAAAACTGAATTNCAGTTGTTAATTCANCANTTACGTGATAATCACGGATTCCGCAAGCATTCNATTGTGATGCCAGATCGTGAAAATGANGAAGAAGCAGTNTTCTTCCTTTATNCTCCTTGCGACCCNCGATGGATTTCGGAGGTATTGTAATGGGNGATAGACTNGATGTCGAGTTACCCAATTCGACTTATGAACTNGACATAATATTAGTTGGAATNAATCATCCAGGTAATTTAGGTGCTGTTTGTAGANCAATGTTGAACCATGGTTTTGCNAAGTTATCTCTTGTNAATCCTGAATGCTCNGTAGATGATGATGAGGCTAGAAACCGTGCGAAGCANTCCGGTCGGATTTTGGATNATGTCACTATNTATTCCTCTCTTGAAAATGCGATTNCCGAAGCATCATTAGTAGTAGGTACAAGNGGAAAAAGAGAGATTGGTTCAAAGATACTAAAGAGACATTTTGTATTACCTTGGGAACTAGCTGAACGAATTAGAAATCTCGATGGTCGTGTCGCATTAGTGTTTGGAGAAGAAGGTAAAGGACTTTCATCGGCCGAATTAGACATGTGCGATATCTTGCTTACACTACCCACATGGGAGGGATATCCTATCGCAAACCTTTCACAAGCGGTTGGCCATTGTGTCTATGAATTACACAGAGATAGAGTGAAAAATGGTGGTGGAATTTTGGGTGTTAATAAGAAGAATGCAATAACTCCAAAATTACGACAAATATTGAAACAAGCGATAACTGAATTTTCAGATTCTCTTGATAGTGATATCAACGAACTAATTGCCGATGTTTATGACCGCGTAATTATGCGTGGGTCCCCAATTGATTCTGAGGCTGAGCGAATGATTGGTGCGCTTGTACAGGCTACAACTGCACTTCAAAAGGTACGAGATGATGATGAATGGAAGAGAGGTAGGAGAAAAAGGGTTACTCCTTCCAACTCGCCCAAGACTTCGGAGTCTCTCTGACATGCATTGCAATTAGCCGCAATCGGTTTCCATATGCAGTCTTAATATGTGGAGAAACTTGTTCAAATGCCCATTTTGCTAAGTTCTCTGCAGTCGGGATAAAAGGAACAATCACAGTCCTGTGTTCCGGCGGTAATTGTTCAAACATTTCTAGTAGAATTGTGTCGTTTTCATATACAACGAAAGCGTGATCAATAACATCATGGATATATTTGGTTAGTATATTGGATACATCTGAGAAATCGATTAACATTCCTTCTTCTGAAACTCCTTTTTCCTCTACTATGTCGCCTTCAATTTCAGCTTCAAATCTATATCTATGGCCATGCATATGACGGCATTTTGATTTGTGATTTGGGACACGATGTCCAGTGTCAGTTTCTACATATCTTCGTATTGTTGTTGTCATTTAATCACCCTTAAATTCTAGACAAATTGAGTTTATACAGTATCTTGGTCCTGTGTGCTCATGGAATAAATGTCCTAGATGCGAATCACATTTTGAACATCTAACTTCAATTCTAGTCATCCCATGACTATTATCTGCTAGTTGAATGATATTTGCATCATCATCTTCTTGGCTAAAAGCCGGCCATCCGCAACCTGAATCAAACTTTGAATCAGATGAGAATAATGCAATTTTACAATCTGCACAGTAATATTTGCCAGATTCGAAATGTTTGTCATATTCGCCTGTGAATGCTCTTTCAGTGCCATTTTCCTTCATCACATGATGGCGCAACTGTGCCTTTAATGCGTTTGCTAGAACAACTTCCCATTCATTNACATATGTAACCGGNTCTTTTCTNCCAATGGCATNGAATGCTAGNATTCTTTCAACATCAGCTCCNCTNGTACCNCTTGAACGNCCCATTGAATCNGGNTTGTATGAAGTATTNGTATTGGCAAATACCGTNTCAAAATCNAGGCCTAATTTTTGGCATGCAATCAATGCATCACGGAGAATTGTTTCTTTATCACCATCAATATATGGAAGGTTGAATGAAACCTTTTCACTGTCCCAATTACCAATCGAAAATGCATGTGCTAGAGAATCATAAAACTCGGGCCGACAATCTGGATATATTGCATGATCTCCAGAATGAACTCCAAGTGCAATTTCAACATTAGTATCTTCTTTCAGTGCGATTGAAAGCGCATAACCATAAACTATTGAAGAGAATATAGCATTTCTATTTGGTACGACAGTAGCCTTCATTTGTTCCTCTTCATAATGCCCTTCTGGAATATCGATTTCAGAACTCGTTAGTGCTGAATGAAATATACCCATTGCTGATGATAAATCTGCAATTTGGTGTTCAACCTCATATCCATTATCGGCTAGATAGACAATATTTTTCTTTGCTCTTTCCAATTCAATATTGTGCTTTTGACCATATTCGTAAGAGATGCAACTAACTTTGTAACCATCAGCTAATAGTCGCATCAGTAAACCTGTGGAATCCATTCCACCACTTAGCGCCATTACTGCACGCATTAGTCGACCCCCATCCATTTGTGTGTCTGTAAAGATAATCTCCAACCAGGTGTGTTTTTTACTAAGTTTTCAACAAGTGCAAAACTTTTGCCATTCTCTTCAATTGAATCGTTTTCCATGTAACATGGTTGAATGAAATTGTGGTCGAAACCTTGCTTTAAGTCATCATACATAGACAAATCTTGTCCGCAATATACTACTTTCAATTCATTTCCAGTTCGCTGTTTAATCGAAACATTAGGATAAACCTGATCTTTTGGTGAAACACAAACCCAATCGATAATGTCTGGTACTTCAATAGTACCATTTGTCTCTACTGACAAGTTGATTCCATGATTTTTTAATGCGATACCGATTGTTTCTAGGTCTTGAAGACAAGGTTCTCCTCCAGTAAAAATAACTCTTTTACAATTATAGGAAATAACCTTTGAAACAATACTCTCTAGTTCCATTTCTTCAAAGGTCAGAAAATCAGTATCGCACCATTCACAACGCAGATTGCAGTTGCCAAAGCGAATGAAAACATGTGGAATTCCTGCATGAAATGCTTCACCCTGCACTGAGTGAAATATTTCTACAATTGGATATGTTTTCACATTATCACATCAATTTGAAAGTGGCGCACTTCGAATCAGTTGCATCAATTCACTTCTCGCTTCAGCCTTGTCAAAGAATACCCCTCGCATAGCGCTAGTTGTCATTACAGCGTTTTGCTTTGAAACACCTCTGCACTGCATGCATCCATGCGCAGCCTCAATAATTACAGCAGCTCCTAATGGATTTAGGTTATTTTCAAGATCATCGGCAACACCCTTTGTTATTCTCTCTTGATTCTGAAGACGTCTTGCATGCAATTCTACAATTCTTGCAAGTTTACTTATTCCAACTATACGTTCAGTAGGAATGTAAGCAACATGTGCTCTTCCCTTGAATGGTTGAAGATGATGCTCACATGTAGAGTGGAATTCTATGTCTCTCAGAAGTACAATTCCATCGTAACCTTCTCCGTTAAAAGTAGATGATAATACCTCGGAAGAATTCATTTTATATCCTGCAAATATTTCTTCATAGGAATTGATTACACGCATGGGAGTATCGATTAAACCCTCTCTCCCAGAATCACCTTCAATATATTTCAGGATTGTTTCTACTGCTTTCATAGCCTCTTCTTTACTCATTGCAATTCCTCCAAGCGCCCATGTCTTGCATCAATCTGATCTAATTGATCCAACATTTTACGACAAGCCGTTCTAATCGCATCTGCGACAGAAACAAATTTCCCCTCATCTCCTACATGCTTCTTGATGTCATCAAGAATCTGAGCGGGCATATCCAGGCTTACCTTAGGCATGTTTTGCCCTGACATACATAGGTTATAGATATTCGTATAGTATTACTGGAGTAATATTATTTTTTTGAACGTGCTATTCTAGACCTTATTCCGCCATCCCAATATCCCATTGCCATTTCCAATAAATGCATCATTGCCATGGTGTATAATATACACTAAGAGGTATTTATGACTAGCCATGGCGATCCCGTGGCCCCTAAGATATTGAGGCAACCAAATCTTCACGCTTGAACTGTCTTGCTGCGAACCAAGCAGCTAAACCTGCATAGAACAAACTGGTAACCATCCAAATTATCACATGTTCTGTAATCACTCTATCTAACAATAGTTCCCTCATTGCAAGTAGTATATTCACTAGAGGTATTGCAAACCACCAACCCTCAATGGTGTCCAAATTTAGCACTTGAGTAAATAATGCAGGGAATATGATGAATAAAACCGCTGGACCTAGCAAAGATCCGGCTTCTTTGACACTGTGCGCTTTCATCGCCAATGCCAATTCAAATGCTACTACCATTATTGCAAATATTACGACTGCACTCAAAAGTAATAATGCACTAGTTACTGATATTGCAGGGACTCCAATTATTGAAGATGAAGCTAGATATGAAATTGCGAATAGCAATCCACCAATTTGCAGTGCTACTCCGGTACTAGTTATCGTTGCAACCGCCAACCATTTACCTGCTAGCAATTGCAATCTAGTGCACGGCAGACATAGTAGAGCTTCCAAAGTTCCCCTTTCACGTTCTCCTGCAGTCATGTCAATCGATGGTTGAATAGCACTAGATGCCGTCCAAATAGCAATAACCATAGGTATGAAC
>NZFX01000057.1 GCA_002689385.1 Phycisphaerae bacterium
TATTGGAGAATTGGTGTGGGGGGCTAATCGAAGAGTCCTCTCAAGATCTCCATTTTGCATATTCATCATTATTGTTTGAGCCATATCGTCTAGATTATGTCCAAGGGCAATAACATCTGCACCAACTCTAGATGCTAAATGGTTTATTCCTTGTCTCCTGAAAACTCCACAGTACGAGCAAGGAGTTTTTTTGTCATTCGTTGCAATTATTTTCCCAGCAACCTCGTCCATTTCTTTGAATCCAAGTTCAGGATAAGATACTGTTTCAAACCGGACTCCAAGGTCTTCACATAATTTCCTAGCACATTCTAGTGAAGGCGGCCGATATCCCTCGATACCCTCGTCAACACATCCTCCGACAATTGTAACATCTCTCCTCTTGCCTAAATTCTCATGAATTCGCTCTAATAGCACAGCGGAATCCTTCCCTCCAGAGATGGCGACAAGTATGGTTAGGTGTTCACCTTTGGGAATTACTAACTGTTCTCTAATCGCTTTGGAAACCTTCTTTCTTACACTATCTGCGAGATGTGCTCCACACATCATCCTGCCAGAGTAAACCTGGTGGTGAATTGCCGGATTGCGACATTTATCGCAACTCGGGACATCAAACAGGCCGGCCATGGTGATTCCAAGAGGTACTTGCCTTGATGCCGCCGGTCAAAAAAACCAATTGGGAAATCGAATTTTCAATTGAAATACACAGATAAATATTTCCTCATTCCAAAAACACTGTTGGCAAAATCAATTCACTCTACAAATCGCCCTACGGGCGTTGTAGAAAGCCAAACTTCTTGAAGCCGGTTTCAACCTGAACCTATTTGAGCGCGCATGATGCAACGCATTCTGGCCGGTTTTTCTGCTCTACCAGGGGCAGACCAAGCATACATCATCTCACGCCGAGATGGCTTGGTCGCTTCGGTAGGTAAGAGAGGCCGAACACCGATGGTTGAACATGCCACCAAATTGATCCAAGCTCTTGAAAAGCTTGGGAAAAGTAAGGCCATCGGAAGAGGGCTGGAACTTTGGTCTGAAGGAGAAGGGACTCTTTTACTCACTAGGTTGAGTGAAGATGCAAGTCTTATCGTATCCGGAAAAAAGGGTGGCAGAATCGCTAGATGGAGACACGCCATTGAATGTGATGTTGATATGCTAAACTCAGTGATGAGGTGACGGACATGTTCGATCTACCATATGGAATACCAGTTGATGATGAAATTGATGTTAGTGATGGTTCAATCATGCCGTTTGAAAACGGATGTATTACGACCTATCTAGGCCGTCGGTCTACTGCCAGCGGACACCGAATTGTAAGAGCAGGTCGCGTAATCGGTTGGATTGCAGAACCGGGTAAAGGCAATGCTTTACTTTGCGGCGCTGCAGCTAAAGAAAGACTCGATGAATTGGAAAATGATCCCCATAAACTAGTTGCAAAGGCTTGGTCCCAATCGGCATTAGGCTCGGTTGCTGAAACAGTTCCAGAGGCATTTGAACATCAAGCAGATATCAGAGGATTACTTGGCGCAGGAGATTCATTGGACAGGCTACTTTCAAGAGATTTGTCTGCAGTGCTTTCACAACTCATCCAACGACCAGAAGTTAGAGGAGGAATCGCTGTAGATTCTGGAATGCTCATCGATGGTGCAGGAGATTTGCCTTCCAGCGCTGACAAACTCGCAGCACAGGTTGGCGAGACACTTGCTGGAAGAAAGGCAATGGCGAGCGATCTAGGTTTAGATGGTTCAGGACATTGGACTTTACACACGGGCGATGGTTCACTATTGTTGGCTGAAGCAGGGGATGTGGCACTCGCGATATGGACTGAAGCCGATGTTGACCATGGCCGTTTAATTAGCCAAATCGCAGCATTGATGGATGGCCAGATAGATGCGATGGGATCCGGAGGAGAGACACTTTCTGATGGTCATGTAGTTAGAGAAGGCCGCGGTGGCACAGATGCAATAATCTCAATGCTTACAACAGCAGTCGAAGAAGGTCTAACCGGCCACCTTTCTGCCGGTAAATCATCTAAGGCAATCAGGGTTGCTTTGGTAAAGGGAGTTCCTGTTGCAATACAAGGTCCAGGTAATAATAAGCTGGTTGATTCTATGAGTTCACTGACTGAGTCTAGAAGAGTTTTGGCACTACATAGGCTCCCAGTAGGTACAATACTTGGTTCAGAATCAGGTAATGTTCCCGACTTTTCATTATCTGCATTCTGTAGTGAATTATCTACTACCAGAACAAGATCAGAACCTCGTCAAGCATTAATTATGCAGACTATGAATCAACTATATGGGTTTGAGATAGGATTGCTCAAACTCCGTAAACAAAGAACACGTTTTGAATTTGCAATTTCTGTGGCAACTCCTTCCGAAGGCTTAGCAGTAATCGATACTTCAACAGGTATCGACGATGGTTTGAGGAGAAAACTCGAGAAGTCAGAATTACAGTTATCTGAAAGTAACCAAGAGATTTCGTCTCTAAGGGTTGCACTTGAGTCAGCACAAAAAGCAGAGAATGCTGCTAAAGTAAATGCAAATGAAGCAAATAGGCACACTACAGACATTCAAGAAAAGATCGCATCATATAATCGTACAATCGATCAATTACAACTTGATTTGTCTGCAGCACAAGCAGGCGCTGAAAATTCAGAATCACGTAGCGACCGCCTTTCAAAGAGAGTAAACGAGTTGGAACATCAATTGAGTGAAAGAGCGGTAGAACTTGCAAGAATTTTAGGAGATTCCAAAGCAAGTACAGAGTTGTCATCAAAGATTGAAGAGATGGCAACTAAGGAAGCAGCGCTATCTAGCGACATCGATTCACATTCAGCAACTCTTACGAGTATTCGTTCAAGAATAGACGACGATCAACGTCGTCAACGTATGATTGAAGAGCAGGTTGAGGCTACTAGGGATAGACATCGAAGAGCCCAGGGAGAATTATCTGAATTAGAATCCAAGATAAATGATTCACAACTGACATTAAAACAAATTGAAGCAGAGTCAAGAGTTGCTAGGGACCGTACTCAAGAAGATAGAGTTCGACTTACAGAACAAGAGAATAGAGCTGCTATGATTCAGTCCGAAATGAGGGAACTAATGAGTGAAAGGCGTCAAGTATTGACTGAATTAGGTAACCTTGGTGCAAGAAGGGGACAGGCTGAAGCCGAATTATCAAATTTATTAGATCAAGCAGAGGCTTTGGCAATTGCTCATGAAGAGGCACTATCTGATATTAAAGAAGCAGAAATCCTTCGAGCGAAATTATCTGAAGAACCATTAGCGCAAGCACTCTTGGAAGACGGTGCACAATTTGATGGATTAGGACCGGTACTAGAACGACTGGAACATGCACGCCATCTTGGGTACTCAGTATCCTTACTCGATAGAGCAGTAGAACGTGCATTGCAGGTTATTCAGGGATGTGTCGACCATGTTGCAACAACTCCTAGNCACCTTCTTTCCACAGAGGTAATGTCACTACTTGAANGGCAAGTNCCNGAAACTGCAGGAGCGGTTAGAGGCTTGGCAAGATGGTCAGTGCAACANAGATTGGAACANCAACTTGGAGAAACAGTTACNAATTTAGTATTAGATCTTGANAATTTGTTAGAAGATTATGATCGNTCNGTGACCATGCTCCGAAGAATCAAGAATGTACTNGAACAATTAGAGAAACTAGGNGCGCCATCCAGCCAAGTTCAAGCATTGATGCATAATACCAGAAGACCAGAATCCTTNCCAGTATTNGCCCGTGAAACTAGAGCATTAATACAGAAAGCATTGGATGATATTCATCTTGAAGCAGACATGCGTGATGCAGGTTCTGCAGTAAAGTTGGAAGCTACAACAAGTGCATTAGAAGAATTACTAACTCAACTAGATGCAAGTGGCTTTGTTGACGGTGAAGTGAAAGGTGCATTATGGGATTTCAAAAGAGACGGAATTTTACCATTTGAGAGAGATTCTGTACCTGCTGGTGAACGTGAGCCAGTAAATGAAATTGCTATCGAGCAAATGAAAGGCGAATTAATCGATGAGGAAGTTGCAGTAGCAGTAGAGGTCAGCGATGTCACAGAAGAGTGGGAAGAATTGTCGACACCCGTTCAAGAAGAATCCATAGAATCAGATGAAGAAGTTGAATCTCCATCAATGGATGATGAGAGAGCATCTCTCGAGGAAGAACTAGCTCGACTTGATGCTAGGTGGGAAAGAAAAACAGACCCAGTAGAGCAACCAATGCAATCTGATTCTGCATTACAGCAATTGGAAGATTCACTAGACGGGATCGATCTTTGAGGGATAATCATGGGGTCAATCTATCCGTTGTGGATTGAAAAATTGATTTTTCTAGGTTTACTTGCGTCTGGAATATATTGTGGAATGCTATTGCAGGATTACTTATCGGGAATCCAATTATGGCTATCCTGGTTCTGTTTGTTGCCAATTTTGATATTGGTTTTGACCGAAGGTTTCGGTAGATTAGTGCAATCCATCAATACAAAATAATCATTCACGAGAAGAGAATGATGATTCAATTAATCCCCAGAATCTCTGCCAAGGGATTACAAATCGTAATAGTGCCATAACTCCAAGGAATAATAGTGCTGAAATAACCAATCCATAGGTAAGTGTCAATTCGATTGATTCACTTACTTGTGCAGCCCATTGAGATCCAGTAATTCCGCCAACCCAATCTAGTAATATGGAATGGAATCCTAATGCAATAGTAGTTGCTACTATGGTCAGTGAAAGGAAAATCGCAGTATGTCGAAGGTGTCCATTCAACAAATTGTCCATTTGTGCTACGTACTCAGGGTCTCTCTTACAGGAGTCTGGTAATCGGTATGCATATTCTAATTGTCGAATGACTCCAAATGCAGATTCTTGGAAGACCATCATCAGACAAGCGATTAAAATCAAAGAAAGCTGTTCACCGGTAACCAATCCGAATACTGTTGGATCGGAGACAATTATTTCGAGACTGGTCAATTGTTCACCATAACTACCGAGTTGAGATCGAATTAATGGGAATGTTAGAATTGCGTGAATTCCTAAGAATAGTAGAGTAAAACCGATTGACCATGCTACACCGCGCCTTGATAGCCCCCATATGCCCTTAGTTCCAGTGATAATTGGTAGTAGGTAGAAAGTTAAGATTACTATTGAAAGCAACATCAATAATGGCCATTCAAGTGAACGTACGACCTCATTTTCAGGTATGCTCCATCCATCACCGATCAATTGCCAAGCGTATCCTAATACGAACCTTCCAGCAAGAGTGAGAATCAATAGGACAATGAAACCAAGCCTAATTCTTTGTTGGACTTTAGGGGTTTGGAATGCTAGGAATGCCATTGAACCACCTAATGCTAATCCTATTCCCATCGGAACATAGAATCTAGCAAGTCCATCGTTTCCTTCTCCTGTTAGCCAATCTCCCAATGGAAGGTCAGTACCCAAACTAGCTTCGAGTTTATCGAATAATAGCGTGTGGTCGATACTACCTACGACATAGGTCGAAACTATCTCGAGGTACATCCAAACCAATGCTATAGTTGCTAGCACTTGTAATGTTACAATCTGCCATTGAATACGCAATTGCCGGAGATGTAGGCTTCTTGACCCTTCACCTTGTGGAGTAACTTCACCTGCCATAATCTCACCTCAGTATCCTCTAACTTGCAATAACGCCTGGGATAAATCCATATCTGGCATCCAATCAATTACCTGGCTACCAAATCCAGCCAATGATGTCAATCTATTCTGTCTTTCGAGTTTGAGAACTTCGTAAGACATTCTAGGAATTCGGCTAACCAATCTCTCAAAGTCGATTGAAGATGGTGAGAGAACGGTTACTTCGTGTCCTCGTCCGACCAAATCTCTTACTGCAGATGGAACAGTACCATCTCCTTCACAAGATGAAATTATGAATACAGGGCTACCTCTACTAAATCTAGCAGCAAGGCTGTTGGTCACCGCTTGAAGTGGCATAGTGCCTCTAGGAGCGACGCCTGCCAGGGATGATAAAATCTTGAAGTACTGTTTATCTCCGGTATCTGGAGGCAAGAATGACAATTTCTCATCAAAAATAGTCAGAGAAACCGAGTCACGCCGTTGGATAAAGAATGATGCTAGGCTTGCAGCGGCAACCGTTCCCATTTCTAGTGGATTTTTTAGCACAGTCCCAATTCTTGCAATATCTCTACTGTCTAGAATGATGTATAGGTCTGTAACTGCATCGCGACACTTCTCGTTTATCATTAAGTCCCCAGTCCTTGCAAATGCTTTCCAATTAATATTCTTGAATGGATCACCAGGAACATATTCTCTCAAAGAATAGAATTCAGTTCCTGGTCCTGGTGTTCTTAGAGTTGTAGCTCCAGTGTACATCTTTGCAGTTCTTGAGCGAATGAATGCCTCTTCAACATCACGAATCTGCGGGAAGATGATAATATCAGAATGGTGATCAACATACATTTCATCGATTGATAGATTGAATGTGTTTCGATATCTTAGAGATACAGGCCCAATCGAGTAATGGCCTCTCAACGGGCAACGTAAGACATACCGGATTCTTGCGCTTTCACCAGGCTTTAGATTAAGACGCATTTGATTTAGTCCACTACGTAGTTTCATTTCGTGGGGAACGTTGTCATAGACCTCTAACTGTTGTGTTTTACGTCTACTTCTGTTTGTAACTAGTAACTCGACATACAAGTCATCTCCTTTGTACAAGTTGTCTGCAGAAAGTGTTCTTTGAACTTCAACATCGCCATGTCCACTTACCCATGAGTTTACTACAATGAAAGCGATGAATGCAAGTCCAAGAATCATCATTTGGTGATTTGAAATCATCATTCCGATTAGAATCAAAGCGATTCCACCAGTGAATGTGAATGCAGCTTTACGTGTCCACATCATATCCACCTCATGTCCTTCCCCAGACCTTTATTCGTTTTACAATTGCCACGGTCTGTTCCAATGAATAATTGCGGTTTTCAAATACGAATTTAACTAGCACAGGGTCATCAATCATGCCCTGGAGTTCTCTAGCTGGTAATGAGTCAAACTCTTCTCTAGTCAAACCATTTTGATTCCGCACTTTAGAGAGGAATACTTGTTTGATCTTGTTTGATTTTGCATAATATGTGTAACGATTAGCATCACCAAATCCATAGTATATGATACTGAAAACGTGGCGCCATGGTTCAGGATCTTTCTTTTTCAAAAGAACTCCTTCAAAGGCGATGAATAAAATTAGGAATAGAAGTAACATTGCTAAACCTTCTCCTGTGAAGTAAACCAGCAAGAAGTAAACTGTATTGTAAGATTCAGAAGCAATACTTGGTTGAATATGCCTACTTTCATCAAAAATTACCATTGCGTTTGGAGCAACTCCTGGTACCTCAGAAGCGTTCGGGTCAGCGAATGGGTCAACTAATGAATCGGCAATATAATCCATGGCCCACTTGCGATTATCATTTTTCGGTATTGGCTTATCCGCCTTGCCATATTTGCCATCGTTGTAAGCTTCATAGTCATACATTACATTGGCTAAAGCAGAACCGTCGGCGATAAATGTGATTCTTCCGCCACTAGCAAAATTACAATCTTGAGAGATACAAACTTCGATTGAGAGGTTGAACTGACCAGATAAATCCGGTGTTTCTGAATTTTGTTCAGAGCCGACTAGAATTTCTCCATCTCCATTTACATCAATAGATGCATCTGCAGATGTTACTGCTCTAATCTGAGTCGCTCCCATGCCAGTTTTTGCACCTTTTACGACATCAATTCCAGTAATATTGTTTAGTAGCATTTGGTAAGAAGAGTTGTATCTAATTCCTTTCTCACTTTCTTTCCAATGCTGTTCACATACTCCAGAATCAGATTTTGNCATGNNTCTATTATGGTATATTTCACAAATATGAGCGCCAGTNTCNCGAANCGACCAGCGACTGTGANTTTCTACAGTATTTGGATCCAATTCAGTACCNTTCATTCCACAAGGGTTCTCTTGAACGCACATCCATACGAAGTTGTAATCCAGTTCCGTAACATAAACAGTGTCATACAATTGAACTCCTTTGAAACTGACTCCAAAGGCCTCGGCTATGGATGATGAGTATCCAAAGTCATCCATCACTAATACATCTCCACCGGCAAAGACGAATTCTTTGATTGCATCTACTTCCGCAGGAGAGTACCCGTCTTCATCTGCAAATGTTAGGAATCCATCCGATGAGAACTGAGGAAGAGATAGTGTGTCTCTTTCAACACCTGCAATGATGTATGTTGTATTTGCCGGGTCTTCGATATCCGCTAGCAATAGGGGCGAGGAAACCAATGATTTGGTTTCGATTCCCATGTCATTGATATCTTCGCGGAAAGCTGACATATCATCCCAATCATCACCATAGGCTGACAGGCCGTCATCGTTCCCAATATTGATGACTTGAGAGATCACTGTTGAAAGTAGCATTAGAAGTACAAACCAGAACGCAAACTGAAGAGCCAACCTCTTTCTGTTAAAGCGCGGTTTTTCGTCCATAGATTCACCCCTAGTACAAGATACAGACAACCTACGCTATCGTATGGGTTTAGAAGGTTGCGTTTAGATGATAATTACTTGCTCACCGGCGAAGCATGATACGGGAGCCTATTTGTGCTATTTCTTGGGCAGGTACTTGGCAAAAACCATCTTCAGTTGGCCAAGGTAATTTTGTAACATCAATTTCAGCAACAACATCGACCAAAATTTCAGCAATTTCTCCACTTCTTGGTTCTATCACGATATCTACCAAATGGCCAAAAAGGTCGCCATTGGCATCAACAACAGGACGTTTGAGATACTCGCCGCTAAAACTGGACATGGTATTTTCCACCCTTGATTGGATGCAATAGCATTAGCCACTTCAATCAACCGGCGATTCAAGCAAATTACATCGATTCCATGCCGAATCCTGTATCACGCGAACGCTTGATGTTAGAAAGGCCGGAGGTCAGGCGTTCTTCCATCTTAGAATAATATTCAAGCATGTCCGGAGTTACTGTAGGGCGCACTCTAGTAATTGCATCTTCAAAGTGCCCCTTGTTCACCTTTTTCTTGCCAGCTCGCATTGCAATCAAAGCCGCTTCCCTACATACTGCTTCAATATCAGCGCCAGTGAAACCTTCCATTCCACCCAATACATCTTTCATTGAGAATGAAGATAATGGCATATCTTGGGAGTGGATTTGCATTATAACTTCTCTTGCAGGTTTGTCAGGCGGTGGGACGTGCAGTACTCTTTCGAATCTTCCACTTCGTAATAGTGCAGGGTCGATCATTTCAGGACGATTAGTCGCAGCCACAATAATTACGCCATCAAGACTTTCTACTCCATCCATACTTGCTAGTAATTGATTTACCACACGATTAGATACATCCGATCCTCCTGTCTGGGAATTGGAAGAACGCATACCTGCAATCGACTCAAATTCATCGAGGAAAATTATCGAAGGTGCTGATTGTTTAGCCTTCTTGAAAATCTCTCTAATCGCCTTTTCCGATTCACCAACCCACTTAGATATCAATTCAGGGCCCTTTATCGAAATGAAATTTGCTTTTGCTTCATTAGCGATAGCCTTTGCAAGCAATGTTTTCCCAGTACCAGGGGCTCCAAATAGTACAATTCCTCGCGGCGGTTTTATTCCAAAGTGCTCGAACAATTCAGGCTTTGTTAGAGGCCATTCGACACTTTCTTTCAATCTGTCTTTAATCTCAGTAAGTCCGCCAACGCTCTCCCATGATACATCAGGAATCTCTACATAGATTTCTCTTAATGCACTCGGCTCAATCTCTCTAATTGCAACTCGGAAGTCATCCATTCTAACTTCCATTTTTTCTAGAACTTCAGGAGGTATTGTGTCTTCTTCAAGGTCGATTTCTGGCAGATAGCGGCGCAGTGCTTTCATAGCAGCTTCTCTTACAAGTGCAGCTAAATCCGCTCCTACGAAACCATATGAATTTTCTAATACCCAATCGACATCAAAATCATCAGCGATTGGCATCTGCCTAGTGTGTACATCTAGAATTTCCTTTCGCCCTTCTCTATCTGGTACGCCGATCTCGATTTCTCTATCGAATCTTCCTGGCCTACGAAGTGCAGGATCCATTGCATCCCTACGGTTAGTGGCTCCGATGACAATTACATTGTCTCTACCTTGCATACCATCCATCAAAGTTAACATTTGTGCGACTACTCTTCTCTCGACTTCTCCACTAACATCTTCACGCTTTGGACAGATGGAATCAATCTCGTCTACGAAAACAATTGCAGGTGCATTATTTGCGGCTTCATCGAAAATCTCTCGAAGTTGTTTTTCAGATTCGCCATAATACTTCGAAATAATTTCTGGACCATTAATCACGGTAAAGTGTGCATTTGTTTCAGTTGCGACAGCCTTTGCAATCATGGTTTTTCCAGTACCAGGTGGTCCGTGTAACAATACTCCCTTTGGCGGGTCTATGCCAAGGCGCCTGAATAATTCCGGATGCTTTAGAGGTAGTTCAATCATCTCTCGAACCTTGAGCAATTGTGAACCGATTCCTCCAATATCTTCGTAGGTTATGCCTTGTGATTGACCAACATCGTCATCATCAATTGCTTCATCCTTGATTACGATATCAGTATCTGAATTTACTTGAACGATACCTTTCGGTGTAGTTTGTAATACTGCGAATGGCAGTGCTTCAGCAAATAGAGTCATTCCTGGAATGAAGATCCTGTCACCAGCAACAACTGGCCTCTTGTTGAGTCCTCTTCTTGCAAATCCTTCGATTCCAGGTCCAAACTTTACTTTCTGTTTGTTTGCCATAACTGGAGACAAAATCAATTTTGTACATATGTTTGCATCAACCTTAGAGACTGTCACTTTGTCACCTAAACTGACACCTGCGTTTTTCCTGATGATTCCATCGACTCGAATGATGTCCATTTTCGCATCTTCTGGACGACTTCTCCAGTAGATTGCGGCAGTCGAACGGTTTTCTCCTTTAATTTCAATAATATCTCCAGGTTTCAGATCTAAACCATTCTCGCCACTTATTCGTGCTCGACCGTGACCTACATCACTTGGTATAGCCTTTGAAACCTTCAATGAAATCGATTCACTATCTTCGTCAGACATGATTGCCCCCTCCGGATAATGTATCTTCACACTAGGTATCACTTTAATCCACGCATCTAACCACAAGCGGTGGATTCATGTTCTGAATGCCGAACGGACCGCCATGACGCACGTTCTGGAGACCGGCCTAGAATTTCTTGAAAGCAACAACCCTGGGGACTTACCAAAGGTTAGAGGATACAATATCATCAATGGACAATTGACTTCTTCTTCCGACGGTTCTACTTTCGTAAGTATTAATCC
>NZFX01000058.1 GCA_002689385.1 Phycisphaerae bacterium
ATGCTGTTTTTTGCATAACCAAGCAACTAGTTGACCAAATGCTTTCTTTTGGAATTCCAAAAGAAAAAATCTTTCATATTCCAAACATGGTTAGATTTTCAGAAGATCCTAAACGTCCAGCTCTTAGGACACCACCAGTGATCGGTGCATTTGGCCGATTTGTCGACAAGAAGGGGTTTAGCATATACATCAATGCACTCTCAATCTTAAAAAAAGAAGGCATACCATTCCATGCCATACTTGGCGGCGATGGTCCGACTAAAGAAATATTAAAATCTGAAATTGAAAAAGCTACTCTTACAGAAGAAATAACATTAACTGGCTGGGTAACTGATAAAGATGCATTTTTCACGAGTATCGATGTTTTTGTTCTACCTTCAAAACATGAGGCATTCGGCGTCGTCTTAATTGAAGCAATGAACGAAGCAGTCCCCTGCATTTCAACAAGGAGCGAAGGCCCCATTGAAATTCTTACGCATGAAGTTAATGGGATACTTACACCAATTGATGACGCAAGAGAATTAGCCAAAGCAATAAAGAAAGTTACTACAAATGAAGTTCTTTGCAAACAATTGGGTAAATCCGGACACGATACTATACGCACTACATATAGTGTGTCAGTTGTGAGCACGCTGCTTGAATCATCTACCACTACTCTTCTATCTCAATTTGGCAATGCAAATTGACACACATAAAAAAGTGCTCAGCCTATGCCTTCGCTGATTTTAAAAAACTCACTTAAAAAATTAATTTTCTTAATGCCAGCCTTTTTTTTATTCTGGCCACCAGGAGCTAATGCCTGCACAATCGTGATTGCAGTTTGGTTCATCGCACACAGTGGCAAAACAAAGAATTGGACTTGGGCAAAAAAACCGTGGATGATTGCTGCCCTTTCACTTTGGGTGTATGCCATTGCAATTAGCTCTCCACTTGCCGTTTACCCAGTAGTGTCGCTAGAAATATTATCTCGATCTTTCCATTACATTGTCTTTGGCGCTGCACTTGCATACTGGATATTGCAAGATAAAACTGCTAGAAAATGGTTTGAATATGGTGTAGTCGCAGTAACTGTTTTCATAGTCGCAGACTGTTTCTATCAAGCGCACTTTGGTAAGGATTTATTTGGATTCACAAAAGGTTCGAATAGGCTCACAGGGCCATTTGGCAAATCTAATTTTGTTCCAGGCATTTATGTAACAAAATTGATTTTCATAGCTCTAGCAAGTATTTTTTGCACCACTAAACTAAAATCAGTCCTAACTAGAACTACTTTGCTACTTTCATCAATGGTCATTGTGCTTGTGTTTTTATTACTCACAGGCGAGAGAACCGCACTATTAAACTTTCTACTTGGTTGTGCAATTGTACTTACGGGGATTTTTGTTATTTATCCTAGACTCAGAGTCTGGCTACTATCTGGTAGCATTGCAATGATTCTTAGCGGCGGAATAATTGCTGTTTCAAATCCAAATATTCGAGAACGCAGCTTTGATACGACCTATCATACTATTGCTGATTTTCCAATTTCTCCGTATGGAAAAATTACAAGAACGGCTATTTACATTTGGGAAAATACGCCTGGAACAAACATTTTTACTGGCGTTGGGCTAGAAAATTACAGCAAAATTATTAATCATGAAGATAGCAATCACATAAAAGAAACATTTGATTGGATAAAACAAAAGACTGGTGAATTTTTCCCCATTTCGCATTCACACAATTTCTATACCGAATGGCTTGTTGGGGCAGGCATAATAGGATTAATAGGATTTATTACAATGGTCGTATTGCTCTTAAAAGATTTAATTTGGCATAATATTTATTCAACTAAATTTACGCTTTCTTTATTTGCAACAGCGGTATTTATGACTTCTTTTTGGCCCTTGACTTTTAATATGAATTATTTTGGAAGCAAACATGCGGTTATAGTTTGGATGACTGTTGGCTGGGCGCTTGCAGTAACTATGAAAAAGAAAAACAAGAATACTTCCTAGTCATATATTAAAAGTAGAAAATGTAATATTCTATTTATTACAAATTATTGATTAAAATAACTATTCGCCTTTATAAACAGCAAACACCCCTTTGCACATATTTTCTAAAGTGAACACGTTGTTAGTTTTTGGAGTTTGCTCATCCGCTAGAAATGCTTTAGTCTTTAGTGCTGCGTCTACAGTTGAACCGATTGGGATCAATCCCGCTGGGAACAATACATTTAACTGCTCCTCGACTCCGCCATGCGCGTAGCCAATGACCGGCGTTCCAATGCTCAGTGCTTCCAACGTGGTTCTGCCAAATGATTCTGGGGTTTGTGATAGTGAGTAGACAATTGAAGAAATTGAAAAAATCTCTTTCATGTCATGTCGTTGACCTACAAAAGTAATATGAGACTGCAACTTTAAATCAGTTATTGATTTTATGAGTTCCGTTTCGTATTTCTTTTTCTTAGGATGCGTCCCACCGACAACTACGCCATGGACATTTTGTCCAGACTTTACTAATTCGTTCAACATAGCGATAAAATCAGAATGACCTTTAAGGCGTGTTAGTCGACCAGGAAGTGTCAACAACTTTTTCCCAAGCATCTGAGGAAAGCTTCCGTACCATTCATTTTTCCAATCCGTATTTGGTTCATAGCCAAATATATATTTTGAAGTGTCTACCCCGCGACAAACTACTTGAATTTTTGAGGGTTCAGCAAAAGAGTAATTATCAATAATGTATTTTCGAATCATTTCGGAAACGGCAATAACTTTTTCTCCACGCATCATTATCGCACTGTATTTACTAACTGAATATCGCCCATGCACCGTTGTAATTAATGTTGGACGGTTGTTAAA
The DNA here is from genome assembly GCA_002689385.1 of Phycisphaerae bacterium. GTDB lineage: Bacteria > Planctomycetota > Phycisphaerae > Phycisphaerales > SM1A02. Next base: position 2,841 of record NZFX01000058.1, read on the forward strand.
GGGGATTTTTTTCCATGCAAGGTACCCAATCCAACCGGGGAATCTTGAACGAAGATGAAGTATATCTGGCTTTTCTTGAACTAATATTTTTTTTACTTTAGAAATATAACGCAATGTGCTCAATGATTTTTTACCAACAGGCAACAAGATATGTTCACTTCCTTCATCCTGAAGTTGAGGGACCATCGAACCACCTGCAGAAATTACAATCGAACGGTGTCCATGAGCGACTAGATATTTCCCCATCTCAAGTGTGCCTTGCTCAACTCCGCCACTCTCAAGTTCTGGAAGCATTTGCACAACAGTTAATTTCTTCGTCATGCGATGTCATCCAAAATAATGTTTGCAACACGTTCGGATTCATTGAACTCGCTTGGCACTCGTTTATGCTCTGCATCTCGATCCCAACTATCAAAAGAGCAAACCGTTTTATTTACTATGAGTTGTTCAAGGCCACTGCGAACTCTAGATGTATTTTTGCTTGGTTCAAGAGAAAACACATTTGTAATTGCACCCGAGGACAATGATTCATAGACCATAGAAACACTATCGGGTGTTACCCATATTTTCCCAGATGCCTTATAGAGTTTAAGTAACCAAGTTGCATCTGTTTCTTCGAAAGGTACTATCTCAATTTCAAGCCCTTCCAAAAGTTGCAGTAATGATTTTGGCGTTCTTCTTGAAGTGGTCAGTATCCACTTCACTTTTTTGTCTTGGCTAACTATTTTTTTAACTTGCGTGGCTATACGGCTGCCATCCCATTCATAGTGTTTTGATTCCCCGCCTATCAACATGAGTCCCTTTTGCAAATCTTTCTCAAGAACAAATGGAACCGCGTTGAGCACGCCTTTCGTCTCGATGACATTTACTCTTGGCTGAACATAATCGTGTTTAGGAACGACAACATAATCAAACCGCTTCAAAGGCAGCGAGGGCTTCATCAATACAACTGCTCTACCACCGCAAATTGATCTTGCAAGCAGGATCCAACTGTGGGTTCTATGCCCTGCACCAATAATTAAATCTGGAGTGCCCGCTGGGAACACCGCTGGTCGCTTTCGAAACAACCAGTAAAAAAACATGGCACATGCACTTGGCGTCTCATTCGCATCAACCACCGATTCGACAACATCGTGCGATTTTCGAATTGCCGCAATCAACCCATCAGATTGACTCATGTGTCCTTGCTTTCCATCGGTGAATTTCCAAATGTTTAGGGTTTGCTTCATGTTTCTACAATTCGAAGTCGGGCTGAGAGGATTTGAACCTCCGACCTCCTGACCCCCAGTCAGGCGCGCTAACCAAGCTGCGCTACAGCCCGTGAGTGGCACATGATACCGCCATTCAAAAAGATTAATTCCTCAGAGACGTTTTTTGGCCGAATAAACGCCTCTGAGGAATGAATTTTTGAGGAACAAATCTATTTTTGATCACGGATGATTCGGATCTCAGTGGCAGGAATCAATTTGCCCGCATCCATGCCAGCGCATGGAGTATCTTTCTTTGCGCGGTCCCATGCTTGCTCTGAACGAAGATTTTCACTCCAGAACGGCCAAGTCCTGCACTGTAAAGGGCGTGCCTCGTAGAGTTTACAGCTTGGCTTCTTGGTATCTCGGTCAAGGAATACACAATCGTATTTCCCTGAAAGCACGTTCTCTGTCAATGACCAGCGTGTGCCAATCTTCCGCGTATACAAAGCATAAAAATCTTTAACACTAATGCAGAGTTTCCCTGCCATTGCCTTAGCCTCTTCGTCAGTAAACCAAACAGCCCCTGGAGGCCCAGTGCAACAATTACCGCACTGGGTACAAGAAAATCGAAGTCCATCTTCAAACCATTCACGCATGCGCTGTATCGTATATCATCAGGCTTGTACTAAACAAGCCCAGCGCTTAAAACATGAGGAGTACATGCATGGAATTCACCACAAACGACGTCATTCACACCATCAACGGTATTTTTTTTCATGATTACGTTGTATACGCCCTACTCGCTACTGGCGTGCTCTTTACACTCTGGACTGGCTTTGGACAATATCGTGCACTAACCCACGGCGTTGCTGTAACAAGAGGCAAGTTCGATAAAAAAGACGACCCCGGTGCAATCAGTCACTTCCAAGCTCTATCTGCCGCGCTATCTGCAACCATCGGTTTAGGAAACATTGCTGGAGTTGCACTCGCAATTGCACTCGGCGGCCCAGGTGCAGTCTTCTGGATGTGGGTTATCGGTCTCCTAGGCATGGCACTTAAAATGACGGAAGTCACACAGTCCATGATGAGCCGAGATCTTACTGACCCAGACAACCCGCACGGTGGTCCCATGTACGTCGTCGACAGCTTGTTCAAAAAAGCGGGTGGACGCTTCGGCGCCACCATCGGTGGTATCTTTTGTCTCACACTCATTCTTTCCGCAATAACTGGTGGCAACATGTTCCAAGCGTGGAACGTGGCAGCTGTGACAACACAATACTTTGAAATACCTGTCGTTTCCGCAATGGAAAAAACCGACGGTTTTAATCCTGAGACATTTGCAATTGGCATTATCCTTGCCATCATCGTAGGCGGAGTTATCGTCGGTGGTATTAAACGAATTGGCTCAGTTGCGGGGAAGCTCGTGCCGTTCATGTGTGGCCTTTATCTTGTAGCAGGCGTCACAGTCTTACTCATGAACGTGACTGCAATCCCTGAAATTATCATGGAAATTTTCAAGTACGGCCTTGGATTCGGCGACGCTTCAGCAAGCGGCGCTTTCCTTGGCGGCACATTTGGCTATGCAATGATGTGGGGAATCAAACGTGCTCTCTTTAGTTCTGAGGCTGGCCAGGGGTCAGCCCCAGTTGCACATGCAGCAGCAAAATGTGAAGAACCCGTTCGAGAAGGTATCGTCGCTGGCCTTGGACCATTCGTAGACACTCTGGTTGTGTGCACAGTTACCGCTCTTATCATCCTCGCTACCGGCGCATGGAACCGTGGCGCTGAAGCGTCCTACGCAGACAATGCGAACATTGCACTTACACTTGATGGTGAAACATGGACACTTCAAACTCCCGCACTTCCACACAAAAACGAAGAAGCAAAAACAATTAACCGTGTCAGTGCTGATGAAACCGGCTGGTCGCTGAATGACTCAGTCTTCATGGTGGTCGCAGCAGCCGACAATGATGATACAGGCAATAACAACCATCGTATTGAAGGGACCGTAGTCAACGCTGACGGTGGCCTAAGCGTCAAATGGAACACACTTGAAGCTGATGTACATAAAGATGGAACCATCACGCCTGTCACTTTGTTGAGTAACGGCATCTGGGAAAACTATCCAGGCGCAAGTTTGACAGCGCATGCATTTGACCGTTCTATTCCTGGGCTAGGGAAGTGGCTTGTTGTTATTGCGTGCTGGCTCTTTGCCATTTCTACCATGATTTCATGGAGTTACTATGGCGAGCAGGGCATGATTTACATCTTTGGTCGCGAAGGCACTGTTTCAACTTTTGCTGTCACGTTTTACCGCATGGCATACACGGTTCTCGTTGCTGTTTCGACCATCGGATTCATTACGACTGACGCTGAACTTGATATGTGGACAACACTTGGACTAGGTGCAATGCTTGTTGCGAACATTCCAATCATGTGGATCTACGGTCCAAAAGCTATGCAGGCGTATCATCAATACATCGGCAAGTTAAAACGCGGTGATTTTTCGTAATTCGATACAAAACGCACCGAAGAAAAACGACCCGCGGGGTGGTTTGTTTATTTGCTAGCGAACCGTAAGATGATTTCTGCTGACTCTTTACCTGGGTCATGCTCAAGGTATACAGCTGCTTCTTTTTGAAGGCGTGCACGCATTCGTGCAAGTGCCTCAGGATCATGAAGCAAATCGATCGACAAAGATGCAAGCTGCGAAACGATGTTCCCGCAAGGAATGCACTCTGGAACAATGCTCTGCCCTGCGATAAGGTTGGGCAAAAAACAAAACTTCGTGTTCAACATAATTTTTGCACCCAAAATTGAAATTGGATTCACTTTATACATACCAATCATTGGTACGCCGTAATTCATAACATGCAGAGAAACCGTGCCTGAAACCGTCAATGCAAGTGTTCCCCACTCAAGCACACTTGGCAATTCATCTGCCACAATTTGCAAACCATTGGCGTATGGTTTCACTCGTTCGACATCTTCAGCACGAACCGCAATCACTGCTTCAGTCCCTGGAAACTCAGCGCAGATACGCTTCAAAATCTCCTGTTGCATCGGAAGATTTTTTCGTATTTCACTTTTGCGAGAACCAGGAAGCAAAATAATGTTTGGTTCGCCAGCGGGCAAATCAATATGCTTTGATTCTGATTTTCTTAGTGCTGGATGACCAATAAAAGTCGCTGGCATATCTCTTTGTCCAAACCATTCTGGCTCAAACGGAAGCAAGCACATTAGATGGTCACTTAACCGTCGTAGTTTTTTTATTCGCCACGGGGCCCACGCCCAAAGTTTTGGTGCCGCAAGATGCACAACATTGCAACCGTGCGTCCTCGCAACTTTACAAACTGGCCAATTCGCCGCTGGAGAGTCAACTGCTACAACTACATCTGGTTTATTTTCTTCAATCCATTGACCGACCACTTCAATAAGTTTTTTGATGCGAGAAATTTCAGAAACTGCACCGACACCCATCGCTGCTTCTTGCGTTGTTTTAGCGAGCAGTTCAACACCTGCAGATGCCATCAGATCACCCCCTAGCCCAACAACACGGCAATGCGGGTTCAATTCTTTGAGTCCATGCGTCGCCATAGCACCAAGTGCGTCACCGCTGGGCTCAAATGCAGTCATGAGAATTAATTTTGGTTTACGAGTTTCCATTTGTATCAATTGAGGAGGTTTGGAGGTCTGGTACAATACCCGAATGCTTAAAAGAACATGTACATGTGGCGACACCCGAAAGGAAAACGCCGGAGAAACAACCACACTTAGTGGCTGGGTAAATACCTACCGAGACCAAGGTAAGGGGCTTGTGTTTATCGATTTACGAGACCGTTACGGCATGACGCAGGTCGTATTTGATGCAGAAGACACCCCCAAAGAGGTAATGGAGCTAGGAGGCACCTTACGGCGTGAAGACGTCATCAGTGTCACTGGCAAAATCCGCGATCGAGATGGCAAACCGAATGAAAAGCTCCCAACTGGGGAGATTGAGCTCGTCGCAAAAGAAATTGAAATTATCAACCGCACAGCGAAGTTGCCAATTTTGCCTGATGATCATGACGCAGATAAAATCGGCGAAGAACACCGATTAAAATATAGATACATCGATTTGCGCCGACCTAGAATGCAGAAAATTTTGCAACTGAGGCACAAGATTACGCAGTTCACACGAAACTTTTTCGCTGATCGCGAGTTTCTTGAAATCGAAACACCTCTACTCATCACACCAACACCAGAAGGCGCGCGAGACTTTATCGTGCCATCAAGACACCAAGCGGGTCAATGGTATGCGCTACCTCAAAGTCCACAAATTTTTAAACAAATATTGATGGTCGCTGGATGTGATAAATATTTGCAAATTTGCAAATGCTTGCGCGATGAGGACCCTCGTGCTGATCGGCAAGCGGAGTTTACGCAGATAGACCTTGAGATGAGCTTCATCGAACAAGATGACATCCTTGCACTCATGACTGAATTTGCAACATCGTTATACAAAGAGGTCGGCGGTGTTGACCTTGGCAATCTCCCGCAAATGTCGTGGAAGGATGCTATGGACAACTACGGTTCAGACCGACCTGACATCCGTTTTGATCTGCAACTTGCAGACATAACTGAACTTGCAAAGAAGACTGACTTCAAGGTTTTCAATGAAGCGTGTGACGCGGGCGGAAGCGTCAAAGCAATGCGCGTCCCAGGCGGTGCAGAAAAACTCAGTCGAAAAAAGACCGATGCATACGCTGAAATTGCAAAAACCTATGGTGCAGGCGGATTGCCCGTAGTGAAATATCAAGACGGAGAATTCGTCACCGGCGTTGCAAAATTTGTTACTCCGATCAAGGAAGAACTCGTTGAAGCACTCAAACTTGAAGATGGAGACATCGTTATGTTTGGCGTGGGCACGTACCGTGTTGCCTGCACCGCGCTTGGTGAAGTTCGATTAGCAGTAGCAAAAGAACTCGGACTAATTCCAGAAGGCATGTTCCGAGGACTTTGGGTCATTGACTTTCCGATGTTCGATTGGAACGAAGACGCAGGCAGATGGGTAAGCGAACACCACCCCTTCACTGCACCATTAGCAACGCACCTAGACATTCTTGAATCAGACCCAGCGAATTGTCTTTCATCTGGTTACGACCTCGTCATCAATGGTGCTGAAGTGGGCGGAGGTTCCATTCGTATTCATAATCCTGAAGTCCAAGCAAAGGTCTTTGGATTGCTCGGCCTTTCGCAAGAAAAAGCCGAAGACAAATTCGGTTTCCTTCTAAATGCCCTTCGGTTCGGTGCACCGCCTCACGGTGGTATCGCCTTTGGCCTTGACCGCCTCGTCATGATGATGATTGGCACGACCAACATACGCGACGTTATTGCATTTCCAAAAACACAAACGGGTGCTGATCTTATGTGCGAAGCACCGGGCATTGCTGACCCTGCCCAACTCGATGAACTTGGCATCATCATGCGCCAGCCAGCCGAGTCGACAGAGTAAACCCGTTCCTTCACCATAATCTACGACCGAAAAGCCCCAACAATGGGGCTTTTCTCGTTAGGGTATGAAGCATGACACATAGAAGTACAAACATATTGACCGTTCTTATACTGCTTGGCCTTGTTGCAGGTGCCCTTGTAGGCGAATTCGGGTTGCATGCAACCGGAGTACCAGTTGATGGCGACCACTGGCTTAAGGCCACCGGCGACCTTGTGCTTATTCGCCCTCTAAAACTACTCATTGTTCCGCTTATTTTCTTTAGTGTCATTTCGGGCATCACCCGAATAGGTGACCCATCAAAACTTGGTATTGTCGGTGGTGCAACACTTATCTATTACCTCGCGACAATGTTTATGGCAGTCACGCTTGGAACCGTTCTTGTCACATGGATTTCGCCAGGAGTCTTGGCACCAGAAATACAAGAAACACTTCGCGAAACTGCTGGCAGTTTTTCCGCAGGAGAAACTGCAACACGATCACTTGGCTCTGCATGGATGAACATTTTGTATCAACTTGTTCCAGTGAACATTTTTGAAGACATGGTCAAAGTACGGCCACTTGGCATCATTGTGTTTGCCATCGCATTTGGCTTAGCACTGGCCGCTGGAGGCGACAAAACAAAAGTCGCACGAGATCTTTGCAACGCTTGCTTTGAAGGGCTCATGATTTTAGTTCGTTGGGTAATTTGGCTCACGCCAATTGGCGTCTTCTTTCTTGTTGCATGGACGGTTGGAAAAATTGGTTTTGAATCTATTGTCGGGCCACTTGGCTGGTACATGACAACCGTTTTGATTGGGCTTGTGGTGCATGGCTTCATCGTATTGCCTCTTGTCCTCTGGCTATTCACTGGAAAAGACCCCTTCCAGTTTATGTGGCAAATGAAACGGGCATTGATGACTGCCATCGGCACTGACTCAAGTTCAGCAACGTTACCAGTAACAATCGACACAGCAGAGGGTGAAGGCGGTTGTTCAAAACGCGCTGCTAATTTTGTGTTACCGCTAGGCGCGACTATCAATATGGATGGCACGGCATTGTACGAAGCGGTTGCAGTTGTCTTTTTGTTTCAACTCTTTGGTATTGAATTGGAGTTTGGGCAGTTACTGATTGTTGTTATCACAGCAACACTTGCGGCAATAGGCGCAGCGGGCATCCCTTCGGCAGGGTTAGTCACGATGGTCATCGTTATCTCTGCAGTAAACATGAATCTAACGGGGTCTCCCAATGGACCACTTCCTATTGCAGCCATTGGTATCATCATAGGCGTTGACAGAATCCTCGACATGTGCAGAACTGCTGTCAATGTCTGGGGTGACGCTGTTGGCGCAAAAATAATTACGCGCATTGCGCCTGATTAACTACCCAGCGGTTAGGTATATGCGCATTGGCAAATACGTCCAATGCGCGCAAAAGAGGACACCCTTGGACTTGACGTGGCATTCATACCAAGTGCCCCCATGTGGGCGGAGCGGCTATGCGTAAAACTACTGTGCCTGTCCCAACGAAAAGGAAGTTTTAGTGGCGGAGTGCTTATGTCGAAAGTGCGCTCAAATAATGCTCCGCGTCAATGGCTGCTTGGCAACCCATACCCGCTGCGCTGATTGCTTGGCGGTACACAGAGTCAGCAACATCGCCTGCAGCAAAGACTCCTTCGATGTTTGTTTTACTGCTTCTTGAGTCTAGATTGATGTACTTGGCATCGTCAAAAGCAATGCCAGAACCTTCAAGGAATTCAGTAGTTGGCGTATGTCCAATCGCGACAAAGAGACCACGCAAATCTAACGTTGATTCCTCTCCCGTCACTGTATCTTTCAACAACACGCCAGTGATCACATCTTCACCGAGAACATCAATGACTGTTTTGTTCCAGAGCACTTCAGCATTTGGTGCATCAAATATTCGTTTTTGCATGGCTTTCGATGCACGGAATGCATCGCGTCTATGTATGACATACACCTTCGATGCAAACTTCGTCAAGTAACTCGCTTCTTCGAGTGCGCTGTCTCCGCCGCCAACCACTGCAAGTGGCTGATCGCGGAATGCTGGCAATGCGCCGTCGCAGACAGCGCAAGCACTCACACCACCACCAGAACGAGCGAGTCGCATTTCATTATCTAAGCCAATCCAATTCGCCATTGCACCAGTAGCAATAATGACTGCGTTAGCAAGAACAGTTTCGCCCTTGCTCGTTTCAAGCTTAAAAGGCTTTTCAGAAAAATCACAAGAAACAATATCTTCGCCACGAGTACGTGTACCGAATCGCTCCGCTTGTTTTTGAAAATTCGCCATCATGTCTGGGCCAGTAATTCCTTCAGGGAACCCTGGATAATTTTCAACTTCAGTTGTCAACATTAATTGACCGCCTGGAAGAACTATCGAAGGCGTTGATTTCGGCACGCCAACAAAAACAAGCGGTTTTAGATCTGCTCGTGCAGCATAAATTGCTGCAGTCCAACCCGCCGGCCCACTTCCAATAATTACAACATTTTCTATCTCAGACATTACGTTAATCCAACAATCCTGCATTTCGTTCGAGTGTTTTTAAGGGTGGCCACATGATCGCATCTTCACCCGCATTTAAACCACGGTCATCTTCATTATTCTGTGAGACGCCGTACAACAAGCACTCATCTTTTTCCACTGTGACATCCCCTACGAGTGTTTGTATCTTCGTGTCTTTATCTATACGGCGATAATGGAAACCAGCAACGGGATAATCGTATAGCTCCCATGCTGCATCCGTTCGCAAATCCAGTGGGCGCAAGTAATCTAAATTTGAAGAACGATTCAGTAGTTGCGCATACATTTTCTTAATCGCAGATGGATATACGTCGTAGTGATTGATGTACCCGCAGAGTGCTGCTGAAACAGCAGTGCCATTAATTTGTGTGGTCAACAAATCACGCTCAGTGAATAGCGCCTGAATATCCCGAATAATCATATTTACTGCAGCGTACTTCACAGGATTAGAGCGTTGCAGCGCCGTATCCACTTTCAACTGCGGATGAAATGCGCGCATTTTCCAACGTCGCCACCAGTCGTCATAAATGAGGGTGAGACGCTTCATCGAGTCGTCACGACCACGGTGAATCATTGAGATTGTCGCCCAGTACTTTGCTGCGCCAAATCTCGTCAACGGCTCCCTACTAGCTTGCACGTCAGTGAGCACTTCTCTAAACTTTGCAGGGTCAGGGTCGCCATTTACTTGGAACAAATCCATCACCAGCGCTTCACCTACAACGCGATCGCCTTCTGGCATCAGTAGACGATTTGGGCCTGTTTGCAAGTATGGAATCCACTCTTTAGCGAACGTTCTAAACTGAACAGACGACACTGTTTCTCGATAGTTGTAAAACATGTCTCTGGTGTTTTCTAAAGCAACACCAAGCATGGGCATAAACGTTAACTGTTCTTTGAGAAAATCGCGATCGCAAAATTTGCGCAAGACAATAAGCTCTGACATCAACAAACGAATTGCACGCTCTGTCTCACCTGCTTCGAACAAACGATATGTTTCAGCAGTTGACCAAAGGCATGCCTTCTGTACCATTTCAATGTAGGAAAAATCAAAATGTTGCAGTGAGCCATCCACTCCAATTTCAGCGACGATGCCAGCTTCAATATATGCATCTGGCACATTCTCGGAACCATACGGCAATCCTATGAGTGCTCGTTTTGCTGACTGCAAAAAAGCATGCTCCATGTGTTCGTTTTGCGATGCCCAGCCAGAAACGGTACTCCAGTTTTTCATGCCAGGCCAGACATTACCCATTACAAGTTTGCCGCCAGAAGGCACCGCAGTCATTTCCAAACAAGCATCAAAGAACATGCGCCAAGATTTTGTGTCTTCGCTCCCTTTTGTTGAAGCCCCAGCATTCAGTTTTGTAAGAACATCCTCCCTAGTTCCTGCAAAAACGGTGGTCGAGCAGAGTAGTCCAATAAATAGTAGTTGTAATTGTCGATTAATCATCGTTTGTTCCTCTTCTGAAAAAATGCTTTTTTAGAGTTGCGTGAGTGTACCAGATGCGTACTCCCTCTGGTCGAGGAGCTCGCTTGCGGATATCATGTCCAAACTACACAAAAGGAGAGTCACTATGACCATTGTTGGAGTCCCAACCGAAGTAAAAAAAGATGAGTATCGAGTCGGCTTACGCCCAGTCGGAGCAGAAATGCTTATCAATAACGGCCACGCTGTCCTTATGCAAGCAGGCGCAGGCCTTGGAAGTGGTTATGAAGACTCGCTCTACGAAGCAATCGGTGCAAAGATCGTACCTACCGCTGAAGAAGCATGGGGCGCGTCAGACATGATTGTCAAGGTAAAAGAGCCACAACCGCAAGAGGTCGCTCTCATCAGGGATGGTCAAACTGTATTCACCTACTTCCATTTTGCTGCTGATCGTGAACTTACCCTTGGCTGTCTTGAACGAGGATGTATATCTGTCGCGTACGAGACACTCACGGATGACCACGGTCATCTCCCCTTGCTCACACCCATGAGTGAAATTGCAGGAAAACTCTCTGTCCAAGAGGGTGCAAAATATCTAGAACGTCCACAAGGCGGCAGAGGTATTTTACTTGGAGGTGTTCCTGGGGTTGAAGTCGGCAAAGTGCTTGTGCTCGGAGGTGGCGTTGTAGGCACATGTGCCGCAACTGTTGCAACTGGAATGGGCGCCGACGTTGTGATGATGGATATCAGCATTGACCGCATGCGACGGCTTGATGAATTCATGCCTTCAAACTGTAAAACGATTTACTCAGACCCAGAAGCGATTCGTGACCACTTAGCGTGGGCAGATCTGGTTGTGGGTGCGGTGTTAATCCCAGGCGCAAAAGCTCCTAACTTAGTTTCTCATGAAGACCTTACGCATATGAAACCCGGCTCTGTCATTGTCGACGTTGCCATCGACCAAGGCGGTTGTGTGGAGACAGCAAAAGTAACAACGCACAGTGAACCGATTTATACCGTCGACGGAGTCGTGCATTACTGTGTTGGCAATATGCCCGGCGCGGTTGCCCGAACATCCACCCAAGCATTAACCAACGCAACTATGCCGTGGGTGTTAAAACTTGCTTCCTCTTCAGCTATCAAACTTGCAAAACATGATCATCACTTTGCAAATGCAATCAATACGCACCGTGGAACACTTACAAACCAACCTGTGGCAGAAGCACACGACTTGCCGTTCGAAGCAATCGCAACGTAATATATGCAACGATATTTTGATAATGCTGCGACTTCGTTTCCAAAACCAGATGTTGTCCTTGACGCCATTGTGCAATACACAACACAGTGCGGAGCGAGCCCTGGCCGAGGCGCCTATCCACAAGCTGTCGATGCAACTGAACTGCTCGATGCTTGCCGAACACAACTCTGCGAAATAGTCAATGCGCCCTCTGCCTCACATTGCGTGTTTACGCTTAACTGCACCGATGCACTAAACATTGCCATACTTGGTATCGCAAAACATTTTCTTTCCAAAAAAGAACCCGTACATATTGTCACAACAGCAATGGACCACAACTCTGTGCTTCGGCCATTGCATGAACTTGCATCGCAAGGTGTTACACACACCATCGTGCCGGCTGATCCAGAAACTGGCATTGTTTCTCCCGAAGCCATTCAACAATCCATTACAAATTCAACGCGACTCGTTGCCGTTGCGCATGGTTCAAATGTTTCAGGCACTGTGCAAGACCTTTCTAGAATTGGCGCTGTGTGCGGCGACGTTCCATTGCTTGTAGATGCTGCCCAAACAATGGGGCACACGCCTCTTGATGTACAAGCCATGCACATTGATTTACTTGCCTTTCCCGGTCATAAAGGTTTACTCGGGCCACAAGGCACTGGCGGGCTTATTCTCAAGCCAGGCATTGAACGCATTCTTGATTCCACTCGAACAGGTGGCACAGGTAGTCAAAGTGAACACCCAGTTCAACCTGAAACCATGCCAGATAAATATGAATCCGGCTCACACAACATGGTTGGTATCGCTGGCCTTGTTGCATCGACTCGGTGGATTCTGAACAAAGGCGTGGAGGCAATACACAAACTTGAACGTCAACGCACAGGCCAATTTCTTGAAGAACTCGCGACCGTCGAAGGCGTACGCATCGCAGGTCCTTTGACAAATGAACATCGTTGCGGTGTTTTCTCGCTCGTTTCTGAAACATGCCCGCACGAGTTTGCAAAAGCGCTTGAATCCGAATTCGGCATCTGCGCACGCAGCGGCTTGCACTGTGCACCTTTTGCGCACAAAACTTTCGGTACTGATGTTCTCGGGGGAACACTCCGAGTTTCTATCGGGCCATTCCACACCGAAGAAGATGTTTCATTTCTTACACAAGCAATTGCTGCATGTGTACAGAAATGCCTTGTTTAACCTTCGCCGCCTTCACCGCCACCACTACCGCCATCTCGAGCGCCAGTGAATGCGTATGGCGGTGGTAAATGTTGCCGCCAATCATCTTCTGCTGTGAACTCTTCAACAAGATCACGCCCTTCGCTCTCGGCAGATTTCATCCACCCTTCTGGGCGCATCGCTGAAACTTTCTCTGGCCCCTTCTCCCAACTATCTTCCTTTCGGAGGTATAAAGTCCTCGTAGGAAATGCAAACTCAACGCCTAAGTCACCTGCAAGACGAATGATGTCAAGCATAAAACGGTGACGTTCTCGTAACTCTGTTTGCCAATCAGGCGCCGTCCAAAAAACATACACCAATACATCCAAGCTCGAACCAGCAAATTCATTCAACCAAACTTGGTAGTAATCTTTACGCGTGTAAGGATGCACACGCAATAACTCACGAATGCCTTCACAAAACGCGGCGATTTTTTCTGGGGGAGTGGAATAACCAAGCGAAATCATCTGCTTCCATCTTCGGTACCTTCGCTTTGAATAATTGTTGCACTTCGTTGTGACCAAAATTGAGTTTGGTATCGTGACGACTGTGTCATAGAACGTGCGAATTCTTGTAGAGCGCATACCCACGGATTCGACTGTACCTTCAACACCGTCAATAATCACCCAATCTCCAATTTCAAACGGCTTGTCGAGAATAACGGTTATGGAACCAAAAAAGTTTTCAATCGTGTCCTTGGCAGCGAACGCAAACCCCAAGCCACCAATACCAAGCCCAGCAATAATAGGTGCAAGCTGAATCTTCATGCTTTCTGCAAGATAGACAATGCCATACACAACGACGACTGCTTTAAGCGTTTTACGTAATAGTGGCACAAGCAAATCGTCTAACTTGTTTTTTGACTTAGCGGCTTTTTGGCGTGCGACCCATGCGATAAGATCAGTACCACGAAATCCAAACCAGATACATGCAAGCGTAATGTAAATATGTAACGCTGGTTCAATAAAACCCAAGAGCCCTGATGGCAAATTTACCAACGGCAATAGCACAAGCCAAACACCACCCGCTGCAGCACCGCCGGCGGGGCGAGGCACACGTTTAATAATTTCAAGAAGTTCTGCGTCGTGCTTGTCTGTGTCAGTGATTGAACGAATAACTGAACGCAGTAGAAACCGAACAATAACATCCACCGTAAAACCAATGACCAGAATGAGAATGATTCCAGCCCATCGCCAGTACTCCATCCCGATAAGTTCAGAGTTCAACCAAGGCGAAAGATTTTCGGCAACCCACGCATCAATTAACGGCGGAGTTGACGTTGCAGAACACGGAAAGAAACGCATGAGCGAGAGATGTACCATGCTGACCATAGTACGGTAGAACAGGTTTGAAGTGGAAAAAACACCGCTATATCGCCTAACCTAACCCGCAACCCGCACAAACCGACCTTGATATTGATGTTTATTAAACTTTCTTGGAATTGGCGTCAAAAAGGGTAAAATTTAAAAATTTGAATGTTTTGGACGTTTTTTTTCTTTTATGGATTGACGTGCTCTTTTTTGCATGTATTATGCTTAAGCTGTGAACGTTTTGAACGTTTAATTAGTTACTAACTGTTACGGAACTCGATTTGAAAGGTTTGAAGTCGAAAAAACAGCGCTATGTTTCCTAAATTAACCCGCAACCCGCACAGACCGACCTTGATATTGATGTTTATTGATCTTTCTTGGAATTCGCGGTGTTGGTTGACCGAAAAAGACTTTATAGGTGCCCAAACAAGCACTCTATGTTAAATATGATGATTCGATTCACAACTCTATGCTCCACGATACTCGCTTGCCTCGTTGCTCTCCCAGCAACTGCAAGTATTATCGAAGTGAACACGGGTTCAGGTTCATTTGAGTTGCATGCAAACTCGATGAACATCATGGGTTCTACCTCACCCTTCCTCACATCTGCTGACCTTGCCGTTGCACACTCCATCTTGAACGATTGGGGAATCGACACCAACGGAAAAATCACAATCTTACCCGTACATACCGATGCGGGACTCTCATTCTTAACCTTAATTGATGAAGAAACTGGTGGTGGTGATACGGGTTCAAATGCAACACTCGGCATAACGAGTACCGCTTCCTCATCACTTGGCATGTATATAAACGACGCAACACAAGACGCCTGGCAACTTATTCAACCTCCATTTGGTTCCCAAACACTCGGCGCAACGTTCGCTTGGGGAAGCGAAGGCAGCGGCGATGGATTTGCGTGGACAGATTTAGCGTACTGCGATAGTTTCTCCTACTCTTTCAATAACCTCGACGGCATGGATAACGCATTTGACGAGAACGCCTTCCAATTCGTCAGCTGGGGCGATGAGGGCTGGGAAGTTGTTTCTACCAATAGCTTCAACGCTGATGGAACGCACATCTTCACCGGAATAACAATTCCTGGGCCACCAGCAGCATTGATAATCGCTGCCTTAGCACTGAACCGTCGTCGCAGACGCCACTAATCAGCCCACGATTCGCTAAAATTAAGCTATGACTGAATCAAAACCACTTGCATCAAGGCAAGCTTTACTCGTTAGCTGGATTGGCACCATTCTTATTCGAATTGTTGTACCAGCATGGATTATCTTTGGGGCTCTTCAAAAGGCAGTTGGTGGCACACCAAAATCGCTACCTCGATCAGTGCTCGACGCTGGTAGCAAACTTGGCATCGACGACCACTTCCTTTTACTAGCTTCGCTCGTTTCCATTGAGTTTTACTTCGTAGCTTTTATGCTCTTTTGCTCAAAGTTTGCCAAACGAGCTGGTGCCCTTATGCTCGCAACTTTTCTTTTAGTGCTTGCAGTCGAAATGTTCGGCTATGGAAATTTTGAAAGCTGCGGCTGCTTTGGAGAAAAATCTCTTTCGCCAATGGCAATGTTCGGGATTGACCTTGCACTACTTTTAGGAATTCTTTTGATCAAACCACGAACAAGTAAGTGCGGGCCGAATAAGGGCAATCGCACTCTACTGCTAGTCTCTACATTCACCTTAATTTCTTGTCTCTACACATTCAATGCAGTAATGCAGCACCGCCCAGCAACTGCCATAGCCAACAACAATGACAACGGGCGTGAAATTGCTGAACCGCTACCGGCTTCGTGGTACCCGAAAGACATAAGCAGTTGGGTTGGAAAAAGCATTGACGATGTGCCACTTTTTGATTGGGTCGAAGATTTGCCAAGTACAATTCGCGAAGGTAAGCAGTACGTTATTTTTTACTCCCTCACTTGCGACCATTGCGAAGCACTGCTTTGGGAATATTTTGAATTTCCAACTGTCCCAACTACGCTTGTTGCTATCCCACAATCAACCAATGGTTTTAACTACGATGGCGCTTTTGAAAACCCTTGCCACGATTGCGACAAAACAGAACTACGCATAGGTGTTGATTGGATTGTTGGAGCACCGCTCGTCGTTGCACTAGACAATGGCGCAATTACTTGTGCCACTGAAAACGAAGATTACGAGGCACCTGCATGTCTAATTCATTAAAGCCCGTCCTAGAACATATTGAAAAAGAGTTTGATGGCGCAGTCTCCAGACTGCAAACATTTTTACAAATTCCAAGCATCAGCACAGACCCTGCGTTCAAAAGTGAAGTTCGCCGCTGTGCACAACACATTACCGACGATTTAGCATCTATCGGACTCGATGCCATTCTGCACGACACCATTGGCCACCCCATGGTCGTAGCCACGGATGACAGTGCAGGCCCAGATGCCCCACGCGTTTTGTATTACGGGCATTACGACGTACAACCCGTTGAGCCCATTGATGAATGGACCGTGCCACCATTTGATGGCGCAGTCATTGATGGCTCACGAGGGAAACGCTTTGTTGCTCGAGGTGCTGCAGATGACAAAGGCCAGCTTATGACGTTTGTTGAAGCAATTCGTTCATGGAAAAAAGTGCACGGCTCACTGCCAGTAAGAGTCGTCATCCTTCTTGAAGGAGAAGAAGAAAGCGGAAGTGAATCCCTCGTCCCATTTTTAACTGAACATAAAGAAGCACTGCAAGCAGACACATGCATTGTCTGCGATACCGGCATGTGGGACGAAGACACACCTGCAATCACCAGCCGGTTGCGTGGCCTTGTCTATATCGAAGCAACTCTCCATGGACCTTCACACGATTTACACAGCGGAAGTTACGGCGGCGCAGTCGTCAACCCAGCCAACGCGCTTGCAAAAATACTTGGTCAACTGCATGATGATGATGGGCGAATCCTGATTGACGGTTTTTACGATGATGTTACACAAGTCAGCGCAGAACAAGTCAAACAATGGAATTCACTCGGTGATGCGGATGCGCTTACGCTTGAAAGCTCCGGCGCGAAAGCAACCTTCGGTGAAACGGGCTTCTCTACACTCGAACGCTTATGGTCACGCCCAACGTGTGATGTAAACGGACTCTTCGCTGGCTATACCGGCGAGGGAGCAAAAACGGTCATTGGTGCAAAAGCGACTGCAAAAATAAGTTGTCGCCTTGTTGCTCACCAAAAACCAGAACAAATCGAACAAGCGCTTTTTGCTTTTTTTAACGAACGAACACCTGAAGGTTGCCATTGGGATTTGAAAAGTTTTGGCACTGCCCCTGCTATTGCCGTCCCAACAGAATCGCCTTGGCTTTCTGCAGCAAGTGATGCGCTTACGAGTGTCTTTCCTAATCCCGCAGTACTCATTGGCACTGGTGGCTCGATTCCGGTTGTTGGAGAATTTCAAGAAATACTTGGCGTCGACACCGTGATGGTTGGGTTTTCATTAGACGACGATTTAATCCATGCACCAAATGAAAAGTTTGAAGTCTCCTGCTATCGCAGAGGCATTCTTGCCCAAGCCGCAATACTTGAAGCGTATGCAAACATTTCTTCGTAGAATTCTTTTGCTCTTGGTCGTGACATGCGCAAGTCACGCTGGGGATTATTCCATCACTGTCAATTCAATTGGCATGGGGAACAACTGGCGTGCCGGCGATGTAACGCCAATTCATATAACTATACACTCAAATGTCGCCAAACCAATTTCGGCGTGGGTACAGTGGGAAGTCCCCGATGCAGACGGTGACACGGTTCTTTGGGGCAGAGCAATCACCACTGCCCCAATGTCCGACACTTCTGTTTGGCTGTATGCTCCAACTCGTGGGTGGGACAACAGCGATACTGTTTGGACAATTCGGCTTCGCGAGTTTGTTGACAACAAGCCATCGGGCGAGCTTGAACGTATTCGTTTTTCACCAAAACTTGTTGGTGCTATACGGGTCAGTGATCGCGTCGGCCACATTGCTATTTTTGGGACAAGGCGACTTGGTCTCGCGAACTATTTACCAACAAGTACAAATGTAAAACACGAAAGCGTTATGCTTGTTTCTGGTCTTACAACAGCTGACCTTCCCGATGCTTGGCCCAGCTATGCATCGCTTGAAGCACTTGTCTGGGCGGACGCACCGCTGGTATTTTCTATTCGTCAAACGGAAGCAATTGAAGAATGGGTGGCCCGCGGTGGACACTTTGTAATGACGTTGCCGAATATTGGCGATCCGTGGGCGCTGGGTACGCAAAACGCTCCGCTCAAAAGTTTGACTTCTGGTTTGCAACCTAAAAGAGTACAACTTCCACTAAGTACACTAAAAAACATTCTTGGCCGAGGTAATGACTGGAAACAAATGCTCATTGCAGTTCAAGTGTTTGGAAACATACGTGACCAGTGGGATCAAAATGTAACTCCACTGCTCTGGCTTGAAGATGGAACTGTTCTAGCAGTCCAACGAAGGTACGGCTTTGGCACAGTCACAACTATTGGAATAGACCTAGCGAGTGGGCAACTTGCTTCATTGGGTTTGCCCGAAACAGATGTGTTTTGGAATCGAATTTTTGGGAAACGCACAGATACCCCCTCTGCTGTGTCGCTTAACAACATGCGAGAAGCAAACACTCTTTCGAACACAATGTCAAAAGTGGCTATTCTTCAAGCGGGCAAAATGATTGCCCAAAAAATTGCAATGACAGCAAAAGCAAGCGGCAAACTTGGAACGGCATTTCTGCTTGTTGTTGCATACTGGCTAATCGGTGGGCCACTTGGCTATTACATTCTCCGCCTTCGAAAAAAACTGCAATGGACTTGGTTGCTCTTTGCAGGCACGGCATGTTTGTTTACGTTCGGAACATGGGTGCTTGCAATGAGTACTTCTGGAATCACTACTCCATTAAAACACGTCAGTGTGATTGATCATATATTCGGCGGTACTGGACAAAAAGTCACCGGATGGTTTTCTGTATTCCTACCTCAGTTTGGGAATACGAATGTTTCATTGCATGGAAACACAAGCAACTTGCTGCTCCCATGGACACCTCCTGATGCTTCGATGACACCTGATTTTATAGACAATCGTGAAGTCTTTGTCAATCTTGACCAAGTTCCGCATTCGTTCAACCAACCGTCTCGTGCGACGACTGCAAACTTTGCGTACAACTGGACCGGTGGAATTGAACACCACTTTTACAAAACACTCATTCGTGTAAACCCAGAGAACAAACCACGAGTTCGCAAAACACAGCTGAGTGGAGCAATAACAAATAACGCATCTACTGCTTTGCATGAAGTCTCTATCATTTGGGTCACAGGTACGCCCTCGTCATCCCGGCCTAGTGGTGACGTGCTAAATAACATGTACGCTTGGCGAATACCCACCTTAAACTCAGGGGAGAGCATCGACTTCTCAACTTTACGCGCCGAAAATATTTCTTCTTTTACAAACGCCGTGAACGGCAGGTACCAAATTGAAGACAAGTTTGGACAGGGTGCGAATTCGGCTGATTGGCGAAGAAAGCTGGAAATGCTCTCACTCTATTCTCATTTAACCCCACCAGTGTACATAAAGAACGCGCAAGCCAAAAACGGACCCGCAAGCCACCATGCTATTCGGACCGGCGGACGTGCTCTTGACTTGACCACATGGTTCAGCCGACCGTGCGTGATTGTTCTTGGCTTTTTTCCAGACTCACCCATACCAGTTACTATCAGCACCGATGGTATTGAAATTATAAAGAGCGAGGGCTCAACTCTTCTTCGTTGGGTGTATCCTTTGGAGCAAACGCCATGATCCAAACAACAAATTTGACTCGAAAATACGGCGACCTTGTTGCACTTGACAATCTCAATCTCGAGATTGCCCAAGGGGAATGCTACGGATTCATTGGACCAAATGGTGCAGGAAAAACAACGACTATAAAAATTCTATCCACCTTGCTAAAACCAACCTGGGGCGAAGCGCGTGTGGATGGAAAAGTTATTGGATATCAAAACCATGAAATTCGCCCAGTAATCGGCTACGTCCCCGACTTCATGGGTTCGTACGAAGACATGAACGTCAATGAATACCTTGATTTTTTTGCGACCTGCTATGGGCTTAGTGGCTCGCAACGTTTACGCGCTGTTGGAGACGTACTTGAACTTACAGACTTGCGCTACAAGGCTACTTCTCAAGTTGCAGGTTTAAGCAGAGGCATGAGCCAGCGCCTCTCCATTGCTCGTGTTTTATTGCACGACCCAAAAGTTCTTTTGCTTGACGAACCCGCTTCTGGCTTGGACCCCCGTGCCCGAATTGAGATTCGTGAATTGTTAAAAGAGTTACACAAAATGGGCAAAACAATTCTAATCAGTTCTCATATCTTGCATGAACTTGCAGAACTTTGCACAAGCGTTGGTATTATTGAGCAAGGCAAATTACTCTTTTCAGGAAAAGTCGATGACATACTTGCAAAAGCCAAAGTTGGGCAAGTCATCCACATTGAGGTAACAGAACGCGAAAAGGATGCGGCAGCACTGTTGCGTTCTGTTGACGGAATACGATGTGTCAATATCGTGACTGAAAATGGGCAAGCTCGTATTGATGTCACGATAGATGCCGCGTCAACTCTTGACGTTTCAGAACTCCCAAACCGCCTCATAGCCCAGGGATTCCGCATCACCTCTATGCAGGCAGAGAAAGTGAACCTCGAAACTGCCTTTATGCGCCTCACCAAAGGTCTCGTCAGCTAAACCCCATTCTTTAGTGGTCAGGTACAATGGAGCAATGGCTCTTAGAAGGATTACATTGCTTGCAGATCGGGCACAACATGGTGTCGATGCTATTGCGTGCGCTCTTGAAGAAGGCCTGCGTGACGTGGTTGAATTTTTACCAGAGCAAAGCGACGACGTTGAGGTTGCGATTGCGATAGGCGGAGACGGCACCCTTATCAAGCATGGTAGGACACTCGCAAAACAAGGCATACCGCTTGTAGGCGTCAACAATGGACGACTTGGTTTTCTTGCGCGATTTGATGTCACCTCACTCATCAAACACCAAAGGGAAGTTTTTTCAAAAACGCCCAATGTCCTCAACGCTATGCTTCTTGCAGTTACCGTTGACGACAATCCCCCAACCATCGCGATGAATGAAGCAATGGTCGCAGCGGGACCGCCATTTCGCATTTTAGAACTGGGGCTCACAATTAACGGTGTCCCTGCTCCAGCGTTGCGCGGCGATGGCATTATTGTCTCTACGCCCACGGGTTCCACTGCGCACAATGTTTCGGTTGGCGGTCCACTCGTCGACCCATCAGCAAACGCTTTTATCATGACGCCTATTGCTGCGCATTCGCTCGCTGTGCGCCCAATCGTCCTTGATGGCAAAGCAACTATCGCTGTTACTGTTCAACAAGCGAACGCAGGGACCTCTCTGGTCATCGATGGCCAGGTACACTGCACAATGCAAAAAGGCATGAAAATGCACGTTCAACAATCTCCACATTTCCTCCCCATAGTGCTAAATCCAGAGCGATCTTACTGGAACACTTTAGTAGACAAACTCCACTGGGCTGCACCGCCCGAGCTGCAAGAAAAGCTAACCGATCAATGATTGACATTAAACAACTTCGCGAAAACCCGCAACGATTCATCGATGGCGCAGCAGAAAAAAACATTTCTGTAGACATCACTACGCTTATTGATCTTGATGAACAACGCCGTTTGTTCACCAGGCAGCGTGAAGAACACCGCGCGGAACAAAAAAAGATTTCAAAAGAAATCGGGCCTCAGATTGGCAAACTTAAAGGACTGCTTAAATCAGCTGGTGAAGAAGAACGTGCTGAGTTCGAAACGACACTCGCCGAACTTGAAGCGAAACCTGTTGCACTCAAAAATGAGATACAACGTCTAGATGACTCCGTAGCGCAGATAGAATCAAAATGGAAAGCGCTCTTGTTACAAATCCCGCAACCTGCAGACCCCGATGTCCCACGCGGAACGAGTGCCGATGACAATGTGCAGTTGCGCACCTGGAACCCAAAAAGTTATGACCTTAATCAATCATTTGCAGAAAACCGTGGGTTTGAACCCAAAACGCACATTGAACTCCTGCATGCGTTAGAACTTGCAGACTTCGAACGTGGTGTAAAAATGTCCGGCACTCGACATTACATGATGACGGGCAATGGCATGCGGTTGCATCAGGCTATGTTGCGATTTGCTTTTGATCTAATCACAAATGAACACGGCTTTACGCCGATGTCTGTCCCCGTCATCTTGCGTGAAGAATGCATGGTCGGCACAGGGTTTTTCCCAACCGGTCGTGAACAAGCGTACCACATCGAAGAATCCCAACGAGGCGCTGGGCACGATTTGTTCCTCGCCGGAACAGGCGAAGTTGGCTTGATGGGAATGTACGCAGATGAAATTCTCCCAGGCAACAAATTGCCAATAAAAATGGCGACTGTGTCCACTTGCTTTAGAAGAGAAGCCGGCGCCGCTGGCCGTGACACTGCTGGTCTCTACCGAATCCATCAGTTTGACAAGGTCGAACAAGTTGTTATTTGCAAAGCAGACGAAGCAGAAAGTCGATCTTGGCACAAACGCATGCTTTCAATCGTTGAAGAACTCCTTCAAAAACTTGAACTGCCCTACCGCCTGTTGCAATGTTGCACGGCTGACCTAGGTTCCAAAAATGCAGACATGATAGATATTGAATGTTGGATGCCAGGGCGAGGCGAACTTGATGCGAACGAGAGACCGCAAGGAGACTGGGGTGAAACACACTCCGCTTCACGACTTTATGATTACCAATGCCGCCGGTTGAACACACGCTATCGTGACGAAGAGGGCAACACCGTTTTTGCGCACTCGCTTAATAATACCGTACTTGCAAGCCCAAGAATTTTAATTCCTTTGATAGAAATGCACCAACAAAAAGATGGGTCAGTTGCTGTTCCTGCCTGCTTACAACCATACATGAATGGCTTGCAAGTCTTAGAAGCATGCACTGCAACCACAACCGCATGAATAAAGAAGTTGTGCCACTTTCAGTTCGTCGGCACAAACTTGTTGCTTCTATTCGCAAGACCCTTGAAGACCAAGATGTCCTTGTAGGAGTAAGTGGCGGCTCAGATTCAATTGCACTTCTACTTCTTTGCTATGCCGGCTCTCTTCAAGAAAGCGCGAGTTTCAAAGTGACTGCTGCTCATATCCACCACGGACTGCGCGACGCTTCCGACAATGAGCAACTTCTTGTTGAAACGCTCTGCAAGAAACTAGCGATTACGTGCATTACAAAACATGTTGATGTTTCACCTATAAAGGGCTCGCTCGCCGCGGGAGCACGGGAAGTGCGCTACGCGGCGCTGAAAACTATTGCACAAGAAGCAGAATGCCCCGCAGTTGCAGTCGCACACCATGCACAGGACCAACTTGAAACAATGCTTATGGCGCTTTGCCGAGGCAGTGGGCTGCGTAAACTTTCTGGCATTGCATCAGTGCGGCCACTATCACCTGAAATCAATCTCTATCGACCACTGCTACAAGTATCAAAAATGGAACTCGAAGAAATTTGCATGCTGGCAGATGTAACCTGGTGCACCGACCCAACAAATATAGATGTTTCAACACCACGCGGTCGGCTTCGCAAAGACGTTGTACCAGTCCTACGCGACTTATGGAATGGCGCTGACAGACATGCTTCGAATGCCTCTATGCTTTTGCACGCAGCGACGGATTCTTTTCATGCAAGTGTGCTTGATGGTTCAATATGGGATCGAAAATTACTGGCTGAACTGCCACTCCCCGTGATTAACGCAACACTCCAACAAGCGATTGGCGAACGAGCGACATTCGAAACTATTAGTTTGATAAGCGAAGCTGTGATCGACACTAATAGCCATGCGCGAACGTTTCAGCTTCAAGATGGATGGGAAGCAACTATCACTTCAAAACAAGTTTCTATCACTCACTCGTAACCAGCAGGGCCTGCCATAATAACCTCGCCGAGTTCGTTGTATCGATACGTCAACGTCCCCCCAAGACTTGAAACATAAAACGGACCCTGTGCACCGGAAGCAACAAAAACAGCTGCTCCACCTGTGCCAGAAGCGTGTGTGTCTCCAACCCCGCGTTCATGCGAAGCACACGTTGCATATTGTTCTCCGTCTCTACGCGCAAAGTGTACGTTCATGCCTTCTTTGAATGTTACGTCTTTCGCAATTGTTTTCCCTAACTCCTCGCGCAAAGAAAGTGGCTCTTCATCTGTCCAATAGACAGCATTCGGATTTCCCATGTTCACATACACCAGTTTAGGAAACGCAAGAGAAACGTTCTCTTCTATCTTTGGAATGCTTAATGTTACTTCGACTTCATTGCATGATTCACGGACAACGCATTCGCTCACACCTACAAGTGTGCGAATCGTCAGCGTGTTCGACTGAACGAGTTTACTGCGCACTAAATGCAAGGCCACGCACCGTAAACCATTGCCGCATTGTTCCGCCTCTTGACCATCAGCGTTAAAGATACGCATACATGCATCTGTTTCTTGATCTTTAGTCACAAGGAGTAATCCATCCGCTTCGCCAATCTGACTAAGCAAAGTTTCTGGATTCGCTTCACCAAAGTGCACAAGAAATCGGTTACTCGCACCATGCATAAAAAATTGTTGTGTTTCAATCAAATTAAGATCCCAACTACCAAACTTACACCTAAACCCATTTTTAACCAGAACACTCTTTTATTTATAGGCAACTCAATAAATGGGCAACCAATAAGCGCTTGCAACTTCGCTTGCCTTGAAGCAATGGAACCGTGCAAGAAATCGTTTCGCTCTACATGTATGTTTTGGGTATGAGCGATTACCCCTAATGCAGATTCCATACACATTGCACCTTCTTCAGAAACACAACAGTCCTCAAGTTCTCTCGAACTGTCCACTGCAGCGTATGCGTCTGCCTGTTCTTCAAACTGCCTTGAAACGAGCATGAGTAGCATTACTGTGCCAACTAATTGCGCAATCATTACAAGTGCTCCACTCATATCAAATTCGAATAAGCGATACAACTTGTCTTGCAAAAGCATGGCAGAGATAGCCGTCAATAACAAAAATGGGATATGCCAATATTTATGATGCCCGAACTCATGCGCTGTGACTGCAAGTAACTCCCTCTTCGTGAGAGAAGAAATCAGTTTGTCTGTCAAAACAATTGTTTTGGTCTGGAACAAAATGCCGATTGCAAGCGCATTCATAATTCTTCCATGGGTATTCCATACATATATCCTTACTTTGCGTACGCGTGCACGAAGCCCAACTTCAATGATAGATTTCTGTAACTTGCAATCCTTCATTGGTTTCGCCGAAAGTATCCAAGTTATAAAAAAAGATGCGCAACTCAACATGATGAGAATGCTAACTAAATCTAAAACACTACCTAAATCTTGCGAAGCAAACGAACTTATGGCTTTATTCATGAGCATGAACAACGCTATTGGCACAAACAAAAGCAACACATCGAGTCGAAGTCGGTGCAACACCCACGAAAACTTTTTATCCATCGGTGAAGTCACAAACCAAAGGACACAAAGCCAGAAAAGCGCCGGCAATAAAAGAATAAAATTATCAACTAAAAACACACCGTGCGAAATGTTCTGCACGAAAGCACCCCACGAAAATACTAGCACAGAAGCTGACCAACTTAGCAGAATTGCACAGGTTGCAAGCAAAGGCGTAACGCTTCGTTTGCTTATACATGCAGTTGCAACAACACTCAAGCAAGGCACTATTGCCAAACTAATACACAGCGCCACACCATTGAATTGTTCTTCTGCGAGGTTCTCTCCTTTTGCGACCACGAGCACCACGAACAAGAATAATGAAATGGGTCGAACCATTATCTCGAAATGGTCCCAAGGTCTATGACAACATTTCCGTGTCGATAGAAGTCCACATTCATTGTGTTCTTATCAACGAAGGTGAACACCAAGCAATTTGCTCGGGTATTTGTCGCGTAGTTTTTATCTCCTAAACCAGGCCCTGCATGGTCACCGTTTCGGAATTTTTGTGCGTGGAAATGAAAATGAAACAACGCGGTATACGCCGCATCAAACATATCTTGCGAAGCATTAAATCGAAGGTCGTGGTGCCGTACTTTTGGCTCAAATTCAAGAATCTCAAAACGGCCTTTGTTGTCTAAAGCAATGACGCCACCGTACTCCGTAGTCTCATCAACATGGTCTCGAGTAGCGTAATCAAAAAGGTGGGCACGGACTTGGGGTACTTGTAAAGCAGCGAGCGCAATTTCAAGTGCGGCTGCATCGCCCCAAGTCAACTCGCCCAGATGCGAACGTAGCATTTCGCTTTGTGGATCATACGCTCCCCCGCCTTCTGTTTCGGTGTAATGTTTTTGGTTATCCGTAGCATCAGAAATACCACGCACCATTGTTGATAGACTTCTAGAAAAAGCAGTCGGCCCGCCATGCCGTGCAAGGGAAACCGCAACAGGAATGTCGCGCATCTCTACACTGACGCGTCGGTCAGAATCGAGTTGGGCAAGTGCACTGATTGCCTCCTGCCAAAATGAGTCGTACTCTGGTTTAGCTAACTCGCGTATCCATAATATTTCTTCCCTGCAAAGTGGAACAATGCCTAAATCTTCTTTTGCCCTTTGTAAATCAAGGAAGAACGCGTCGTCATCGGCAAACGTTGTTTCAGCAAGCAAAGCAATCAATCGGTCTCGTTGACCAAGGCGATGTAACAATTCCCAGCAACGCGTTCGATAGCCCTGCTTCCAAGATTTTTTCTGGGCTAGCATTGAGTCGAAAATCAGGTCAGCAATAGCTTTATCGCTGTACATCTTCTTTAACGCAATGCATTCAGGGCGTTCGTTATCTGTTTTGACTAATAGAGTCGTACTTGCCCATGAACTTATCAGTGCCTCGTGCAATTCTTTGATGTCCTCATTTGCAATCCAAGCACAAAGTTCTATAAGCCAGGTCCAGTTGTTCAAGCGTGGAAGTCGTTGCCGGATTGTGCGAATAGTGCCTTCTCTGTCGACAGACCAAAGACGTATAAGCGCAGCCATCCTCGCATCGTTTGTGTACCCAGGGGTCCAGAGCATTCGTTGCATCAGCTCCTGGTAGGAACTATCGGAAAGCCCTACGCTCGAATCGAGCAAATCCATTGCCTCAAGGTGCACTCGAGGGGAGCGACCAATCTCTTGCAGCGCAGCGGCCGGATTATGTATTGTTGGACCACCGCAGTTCAAAATTGCTGTGGCGACAAGAAGTGAGAGTAGTAATCGAATCATATTTACAGTGTACAACCGCTAGCGCAACAGACGACTTCCGCATACTATTTATCAACATGGTAAATGACAAAGCCAATTTAAACACAACACTCTTTAACGAAGTGCAAGCAGTTATTGAACTAATCCGCCCTTCAATTCAAGCTGATGACGGAGACATTGAATTAATTGACGTTGATAGTGCTGGCGTTGTCTCCATACGATTTCTTGGAGCGTGCATCGGTTGCCCCTCGCTTGATATGACCCTTCAAGCAACGATTGAGATGACGCTCAAGAGTCGAGTGGAAGCGGTCACTGCCGTCAAAGCCGTTGAATAACGTTTAAACGCAACTTGTTGCTATTTCAGGGGTTGTGGAAAATTTGTGGATAGTATTTACTCGCTTTTTTTCTGTGTACTTGCTACTATAGCTTTTGGTGGTTCGCGTAGGCTGCGCGATATTTCTCATAAGGAAGTGGCGACAGGAGGTTCGCATTATGCTTGTAATTACACGAAGAGAAGGCGAAGAGATTGTTATTGGTGATCCAAACAATCCAATTGGTACCGTACGTATAGCATCAATTAAAGGCGACAGAGTGCGAATTGCATTTGATTTCCCGCGCGAAGTTGCCGTTCATAGGCATGAGATTGCGGAAGAAATAATGCAAAATGGCCCTGCTATCGCAGGCAAAATTCTCCCAACTGGCTCTGAACCAAAATAAATATAGCGGTTCATTTCTTAGAGGTTTTACACCATGACTAGAATCACTTTTAAATTTTCAAAGTGACAGTCACTTTGCAATCGAGATTAACTCCTCAGAGACGTTTTTTGTGCTAAAAATAAAGAAGGCCCGCGGCATGTGGTGGGTCATGCCGAGGGCCAAAGGGAAGGTTGGCCGAGCATTTCGCTCAACCGACTTGAGGAATGGTTCTCGACCCGGGCAGGAGTCGAGAACCGATGTTGATCAGTACCTTGCGTCCGTGCAGGCACTTTCTCGCCTATGAGCCATCCTTGGCTCGCAAATTGCAGTTTGCACTGCGTATATTTCATGCAAGGTGGCAGCGTCGTCCCTGACGCAATTCCCCTTGCGAACGGAGCATCCGTGCTCTGTTATAGAAATCTGATTAAGTACAATCATCATGGCCGCTGCGCTCTGCTTTTCCTGACTCGGTGCATGAGATCGCGTAGTTGTTGCGGCATTATCTCGTCTTCTGAAGCGCCTCTGTTGTTCGCATCCACAACTTCCAAATGTGTTTGCACACCTAAGAGCATCGCTTGCCGTTCTATCTGTGCAAATTTGAGAAGTTTTTCTGGAAGGCGAATCCGACCTGCTTTGTCTATCTCGAGTCGACTCGTTTTCGAAAAAATCTCCCGCGCCAACTCCATCTCTACTTCCTCTTGAAGCCCTGATTGCTCGAGCATGCTCGCCCAAGCTTCGAACTTTAATTCTGGCCAGAGCCAAATCGAATCGTTGGGTCCCGGAGAAGCGTACACAACTGCTGAACCATCTTCCGTGACAAATGCCTTGCGCATCTCTTTTGGTATAGAGATTCGCTGCTTTTCGTCGATAGAACGTTCTGTTTGACCTGTAAATAACATTGTGTAGAGTTTGGTTCTTCATTACCAATTGCCCCCACAGTACCCCACCTTTCCCCATTTTGCAACACTTTATCAATAAAAGATGAAGTTGTTTGTTCTCGGACGTTGCAATCCGTCTACTCGATGGCATCTTAAGTACAGTTGGCGCAATAAGTTCCAACTTTTTTATGCGTGTAACAACATAATGTCCCAACAAGAACCTAATCCACAACTCATCCACAACGCTTTACGGTTGTTGCCATCAGCAACCTTTGTGCTCACTTGTGCTCACGACAAGTTCCGTGATGGGATACTGACGAATTGGGTGCAACAATGCAGTACAGAACCCCCAATGCTCATTGTGGCGATACCAAAAGGCCAACAAATCGAACCTCTTCTTAGAGATGCGCGTGCTTTTGCACTCTGCCTTGTACCCCCAAATGACCGCAGAGCAAAACGCCTATTCAGCAAAGTACATGAACGTGACGAAGACCCCTTTTTAGCAATTCCAACAATGGAAGCACGCACAGGCATGCCAATTCTTCCTGAATCAAGATTGTGGTTCGATTGTAAACTTGAAGGGCATCTCTCACCAGAAGCAGATTGCCGTTTGTACCTTGGTAGAGTTGTGGCAAGTTTCATCGCGCCAAAACTGCAACCAGCAGAACTCGTCGATAAACCCAGTGTTCACAAACGTGTTGTACGTGTCACCACGACCACCGTTCAAGGACGAAAGTAACTAGTGTCTTCGCTTTTCTACGTCCTCGCCTAAACGACCGGTGTAGTGTGAATAGAACAACTTCGCAACCGCATCACCCAGGTTAATTGCTAGTTCTTCTGACAATTTTCGGACTTCGCCAGAACCAACCAACCGACTTGGTGCAATGTTTGTAACCACTGCTTGCACTCGAAACGACTCTTCCACTAACGGGAAAATTCGCTCACGCTTACGCGCATTGATTACCTTTACGTTGCAGTTGGCAACAGGTTTTGCAGTATGGCCATCGCTTGTCAATGAAAAACCCGTCAACTCAACATAGATAAGATTTTCAGCATCAACTGAAGTAGCAAGTTGCGAAATTGGAATTGGCTCGCCATACCGATCGCCTGTTGAACTTATTCGAAGAATATCTCTTGGCGAAACCATGGTTACAAGTGTGTCGTTTTGCAACAAGTCATCTGTAATTTTTTCTGCAACAATTCGGCGTAAACGAGTCGGGTGCATTACATTTCTACGATCGTCAACAAACACGACCGTTCGAACATTAGGCAAAACACAGACTGCATCTTGCGAGGGGTCGGGGGAACCTATGTAGGTCGCAACAGATGCGATATTGCAAGAGGACAATAATCCAAACGATACCACAGAACAAAGGAGAACAAAAAATTTCATATGTCTAGCTCCGGCCGGTATCGGTCTGGGTGCTTGGGCTCTTCGTGCATATAGAACAACCAAGCCGTCTGCTTAATAAACTCAGCGAGTAACCCTCGCTCAATAGTTGCCTCGCTCGCTTCTTCGCGAGTGAGGTTGCTTATTTTTTTTGGGAACGAAGCGCTAATATCATACATGTCAACAAAACCATCATCCTCATAACTTTTCGCTTCAATCACACCTATCGAAGCTGAACAGTATCCTTCCCACAACCACTGATTTCCAGGAGGCGTAAGTGAATAACTATGCAGGTCGATAAAAATAACAACATCAACTTGCAATGCTTTTGCAATATCAGTTGTAGGCATCGCAGACCATTGCGGAGTTTCAAACTGCCACTGCGCTACAACAGTTGGATGCAATACACTTGCACCAGCTGCGTACATCGCGATTCTTCCAGCAACGCCCTCGGCAATCACGTTAGAAATGCCTGGATGATCGTAATGCACTGACAAATCGGTATCAATAACAACGGCAACTTTTTTTCCTTCAAGCGAATAGTCCGCCTCTTTTTCAATAAGCATCTGGTCTTCCATCACTTGCTTGCCAGCGCCAATGAACTCAAACACCGAACAACCGCTTACAACAGCCGTTGAAACGATCGCTAGAACAATAATACTTATACGAATCATAAAACACCTCGATGCAATAAAATTTTAAATCCCCAAGAAACAAGTGCCAACAAGGCAACAATAAGAAAAAGTTTTGATGGTGGGAATCTATAGAGCAATCCATGAAAAGAATACCCAGTGCTTGCTGTAAACAATGCACACAGAGCAACTGCAATTGTTACAAATGCCAATAGCATTCCCATGGGTTGCGACATGAAAGCCGAAGGCAGCTCGCCTCGGACTGTATGGCTCCAAGCTGTTGTCATCCCGCACGTCGGGCAAGGCACATCGGCGGCAAGAATCCAGCCACATGTCGGCAAACCAAGTTGCTGATGAGTACCAATTCCTTTTGCAGATGGCGTCAGGAAAAAAGCAACACTCAAAAGAGCCATCGCAACAAGTGCAACGCCCAGGGCATGCAACCGCCGTGCGCGTTCCGTTTTCACGGGCATTGTGTGTTCCATTGTTGCCTCTTCGCACTCCATGAGTGACACAGGATACCCGCAAACAAGTTCGCTTTGGTCTCTTGGTGTATCCTGCCTGTACTTATGCATTGGATAGATGGACATATTGACCTCGCATACGTTGCCCTAAAAGACAGGAATATCATGCAACTATGTCAGGAAAGCGACAAAAAGTGCATTTCAATTCCAGACCTCGCGAATAGCCCCATCAGTACTTTTTTTGGGACTATCTACACCTCGCCTGCAAATGACACCGCTGGCTACGGCACCAGTGCGAACCGCGATGCTTCTTTTGAAGCCGGCACAAAACAACTTGATGTATATAACGAACTTGTCAACTCTGGCGTGCTCACAATGCAACACAAGGGTTGTATGTGCACGGAACAACTTTCGATGTTGTTGTTAATGGAGGGTGCAGACCCTATTCGCTCTCCAGAAGATGTCTCATGGTGGAAAAACCAAGGCCTCCGTGCTGTTGGGCTCACTTGGTCAACCGGAACGCGTTACGCTGGCGGGAACAACTGCAAACATGGCATTACAGATGAAGGCAAGGAACTGGTCACTTCACTCGATGAATACAACATCATGCATGATGTTTCGCATCTTTCTGATGCATCTTTTGATGATTTACTTTCAATCACTCAGGCTCCAATCATTGCTAGCCATTCAAATAGTCGATCTGTGTTACAGAGTGATTCGCAACGACATTTGCGTGATGAACAAGCAATAGAAATTTTCAAAAGAGGCGGTGTTATTGGATTAAATCTTTACACACAATTTTTGTCAAAATCTTTTGATAAAAACAACGCCGATGCAACGATTAAAGATTGCGTTGAACACATCATGCACCTCTGCAATCTAGCCGGCAACAAAATGCAAGTAGCACTTGGAAGCGATTTTGATGGCGGTTTTCCTACAACTTATTTACCCATAGAGCTAAAGCACCCCAATCAGTTATGTAATTTAAGCAACGCTTTGCGCACCGCAGGCTTCAACGAAAAAGAGCTCGCTTCCTTTGCGCACGGCGCTTGGATGCGCGTGTTTAGTTAAGCGGAGTGCAATACATACCAGTGTTGCCTTCGACCTGCACTTGAGCAAGTAGATGCATGCGCACTTCTGTGCCATGCAAATCTGCAACTGCAACAGCGTCATCTGTAAAAATATGTTGCACCGGAGTTAAAGAAGCATCAATTTTCAAACCGCCACAAGCCATTGCGACAAGTGAACGATGCCGAACAATCCATGCGGAAACAATTGCCGCATCACGTAAATCATTTGCATCAGCAAGTACATGCAAGCAACCATCTGTATCTACTGCAAGTTCCACATGTTCGTTCTCTGGGCAACGGGGAGCTATTGAAAGCAACCCATCAACGTACGATGCATATTCTGCAGGCAACTTTTCAACTGCTTCTTCGGCAACTACCGTTTTCTCCACTTGAACATTAGTTACCGGGGCCGGTTGCTCTGGCTCAATGACTTCCGTTGGAGTGATTTTTGGCTGTTCCGAAATCGGTGTTTCATGGCGCTCAGTAGTTGGCAGTTGATCTTCTTCGCCAACTGCATTTCGAATTCTACCGAGCAAATCAACAACGTTGCTTTCGCGAGAAAAACTGACTTGCGAAACAACATTGCTCGTACTGCCCATCGCTGGAAGTGCGGGGCCAACTTTAACAGATACACCTAGTTGTAAATCAGCAGTCTGCACTATTCGATTTGCAGCGTCTGTAGAAGCACGCTCTTCAGCACCCACTACGACAAGTCGAATGGATGGAGCTTGCGTCTCTTCACCAGCGCTCGTAATGAGTCCTTTTAGCAAACGGTATGCTCCAACGACTGCTGCCTGATCTGCACCTGATAACAACGTTACTTGATCGGCGTCACAATGCAACAGAGAAGTAGGGTCAGCATCTGCTGGTGGCTGGACAATCCAGTGCACGCCTTGCCCCGAGACTCTGCTAAGGACATCCTCCATTGAAGA
This sequence comes from Phycisphaerae bacterium, assembly GCA_002689385.1. Taxonomy (GTDB): domain Bacteria; phylum Planctomycetota; class Phycisphaerae; order Phycisphaerales; family SM1A02. Next base: position 36,571 of record NZFX01000058.1, read on the forward strand.
GCAGCCTTGCAATTCAAAATCGCCCATTCCGATTGCCGCAACATCAACGGTGTCTTCATGCATTCGAACGAGCATAACCGTTCCGCCGGCTGCTTCTCGACCTGCGTAAGGAACAAGCCACAAGCCCCCCTGCACAGGCAAATGCGCTGGCAATAATAACTCAAGAGAGGGTTTTATTGGTCCGTCAGGTGCGGTAGTAAATAGCGCTGCAAGCTCTGCGTAATGTTCCGAACTTGGAGGCGTCATCCGCGTACCTCATCGGGCATAATGCGACCAATGACTGATGGTGTTTCCTGTGATGGCGTGGCCGTTTCAAAGGTACCAACGCGCTGAGCAAGCTCGGCAGCTCGACCCCCAGCGCCCGCTTTTACTTCCACTATTGGGGTTGGAGGTGTGTAGATTTCTTCTAACCACGATAGTAAGGCTTCGAAATCACGATCTGCTTCGCTGTCTTTGGCGAACTCTATGACGGGTTGCCCAAAACTGGCTGCTTCTCGGATCGTTTCATGGTCTCGTATAACTGTAGGCGCTACTTCTGGCGCAAATGATTCTTGCAGAGAATGAAGTAACTTACGAGCAAGCGGTGATGCCCGATGAATCGATGGAATAATTCGACACGGCAACGGTTTGCCAATACGTGCGATCAGTGCGTCGATTGTTTTTCGCTGGCGGCGAGCCCCACGGATAGAGAAGTAACCAGTTTCAACAGGGATAAGCGCTTCGGTCGCTGCACGAAGTGAGTTGTATGTAAGAAGCCCGATGTTTGGCGGGCAATCTATAACGCAAACATCGAAATCTTTACCCCAATGTGCCAATAAACTTTCTAAACGCCGATCACGGTCCGGCATGGCCTGCAATGCCCCGCCTGGCGCTTCAAGCGCAGACAACATCATCGTGCTTGGAGCAAGGTGCAAGTTGCGAGTGATTTCCCACAAGTATGCATCCTTTTGCAAGGTTGCATCGTGCTTGGCAACCATCGCGTCACCTATATGGCACTCTATCTGGTCTTCAGGGACACCAAGACCAGCCGCACAATGCGACTGAGGGTCCATGTCGACAAGTAATGTTCTTTTGCCTCTACGGGCATATACGGCGGCTAGGTTGATCGATGTCGTCGTCTTCCCACATCCGCCTTTTTGATTCACAACTGAAAATGTACGCACAAAAATCCTCTCTGGCTCCAAAAAAAGAGCGACCTTTCTTTATCGGAACTCATCATCGCTTTCCTTGAATGCTCAACTTTCCAACTCCGCACTTTTCAGCTTTGAAAGTGACTGTCACTTTGAAAAACTTTTCTCTGCCGAGAAATTAATTCCTGAGAGGTTTTTTTGGAGTGCAAATCTCGAGTTGAGAGTAATAAAATCGAGCGGGTTTTTAAAGAATAGCGCCGACAGAGGTCCAAGCAAGGGCGATTGCTGAATCATCAACGTTTTCGACCACATCCGCCCCATTCTCAGTTGGGAGCACCAATCGAATACTAGAATCGATTGCTTTTTTATCCACGCGCATTACATCGAGCAAACGATCGATATGCACAGGCATGGGCAAGCGTGTTGGCAACCCAAGACTAACGAGCAGACTTCGCAATAAATCACCCCGAACACCATCGACGAGCCCACACGCTTCTGCGCAAGCAACAGCCGCGACTAATCCAATCGAAACAGCTTCGCCATGAAACAATCTAAGCTCAGGGATCGGCTCAATAGCATGCGCAAATGTGTGCCCAAGATTTAATAGCGCCCTGCACCCCGCCTCGCGTTCATCAGCTGCAACCACATCTGCCTTGATCTGCGCGCTCATCGTGACAAGCTCAACCAACACTCCAGCGTCACGAGCAAAAATAGCGTCTACTTGCTCTAGAAGAAGCTGCAACATCCCATCGTTTCCAAGCATTGCATGTTTCACGCATTCAGCAAGACCACATCGAAATTGACGATTATCAAGTGTACCTAAAGTTGCAACATCTGCAACAACGACTTTTGGTTGCCAGAACGCCCCTGCTAAATTTTTACCAAGCACTGATCCGCCATCCGCCGTTGGCAATGGTACGTTCACCCCTGTTTTACCCCCAATAGAAGCGTCAACCATTGCAAGTAGCGTTGTTGGCACCTGCACGAACGGCACCCCGCGCATAAACGATGCCGCCGCAAAGCCGCCTATATCCCCTGCAAGGCCACCGCCAATCGCTATACAATTGGTGCCGCGATCGCAACCGTCCCTAAGCATCGAAGACCAGATGGCTTCAACGGTTGGCATAACTTTGTTGGATTCAACAGCATCAATACCAAAGGGTTCAGCACAAGCTGAATCCTCTTCAAATGATTGCACCGCAATCTGCGCATGCGTTTCTTGCACTTTTTCATCCACGATAAAAAAATGCTTCTTCGAGGGTGATACGCCTTGAACAATGGAGCCAAGAGACGAAAGAATTTCATACCCTACTAAAATCTCGTACGAACGACTTCCCAATGCAACTGCGACTGTATTCATGTTTCGTCCTCAACTTGTTCGTACATCTGCGCAAGTGCTTGCGATGCATTATCGGGCAAGTCACTTGCATAATTTTCCATTGCATCAACAACATCGTCCGTCTGTATATGAACGCTTCGTCGTGTTTGTTTTTTTGGTTGCATCAATCGAGCACAAATATAAACGATTAATGAAACCACAAAAAGAACCGGCAGCAAAAAATAGAATGCGGGCACATTCGGACCCGTTGAAGTTGTTGCGATTGCTAGGGCAGTGGTCACAAACGTAGGGTACACCCGAATCTGCGCATCACGGCCTTCCAATGAAACGGTTTTATAAAAACGAGCAATGCCTGAAACTTGTTCTCCCTTGTGCGCCTTGCACGAACCTGCAACAATCAAAATGACTAGCTGCCCATCTTCCATACGGACGAACCATTCCTGCACGTCAATCCATGGGCTTGCTTCTCTTGTAAGCTCAAGCTTACCACTCCACCGAATAAGATTCCCTCTGAATTGAGCAGGAGCGCTCATAAGTGATTCTCTGTCCATTTCTGTCCCATTGGTACCAAATGGTTTGCTCCACTGTCGAACATCCTGCAGAAGCGCTTCGAGTGCTTCACCATGCGTTTCACGACCATCAACCGCTGTTTCAAGCCGAATCTTGCCATTATCAGCCATTGGAGGTATTCCTGCCCCAAAACTGAACAAGACCGTAAAAAACAGTAAAAGAGTACGCATTTTCTACAGGATACACTCTGCAACAAAGTCGTGAGTACGGTATCATTCCTCGCCTGTAGGTCCCATCGTCTAGCCAGGTCAGGACACCAGGTTTTCATCCTGGGAACAGGGGTTCGAATCCCCTTGGGATCATTAGGGAGCACTCTATGATTCAAACACTTGCAATCGCACTCTGCGCCACGACAGCAGAATATCAACCCATTGATATCACTGCGCTTTCATCGCTTTCCCTTGGAAACTCCAAGGAGATTGCACAACATCAACCAGAACAGCAAGTGCTTTTTACTGAAGAAATGGCACCGTTGCCAAATTCTTGGGGCAAAGCAGGCGCATGGCGATGGGGAGTAAACGGTGGTTGGGGGGAAGACATCAAAGACGCAAACAACACGTTGATCAATCTTGGTGTTGAGTTTGAATATTTTGTTGATGATGACCTTAGTATTGACCTTGGTCTGTATTACATGGACGTTGACCAAATTGGCGACAACGCAACTGGTGTTAACTTTACGCTGCAACTTCGCTGGCACTTCATTGCGAAAGAATCTTGGTCCATGTTCGTTGAGGGCGGCGCAGGGCTCCTGCGCACATCAAACGATGTTCCAAGCGATGGCTCTGCATTTAACTTTACTCCACAGGCAGGTCTCGGTTTTACATTTGACATCGGCAACAACAATCGCTGGATGATCGGGACTCGTTGGCACCACATATCAAATGCTAACACCTATTCCTCCAACCCCGGTCGTGACTCAATCATGATCTGGACCGGCATCTCTTTCCCCTATTAATCTACCCGCGGCAAATAAAACCCACAAAAAAGCCGTTGTACTCTGGATTAATTACCCGGTAAATTTTGCAATTGCAAGTGACACGTTGTGACCGCCGAAGCCAAACGAGTTATTGAGCGCAATCTTAATGTCACGTTCTTGCGGAGTGTTTGCAACAAAATTCAAATCAAATCCCTCGTCCGGATTATCGAGGTTGATCGTTGGTGGCATGACGCCCTCAGTAATCGCCTTCACAACAGCGATGGATTCAAGACCACCTGCTGCGCCAAGCGTGTGCCCTGTACATGACTTCGTTGAACTGATCGCAAGATTGTATGCATGGCCACCAAAAAGTGATTTGACTGCGTGCACTTCAGCGGCATCACCAAGAGGAGTCGATGTGCCGTGTGCGTTGATGTAGTCAACTTCGTCAGGGTTAACCTGTGCATTGCAAAGAGCTGAGGTCATCGCAGCTTGCGCGCCAGCACCCTGTGCATCTGGAGCTGCAATATGTCCAGCATCGCCTGTAATACCGAAACCAATAATTTCAGCAAGAATGTTTGCCCCGCGCGCCTTTGCATGTTCGAGCTCTTCAACGGCAAGTACCGCTGCACCTTCTGAAAGAACAAAACCATCACGATCGCGGTCAAAAGGACGCGATGCAAGCGATGGCTCGTCATTACGGGTTGATAGTGCTTTCATGGCAGAAAAAGAGCTGACGCAAACTGGTGAAACTGCTCCCTCGGCACCGCCAGCAAGAATAAAGTCTGCTTGATCCATCGCAATAAACATGCACGCTTCTGCGAGCGCATGCCCGCCTGTCGCACACGCTGTAGCGGGCGAGGAGTTCACGCCACGCAAATTGAACCGGATGGAAGTATTCCCAGCAGCGGCATTTACCATAAGTTTTGGCACAGTAAATGGACTTAAACGCCTTGGACCTTTTGCTGCCAAAAGATTTGAAAAGTTTTCAATGGTTTGGATTCCGCCAACACCCGAACCGATTACAACGCCACGGCGATACGAATCACCTTGCTCCCAATCAAGCCCGCAGTGTTCCATTGCTTCTACAGCAGCCCAAATACCTAGTTGGGCAAAACGGTCTGTCTTCTTTATCTCCCCACGGTCAAGTTTCTCAGTCGGGTCCCAACCATGGACCTCGCCTGCTATTCGAGCTGGCCATCGGTCGTCTTGTTCAAACGCAGTGATAGGCCCAATGCATGAGCGACCTTCGAGCATGCCAGACCACGTCGAAGCCACATCGTGACCAAGATTTGAAATGGCTCCTAAGCCAGTTATTACAACCCGACGTTGGGAAAAAACAGACATGGTGTACCTGTTTTACTCAGCGCCGGATGCGTCTGCAATAAAATCAACTGCGCTTCCAACTGTTTGGATTTGCTCAGCTTTGTCATCTGGAATATCCGTTGAAAACGCATCTTCAAGTTCCATAACAAGCTCAACAGTGTCAAGACTGTCTGCATTAAGATCATTTGCGAAGCTTGACTCAAGCTTTACTTCTGCTTTATCAACGCCGAGTTGGGTTGAAACGATATCAATCACTTTAGCTTCAATTTCTGCACGTGTCATCGTGTGACTCCTTTAATAACCGTGACTATCACGGTAGGTCGACATTATATCAGGGAATAGTAAGAAAGTGCCATTCAGCAAAATGAGGCAGATTCAGCAAGTTAAGCCACCATCGACGACAAGGACTTGACCAGTCATATAACCACCACCATCAGACGCTAAAAATGAAACTGCTGAGGCAATTTCGTCTGGTTGGCCATACCTGCGAAGTGGGACCGAGCTCTCCACACCCTTTCGAATTTCATCGCCAAGGACTGCCGTCATATCTGTTTCGATAAACCCCGGTGCAATCGCATTTGAGGTGATACCTTTGGAACCAAATTCTTTTGCGATAGTTTTTGTAAGTCCGACAAGCCCCGCCTTAGCAGCTGCATAGTTAGCTTGACCTGCGTTTCCACTTAATCCGGTTACCGAAGTTAGATTAATCATGCGTCCCCACCTACCACGCATCATCGGTCTCGCAGCCGTTTTACAGCCGATAAACGCTGCCTTGAGGTTCACATCAATAACAGCATCAAAATCATCTTCACTCATTCGAAGCATCAAGCCATCACGTGTCATACCTGCGTTATTCACGAGCACGTCGAGCCGGCCATACGATTCAACGATGGAGTCAATTGTCGCGGCAAAGGAGCTACCGTCTGCAAGGTCACACACATGCACACTTGCTCGGCCTCCATTTTGCTCAATTTCCGTTTTCACTTCTGCAAGTGCTTCTTCATTACGAGCAACGAGCGCAAGGACAAAACCGTCGCTCGCAAGCCGTGTTGCAATTGCTTTACCAATTCCGCGGGATGCTCCTGTTACAATAGCAACGCGGTGTTCACAAGTTGTTTTTGAGTCAGAAATAGCTACTACTCCGATTCTGTTTTAGTATTAAGGTTTAAGTTCAACAACAAAAGCATTAATGACCTGGCGCAGCAGGTCCACCGGGCCGCTTGGGTGGTCCGCTTGGACCGCCACCATCATCATCTGATTGTGCGGCCCTATCCGTTTCACCTGCGAGAACATAGGACGCGCCTGCGTCCGGTTGCAAGGCAATTTCTGCTTGCTTTGCCTGTAGTGCAAAATAATTCTCGATCCAATCACCGCTTAATGTACTGACGAGATTTGGTGGAATACTTAATGAAGAAAATGTTATGTTTTTGCCTTTTCCTGAAAAGTTCCAAAGTTGCACTTGGTACTCCATGCCGATTTCAAAGATACCCATGACACAACTTCCGCCCGCAGGGTCGAGCCCAACCTTTAAGTCTACGCGCGACACTGCATCCATATACTCCGCGAGGCCAGCGGAGACCATTGCATCGAGCTCAAGCTTGTCGCTAAAAGAAAGGGCATTTTGCAATGCCGCTTCATCAACAGAAAGCAATGCATTGAAGAACTCAAGCAATGCAACACGGGATGGCTCATCTCGGGGTGCTTCAAGTTCATCAAAATAAATTCTGTCATCAATTGTTAATTCGTCTTTCAACGCATCAACCGTTTTGATTTTTGGCTTTGGTTTTGCTACGACAGTTCTTGCTTTGGGCTTTGGCGCTTCAACAACTTCTTCGCCACCACAACCAAAACCAAAAAATGTTACGCTCGAAATGAGTGCTAAAACGGTAAATTTTTTACTTAGGTTCATTATTTGCTTCTACTTTCACGTCTCGAGTAATTCTTCGCATGAGCCCACGAAGTACACCACTGGGTGCAAGTTCATGCCAACTACACCCATCATACATCGATGTCATCGCACTGCAAGATTGTGCCCAGCGAACTGACCCTGTTATTTGTTGTGTAAGTAATTCAGCAAGGCTGTCTGAAGTATGCACTTCTGCTGTCACGTTTGACCAAACGTCTATTTTAGGTGCGTGAAGCGTTGCTTCAGCAAGCGCTAACCGCATTCCATCAGCTGCAGAGGTCATAAATGGTGAATGAAAGGCGCCTGCTACAGAAAGAGGTATCGCGCGTACACCTTTCTCTTCTGCAAGCATTGCTACGCGTTCACACGCTGCGACTGAACCACTTAGGACTGTTTGCCCAGGAGCGTTAAAGTTCGCCGGAACAAGAATGTCGTCCCCCCTTGCCGCTTCACACACTGCAAGTGCCGCATCATCATCACCCATAACGGCAATCATCGTACTGATCTGTGTTTCAGCGGCGGCTTGCATAAGTTCGCCCCGCTTTGCAACAAGGCGCAATCCATCTGCAAAAGAAAATACACCCGCAAGATGCAACGCTGTGTATTCGCCAAGCGAAAGACCTGCTGTTGCGACCATGTCGCCTTCAAGCCCTTGTTCTACTAGGCCGTGCCACGATGCAACCGAACATGTATAAATTGCTGGTTGGCTAATATTTGTTTTGTTAATTTCGCCATTTGGGTCATTAAAACAAATCTCACTCAACGGTAACCCTAGCGAGTCCCCAAGAATCGCATCAGCTTCCTCAAAAATTGCTTTTGCGGGAAGTGAATCGTCAAACCACGCTTTGCCCATACCTGCTTTTTGCGCGCCCTGCCCCGGACACAACACTACGAGTTTTGCCATGATCAAATTCTCCAAGCACTACTGGCCCATGTAAGCCCACCGCCAAAAGCGAGTAGGACTATCACATCACCGCGATTTATTTTTTTATCTTGCCAAAGTTGATCAAAGCAAAGCGCAGCTGCACCTGCAGAACTGTTCCCGAAATGGCTTATGTTTTTGTACACCTTGTCTTCATCGAGTCCAAGTTTTTTCTGAGCCGATTCGATAATACGCATATTTGATTGATGGCAAATAAATTGACTAACGTCGTCTGGAGTTAAGCCAGTTTCTTTAAGCAATGTTTCTGCAATTTCTTGAAATGTCGTCACCGCAAATTTATACACTTCTTTGCCACGCATTCGCAAGTTACCGTAAGTTATAGTCGCGGTATCGCCTTCTATGACTTCTTCTTCACACGAAGGAATGTACAACGCAGGCCATGGTTCGCCATTGGCGTTCATTGTTTGGTAAAAACAACCAATTTCCGGGTCATCGCACTTTTGCAAAATCACTGCGCCGGCAGCATCGCCAAACAGAATAGAAGTTCCGCGATCGAGAGGGTCGGTAAGTTTACTCATCGCATCGCAGCCAACTACAGCAATAGTGTGCTGCGTTCCGCTGCGGATCAGACTGTCTGCCAAGTTCATCGCGTAGACAAAACCCGAGCAGGCCGCAACAATGTCAAACGCCCCGGCAGGAGCCGCATCGACTTCTGCCGACAATCGACACGCGTTCGAAGGGCACGTCATTTCTGAAGTTACCGAAGCGCAAATTATTAACGAAAGGTCCGAGCCCTTCATCCCAGCGTCATCAAGTGCTTTTTTCAATGCACGGGTCTGTAACTCAAACGTGCCTTCGTCCTCATCACAAAAACGACGTTCAATAATTCCAGTGCGTTGTTCAATCCAGTCAACGTCAACGTCGAACCGTTTGGCCAATTCTTCATTGCCAAGAATATTTTCTGGCACGTAGGAACCAGTACCAACAACGCGAACACCGCACGGCACAAAGGCTGTCATGCAAAACTCACTTCTTCAATCGTCGCGAGTTGCTCAGTGATGTGTTGGTTGACCCCCGCGGTTGAGAACTGTTTTACCCGAACAATCGCATTTGTAATTGTTCGCGCTTCAGAACTACCATGGCAAATCATGCTGATTCCATTTACACCTAAAAGAGGAGCGCCGCCGTACTCATGGTAATCGTAATCGGAATAAAACTTTTTAATAATTGGCTTGAAAGCCTCGGCGAGATTTGGATCTGCTTCTGCTACATCGCGTGCGATTTTTGTGAGTAAACCTGTTGCAAGACCTTCTGCAAGTTTAATACTCACGTTGCCAACAATGCCATCTGTAATCACTACATCTGCACCGCCATCAAAAAGCGAACGGCCTTCAATATACCCCACAAAATTTATATCAGGAGCCGCACGAAGCATATCGCGAACTTGCTTCAGTGTATTTGTGCCTTTTTGTTCTTCCCCGCCAACATTCATCAACGCAACGCGCGGATTATCGATGCCGAGAATTCTCTTCGCATAGACTTTGCCCATTACGCCATACTGCGCAAGATGGGTTGGTTTTGGTTCAATGTTTGCGCCGACATCAATGAACGCAACGGTTCCAGCAAAAGTTGGAACAGCGGCAGCGATGCCTGGGCGGTGTACGCCTGCTAGTCGGCGTAGATACATTTGGCTACCAGCAACAAATGCACCGGTGTTGCCTGCAGAGATAACTGCATCAAGCGGATTCTCTGCTTTTCGAGAGCCGTCTTTACACATGACAACAAGAGAACTGTCTTGTTTACCACGGACAGCATCGACTGGACTTTCATCCATTGTAATTGTTTCGGTTGTGCCAACAACTTCCACCTTGGCAGGCCCAAGTGTTGTGCTGGCTATCCCCTCGCGAATAATTTGTTCGTCCCCATACAAAACGACAACATCGTCACTAGTTAATTGTGATGTTGAAGCAAGCGCTCCCTCTAAAATAGGGTACGGAGCGAGATCGCCCCCCATCACATCAACGCCGATTCGCATTGAGTGTTAACCCTTCGTAGCTTTTACTTGAAGACCTGGTCGCACGTATCCACAACTTGGGCAGGAGCGATGAGGCAAACGATTGTTGCCGCAGTTTGGGCACACAGCTAGATTTGTGCTGTTAAGTGCGTGGTGCGAGCGACGTTTACGCTTTCGAGATGGGGATGTTCGTAGTTTTGGGAGCATCGTTCTGTACCTTCTTCAAAAAATGAGCCAATCGTAACCATACGTGAGCTCTCTGGATTGAACTCGGAATTGTAGCAAAAATGGTAATTCACCGCCACCTCACCACACACATCCCCATTTATTTACTCCTTTTAGCGCAATGTAGTTATTTCACCCACTAAACACATCTATTCGCTCTAAATCAACGCACCAGAAATACATTCCTCAGTGACATCTTGTTTTTATCGAGATGAATTCCTCAGAGGTATGTTTAATGCCTTTTGGGCATAACCTTTTTTTGCGCAACTATTTACGCGCACAAATTACGAAAAAAATCTCTGAGGAATACATGTTACTCGGAGGAATACATTTTGCTAAAAAGAAAGCACGGCAAAGCCGTGCTTTCTTGAAAATAGAAATGAAATTGAGATCAACTACTCGGAATAAAATGCAGCCAATCGCCAAACAAGAACTCAAGTCGAGCGGCAAGGAGTGCAATACGACCCATCACGGTGTAGCCAAAAGAAGCGCCGAATGTAATCATAAGAAACCAAATGCCAAGACGTGCCGTCTTACCAACAAGGCCCTTGTGTTCGATTGAAAAGAAGAAGTACACCATGGCTGACAACGTCGCTATCGTAAGTAGGCAAGCATTAAACGTAGGCCAGAAAGCAAATGAACCACCCTCTGTAATCCAAAGCGGAACAATGCCAGCCTTAATTTGCGCAACAAGGTCTGCTTCAACGTAGCCAATCATTCGATAACCAGCAGTAATACCAATAAAAAATGCGATTGGCCAGCGGCTAATCCAACCTCCAGAAGGCATCAATTGGAACAAGAGCATAATGATGAGAATTGCTGGAATGATGTAGAGGAATTGCATTCCACCAGATGCGTCCATGCCTGGCAGGAATGCCGATTGAACGAAACCTGGCGCAAGTTTCCCAAGAAGAAGCGGGACAAAAACATCCCACAGCCCGATGACCATCACGTAGCCCGCCGAAGTGCCAACAACCATCGCTTCTGCAAATTTGTACGCGGGGTTATCACCAACAAGGAACGAGAGAATAAACAAGGTAAAGATCGCGGAAAGCCACAATCCAATAGTCCGCGACCAACTTAATNTCGCCGAGCCATTGTCAATGNCTTCTTGCGTCAACTCGCTATCGGGNACAACGTTNTACGTTGTCCATTCGATGTCNCCAGCTGTTGGNGTTTCAGTTGCGCTGTACTTCCCATCGGCGTCTNCAGCAAAGGCGTGCTGTTCAGGGGTTACCCAAACTTGTCCNGTGCGAGATGTTGTCATGCTCCACACNAGCATGATGGCGCCAATNAGGAAGATGATGCCCCAGATCAGCGCGTTTGATTGTTTTGGTGTATCAGTACTCATTACGCCTGACCTCGCTTTCTACTCATAAAGAAAATCCAGTTGCCGATGAGAATTAACACAATCATCAAACTGTGGGCGACCAGCTGGGGTCCCATTCTTCGTTTCGCTTCTTGTGCTCTCGGATTGGCAGCAATTGAGGGGTACGCTTCGTCAATAGCAGCTTCGTATTCCGCAGCTGCTTTAATCGCACCAAGCACGCCCGCAAGTTGTTCTGGTATGTACGGATACATTTGTGGTGCTTGGACACCTGTGCAACCTGAGACAGTTGTAATCCCAAATGGAGTCGCAGCAAACTGCACCCATTGTTTTGTGCCCGGGTCACCCGCGCTTACATTAATAATCAAATCCATGTCTTGGATATTCTTAACATTTTTCGTCATTGGAATATCATCAAGCGATACGCCTTTTGAATCGAGTTCAAACATGCCGCGTAAATCTTGCGTGATCATTCGAATAACTGCTTCACCCCCAGTTTTATAATCGAATTTGACATAATCTTCGCCATACACCATGTCTGGGTATTCTGATTGAATTGTGTCAATTGACAAGTCAACCATTGGTGAACCCAGTGGCCAAAGCGCCATGTAATATTGCTTGTGCCCTTTGATGGAACAATGACGAGTGAACGCCTGTGCCATTGGGAGCAACTCACCTTGCGATGCAGGGTCAAAGTCCCAAGACATAAGTATACGCGAGCCATCAGGCAATTCGTCAATTGCATCAAACACCATCTTGGCTTGTTTAGAAACAACTTCAGGAAAAACCGTTTTAGTAAGAATTGGAATTGCCACTGCCAAAAACATTGACAGGAAAACCCAACGGCGATCTATATTTTGTAGTGTGTTCAACATAGTTTAATCTTGCCCCAAATATGAACGGTCAACACCGAGGAGAATTCGAAGGGAAGTCGCAACCACACCAAGTGCAATACCTATGGTAATTGCTCGCGTGCCCGCTGTATTTGGGATGTCCATAATCCAAACTGTTAAGTTATCAAAACGCAACCATTGCATGGACTCTGGCAACCAGCCCTCGAAGAGCCACACGCCTGCGTATGTACGTCCGAGCAAGACAATGCCCGCTGTAACGAGCAAGAGCGTTGCTTCGGTGTTCTTTGCACGAAAGGCTCGAAACGCTGCAGTCGCAACATAAAACGCCAACATGGCAAACATCATCGATGTGAGCGGAACAATCATGTGCTGGTAAATCCACCACAAGCTAGAGCCGCTTTCGAGGTAGTACCCCGACCATGAAACGTTTGGATAAAGTTCGTTTGGATGCACGCCGATTTTTAAAAGACCAAAAACGAGTGTGCCCAAAAAACAACCTATAGTTACGACTGAATAGCCCCAACCTTTTCGTTGCCCTGACACTTTCATAAGGTGTAATTTGACGAGGTTTCCCCCACCTAAAATCATCGCGCCAACGGCAAGAATGTTAAACCATTCTTGTGCAGTTAAACCCCAACCCTCAGCGAAGGGAATGAAGTTTGCAATCAGCAAGACAAAGCCTGCAACGATTGCAATAATTAGTGGGACTGTTCTTTTCACGAGTCATCTCCCTCTATGTCAGTATCGCCGCCGCCAAAAGACCCAAGTCCTTCTGAGCCGAGCATATTGTTCTGTATATAGTTCAGTGCACCGGTACCGAAACCTTCGCTTTCATCCGTTTCAGTCAACGAAACAGTTGTCGCGAAGAAAACTCCAATAACCAAAATTAACACGCTAACAAACTTACCGTAATCTTGCCCCTTGAGTGAACCGATTTGGAGCGGGTCACCTGAAAGGTACGCCGATGCTGCGAAGAATTCTTCACCAATCAACGTGTAGTCGCACGAAGCAACAAAGAACGGCAATTGGCTTGGCATCGCAGTACCTGCGACTTGAATCGCACCGATGTGGTTACCGGTTTCAGCAAGAATAAGTGATTCCGCATAGAAACCACCCATGTAAATACACGCCGCGGGTTCTTCACGAACCATGTACCCCGTTACTCCTGCAACAAACGCAAACTGTTCGTCTGTTAAGTAGTGAATTTTGTCTGGCTGATAGGCATCAGGTGCACCTGCTGCAAGGTATGCAGCTTCAACCGTTTCGCGTGCCGCTGCCATCACAAGTGACCGACACGTCGGCACTTCGATTTGTGCACCATATTCCGCAGCAGTTTTTGCAACGCGCGAGAGAACCGTTAATCCCGCAAGTGTTTGAATTTCATTGATGTCTTGGATCCCTGCAACAAACAAAACGGGTCGCCCCATTTCAGTTGCACGGCCAACAGCTTCATCGATTGCTTCAAGTCCTGCAATTTTTCGAACCCAGAGTTTTTTGCCTGAACGAGCGTGGTTAATGAAGTATGCAATGAATACACCAAAAATCAACATAAAAATAGCGAGCCATGCTTTTGAGCTGTTGAACAATTGCATGGATGGCGTGACTGCATTCTGCGCATCGCACCAT
>NZFX01000059.1 GCA_002689385.1 Phycisphaerae bacterium
TGACCACCTTGTTTGCTTATGATGGTTGGGCAGGTTTAGCGAACCGGCACATGATTCAATAACATAATCACTCCAAGCCGGAATAATGGGGTGGAGTCAACCTGCTGAGAATACTCATGCTTCTTTGGTAGAAGCAATGCAGCGGATGGATGGTGTCGAATTTGATTTACGACTAACTGCCGACGATCAACTAGTGGTTCACCATGATCACATAGTTTCAATTCCAGAACAAATGTTAGAAGGACGTTCAAAGATAGTTGAAGATTGGAATTTGTCAGATTTAGAAGAAGTTGGTTTTTGTTCATTTGAAAAACTGATGTCAGATAAAGAATGGCTTGTGCCCTGGCAGGAACATTCGAAAGTAGCTTGTCTTGAAATCAAAAGGAGTTTGCCAAAAGTTGCTAAAGATCCTACAAAAAGGATGGCTAGAGTGATGGAACTTGCAGGTAAGATGGTTGATGAAGCAGGTATTCATCAACAAGCAGCAGTATTCTATGCATTCCATAGACCAATGGCTAAAGTTGCTAAGTTATCAGGTTCAAAGCGGCCATGGTCGAGACTATTACCAATTGTTCCAAGAACTGGTTCACATAACAGTAAAAGATTTCGTGCAGCACCTGAATTCATGGCCTATTCATTTGCTCGCCTTCTGAGGTCTCAGAAAAATTCAGGTGCTCCGATGATGCCATGTGCAGTTGATTATTTTGAAGGAATTAAGAGATTTCTTCACCTAGGTTTGCCTGTTGGTTTGAAAGGTAAACAATTGCGAAGACTGACTAAGATTAGAGATGGTTTCCCAGTATATGTTTGGCCAGGGCATCCTGAGTTGGAGCGTGATTTATTGGATGCAGGTCTCTCATTATTGACGGATTTCGCAGACCCCAATATGAAATTACCATGCGGTAGCAGTCGTTGGCTGCGACCTGCAACTATGCCTCTAAATGATGAACAAGTCGCAGGTTTGCGGGATGGTATAATCCCTAAGGATGTGGCTCCTTGGCACGAAATTAGTGATAAACAACTAGGTTGGGGTGCTGTAAGAATGATTGGACACCGAGGTTGCGGTAAATCGCCAAGACCGGTTATTCAATCTAAGTGACGTAGAGTCTGTTCCTCTGCGATGTATTTGGGGCGGTAGATTGGAATTCCCTTTCCGCCACGCATAACAGTTCTTTCATCAACGATTTGAGCGCCAATACCTGCAACTCTAGCCCATCCAAAGAATGTGGTGTAATATTCTGCATCTTTCAGTCCAACATAGTTGAGTAAGGTTCCACTAGCAATATCGACATTAGCATTTGTGTTTCGAATCTTCGGATTCTCAGAAAGAACCATCGGAGCCACTTGTCGCAAAACTCTGATTATTCTGAAATATTCATCATCAGGACAAATTTCTTCGCCCAATGCAAATTGCGCTGTTGCGCGCGGATCTTCACTTCTTAGTACAGCATGACCAAATCCGAAAACAGGACGCTTTTCTTCCAACTCCCCTCTAACAAATCTTTCAACCTCTGCTGGATCTGAAGTTCCAATACGCTTCACAAATTCAAAGCATGATTGATTTGCTCGCCCATGAAGTGGACCTGATAATGCATTCATAGCACCCGCCATAGAAGAATAAACAGTAGCATGTCCACTTGCGACCGCCTTTCCGGCAAATGTGGAAAGGTTACCTCCTCCATGGTCCATATGTAATACCAGATAGGTCGACAATACTCGGTTCATAACTGCCTTGTCAACTCCCTCGAAGTCCAGTGTATTGGTGAATCTTCCAACGAGTGGAAGTGATAGGTCATCTTCAGGAATATTTTCTGTACGGCCCTCTCTATAACGGAAAATTAACCCCATCAATCGAGGCATTCGTGCAATCAAATTCATCGCATCCTCTTTCCAATCATCCACTCCTCCAAGCATTCCAAGTGTGTGTATTCCAATTGATAGCCAGTCCATTGGATGACCATCCTTGGGTAAAGATGCTAGAACTTGCTCAAGACCTTCTGGTATTGTACCTCGCGCTTGCAAATTTTCTCTGTATTCAACAGATTGTTCTAATGTTGGCAGCTCTTTGTGAAATAGTAAGTAAACGATGTCTTCCGGGGACATCATGGCTAATTCACTAATCGGGTATCCGCAGTAGTGAACTCCCTCTCCCGGTGTGACATAAGATGTCCTACAAGTGCCGACTGGAACTCCACGCAGACCTGTATTCAGGTGAGCTGTGGTCAAGTCTAGCAGAGACTCTTCGTCACTCATGAATTTACCATCCGCTCACAGGGACAAGAGGCTTCTGTATAAGTGCGACGCTAAATTTATCGCAATAATACCGATTAGGTGTTATTTGCAACACTTAGTTTAAGTCGCTGCAAATATCTTGTTAAACGAAAAGTTTCATCATTTAGGGGGCCAATTTCGAAAGCCCCTTGTTGCATCTCTATCTTGGATAATCTTAGTTCGAATTGTATCTCCACTAATTATGAAAGCCTCTTCAGCTTCTAATCCAGGACATTCACTGACTGTCTTTTGCCAAGAACGGTCGGAACGAACGTTTTCTGCCCAGAATGGATATGATCTGCATTGGGCTGGACGAGCCTCATATGTTGTACATTTCTTTTCGTCATCCAGGTAGATGCAAATATCTGTTTCAGGATCGGATTTGAGTATCCAACGACCATCAAGTGTTTGTCTACAATCCCTATCCAACCATTCTCTAACTTGCATATTATGATGGGATGCCATAATCTCTGCGTCTTCAGGCCGAAGGTAGACGATGCCACCTGGTTCATCACAGCATTTACCACAATTTGGTTGACAAGAAAATGGCACACCTGCCATCCACCAAGGGGGTTTCATCATTCTTCACCTATAGGTGTTAGAACAGTGATTGGAGTCAGTAATGTATACTCTGGCATCTGAGAAACATTGTCTAGTAAATATTCAATTTCAGCAACCCTATCTGCGATTTGGATCAATTCATCTACGGATGCATCTTTACTTTTCTGAGCAAGTTCTAACATTTCATCTTCCAAATCTGCAAGCTGATTCGATTTTTGTAAATGTTCTTGGCTCATTCGTTCAAACATTTGCTCAGCCATATCGTTGATACTAGATGCAGTTTCAGTCACTCTGACTTTGTCTAGGCCTGAAATCGTATTTTCTCTTTGAATTAAAAATTCATCTTTTTCGTCTACAGTTAATGTTGTTGTAACATGAGGTATGAGATTGTCTTCAACCAATACTTGGTGAAGTTCATCTTTTTCTTCGAGGGTTAGTTCTGGAACTTCCCAATCATCTTCTAAATCAGGAAGTGGTGATTTTAGTTCAACTCCTCCAATATCGGTGCCGGTGTAAACATGATCTAGTGTTTCAGTAATCACTCTAGAGGCGACTTCTTCCAAATCCTCTCTTTCAGTAAATTCTTCTTGCACAGTCATCAGTTTAGGTTCATCGACTAGGATGCTAAGTACATCGTCACTAGTGACTACTCTCTCTCCAGATTCAATTGCTAGAGCTACTTTTTCGAAGGCACTATTTGTGCTCCTCCATCCTCCATTACTATGCTGAACAATACGTGATAACATGCTATCATCTAACAACAGGGCACGACCACTAGTTGATCTCCTTAGATGTGTTATCAATGATGAGGAACTTGGATTACTCATCCATATACTAGTGGCTGATCGCATCACTTCCCAAAGTCTTCGTGCTTGCCACTCATTAGCATCAACTCTTGATGTTGCGATTACTTGAACACCTAAATTAAGTGCATAATCAATCATCAAACCTAATTCAGTAGCAATCCTTTCTTCTGCTAGATGGAGGTCATCGATGGCAATTAAATTAGCATGAGCAACAGCATCTTGCCAACCCTCTGGCAATGATTCCCATCCCCGCATCGATGACGTCGATAGTAGATGCACATTCCCATCTTGTCTTCGAATCATTGCTTGTACAGATGCACTGAGGATGTGAGATTTACCAGTTCCACTTTCACCCAAAATCAATAATGGGTTGATTGTAGTTCCTGGTTTGCTAATCACCTTTTCACATGCCATCGATGCTCTGGAGTTTTCATCGACAACATGCCATGTTTTCCATGTGTTATGTTCAGATAAATATTGTACTGGTGGCCAATCTGGTTTGAATGACAAATCCTTCATACCATAATCGGTTGAATTTGTTGAATACCCTCTTTGGCTATCCAATACTTCGGCCCAAACTGGCCTGCCATCTGCTAAAACTCCGAGTTGGTCACTCAATTGATCATCTTCGATTTCATCAGTGATTTTTTTATCTCTCATATTGCTCATTCTCTGAGCAGCAATCTGAGCGAGTGAAGTTTCTCCTTCATCCAAATCAAAACTTGGATTCCAAGGTTTAGTTTCACCTAGAATACTATCTGCTACCATGTCGAATACAGGGCGTGTTTTGACTCCAGTTCTAGTGATTAGATTACCATCTCTTGTGTCTTCGGCTTCTCCGATTCCTCTTAGTCGATTCAATTCAGATAATGCAGGTCTCCCAATCGGTGGCTTCTTACCGAGCGTTTGACGAACATTTGCTAGAGCAAGTTGGAGTTTTTCTTGATGCGATGTGCTCATATATCTTCCTCCGCAAATTTCCAAGATAGCAATTCTTTATCTAAGTCAATCTTTCTTTGAGGGACACTGGATGCTTGAGATCTTTTCGAAATATTTCGCTTCACCTCTATACCTCTTGCAGCAGTTGGACTAATCGCATCACGGTCTGAAGATTTATTTTTTACAGGAACTGCCTTAGGTCCNAATTTGGTTTTTGGCAGTGATCTTTCCTTTGTCGTAGAGTCTTGTCTAACNACATCGCTNAAATCATTAGGAATAATATTTGGAATAGATGGCATTTTTCCTTCCCTACCTTGNCCAATTACAGTTTTTGGTAGGCTTGTNTNNTTTGGAATTTCATCTGAAATATTTACNTTTTTGACAGCAGCAAGTCCTGCTTTTTTGGTATCACGATCGCTCATNAATTCAACTTGTTTTGATCTACGTCTTCTGATGCGTTGAGGGATTCGAGGGCCCTTTGATTCTTTGACCATCGGTACTTCCTCATTCTCTTCTTCAACCTCTTCAGTCAAGATGATTTCCTCTTCTTCAACCTCTTCCAGCACTACTTCGACATCCAAAGTCTCTTCTGGGATCTCTTCTTTACTAGCTTGTACATCCTCAAGTTTGAATGATTCAGGAGTATTTGCTTCCAAGTATTCTTCCAATCTCAAGAGTTCTTCTTCTGTCGGTGGAGCCATTAGTGGATGATCTAGCAATGAGTCAGGATCAGTGTTCCAAGATTGAATGATATCTGAATCCAAGTATGGAGCAGCCCGAATTAATTGAGCCGCCTCAGAATTGCTCCATGCATTTTTGTCAAATGAAATCAACAGGCAGTCGTCTTCAAATCTCATTCTGTCTCCTAATTCTCGAACCATTTCAATAACTGCTTTTGCACCGCAAATATTTGCTAAGTATTCTAAGCCGTCAAGCAGTAAAACAGCCCTAAGGTTCCCTTCGAGGAATCCATAAACAGTTCCTTTGATGGCATCGATATCTACGAATTGGACACCATCGGATTCCTTCTGAGAAAGCCATAGACAATCCTCGGGTGGAAGTTTATGATTCACTACTAAATCTTCTCTAGTTTTCCTACTGATTACCAGCAATGGTTTTCCATGATTCTTAAGATTCGATGCTAACCTGAAAAGCAGATCAGTTTCATTTGAATATACGCATCCTGGTTTGAGCAACTCACCAGAAGTGGCAAGTTTGTTGACCATAGACGCGGCTTTTGTTTTGATAAATTCAGGAGCTTCTATGGAAGCTTCAATAGTAGGCAATTTGCTAGAGCGTGTCCAGGAATTCGAATGATTGCTTACATCTTGCCACCATTTTGAAGACTTATTTTCTTCAGGCGAATCAATAGCTAATTTAGCAGTTGGATGTAGATCCAAAATTCTGGTGATATCAACGTCCTCAATCAATTGCAGGATACAGTCTAGTTCTAGACAGTCTGATTCAATTTCGATAAGTGCTTCAACTCCTTCAAGAATTGCTTCTGATTCATGGATCGCAGCAGCGATTGCGCCATTACTGACTATTACTTGACCAACTCGAGGCATAGCCTCAGATGGAGTTCTTTCACATCTGATATAGCCTCTGGAGTTTAGTTTTATCATCTCGTTGACTAAGGTTGCGAGAACGCTGGCGCCACCCCGCCTTTCTTCGATGATATTACCTCGTGGTAACTCGACCATGCGCACCCCTACGGGGTGGTTGGTAATTCCACCCCTCTTGAATGATGGGGGTCGGAAATGCAATTGAACGACGGTTTCATGTCCTAAACCCTGTTAGCCGAAGCATGGGCGCAGAGAAAGGTCTGATTCCTTTCCTCAACACTCCTGTAGGTGAGGAATTAAAGAATTCAACTTACAAGACTTATAGTGTCCATGCGGTCTTATTTTCAGCCTTCATTTTTTTTACATTATACTGGTTTGTTAATTTGGTGATAGTTGTGTCTTTAATCATAATTATTTCAGTGGCAATCTTGTCGCGTGTTAAGGCTCATGTTAACATCCCAATCTCTGTAAATCTAAATCATCCATTTATGGATTCAGAAGCCATATCTAAGTCGGAAGTAATGGTTAGATTTTCTCAAGATTGGATCGAGCCCGGAATCCATCGTCTGAAGTTGGTAAAAGATGCTCTTCACGGTTGGACTATACATAAGCAAGATGACCAACTTTCTATCCTATCAATTTGGGATACAAAACTGAGTGAAAAAATATTGACCCGCCAATTGTCAATCATAAATCAAGCAATATCGCTAAACAATGCAATAAATGAATCAAACGATGAATTCGAAGATGCAAGAGAAAGAGAATCATTGGAATCTACTTTACTTGAGAGGGAATGGCTTCCCGAAGATGAAATTGAAGTTCAAGGCCCAATTTCAAGAATGTTTTCATCGGAGTGAAACTGGTTTAAATTACACTCAACACACCGTACCTTCAAATGCCGCATAGTTGGGCACCTAAGTTATGGGCACTGTAGAAGCCTGGGCTGGAAAGACTGATTCACTAGATGAGTCTCAACGTGAAATGCTTACTGGAGGTGGCCTTTCAAAGCGTTTTTCTCGTCTTCCATTATGGTTGTCCCACCCTTCAAATATTGGTGCTTTCTATGGTGTTTTAATTTCTCTAGCTCTAATATTACCGTATTACATGACAGAAGAATTTTGGTTTGAGTTATGGATTTTACACGCCAGTTTACTCAGCCTTGCAACAGCATTCCTTGGTTTGATGAGTCGAATTCTAAATCTTATGACGAAACGGATGCCAATGCCAATTTATCGTAAAATATTGTATCCTATGCCTTTTGTTGGATTTACACTTTTCACATTAATTCATACTGAATTATTGGCTTCGAATTCATTTACTCAGTATTTGTCTTGGGGATTATTAATTCTTCCAGGACCAATGTATGTCCATCTTTCTTGGGCACCTAGATGGAGACTACTGTGTATGATTGAAGATGGAAATAATCCATTCAAAGGCATGCCTGTGATTGAGAATGAACGAAGTACTGATGTCTCAGATATGGCAGGCGATGATTCTGAGTTAGTAGAAGTTGTAGAATCATTCGAAGAAGAATAGGAAATCTTAACTTATCTTTTCTACTGTAACATTTCCGATTCCTCGACTTCGAAACTGAAAGTATAATTGTAAATCTGTGTCTTCATCAAATTCAGTTGTACCGCCCTTTACATTTGCGACAACTTCTACATCCCAAGCACCGAGCCCCCCGCCTTCGACCGAAAACTGATTCAGGTAATCTTCTTCTGTTTCTGCGAACTCACTCTTAGGGAGGTTAATGATTGCTCTCCAACTGAAAATTGGTTCCAAAATGAAAACCCCATCTGTACACTGTAATTCTCCTTGATTCATTTCGCCAAATAAATCCGTTCCTTCTGGTGGATTTATTTTCCAACTTATCGAGTCAGGCTGCTCATTGGTCAGGCCCGTGTTCGATTCATCACAGGCCAATAATAACTCAAATTGAGAGGGTATACCATTTAATCCATTATCAAGCTCGTTTTGATAAGAATCTTGGTCATTCATCACTATTTCTTCATAATCCCCAATCCACGACTGTTGAAAATCCAAATCCCATTTGTAAATACTAGCAGGAGCAGATGATTTTGAATCAAACATTAATTCACCTAAACCCATCCCAATTGATGATGTTATTAGCAATGTGACCAATGCAATAATCGTTGGCTTAGCAACCCAAGATTTACTGTCAAATTTAATTTCAAATTCTTTTATCGATTGATAATCATTGATTGAATCAATGACAATAGGCCCGTATTGTGCTGAAAGTATTGCAAAAATAGCGAACGGAATGATAATTGCAAAGTAGTATCCTATAGCAGGACTCCATGTCGTTAAAATTGCAGATGAAGTAGAATCAAACGTGACCTCTCCTGGAGTTACAGTACTACTACTGCTAAATGCAGAGCCCAATTTACTTCCTGAAATAGAGGAACGAATTTCAGAGTGTGATACCTCATGATCCCAAGATGGGCTCAATTCTTGCAAATCATTATCGATTTTTTTGGACATTTCATCTTCGAAATTTCCAATCGCTCCGTATGAAAATATTAGTAATATCGAGGTTAAAATAAGCAAGATCCAACCATTGTTTGTACCCGATATTGTGGATGAGAATTTACCAACATATCTTTGCATTAGCATAAAAATACCAATAATGATTGCACAAATTAATGGCCAGCGCAACTCTAGCATAACTGCGGATGAATCTGATAATTCGGAATGTTCTTTGTATGAATCATATGAACTAGTTTCTTCTCCTTCAAATGAAGCATTACCTAATGCTGTATCATTGTCAAATTGCATGTAAAATGGATTCATATTCCAGGAGATTTCAGATGAATGCGTTGTAACATTAATCTCTTCAGAAACAGAACTTTCAGAAGTTTGTTCAACTTCCCATTCTTGGTTGATTGTTTGCCATGGCGCAGCTACAGATCCGATAATTGCAACAACCAATACTATCCACAATGCGGTAACTGAATGTCTATTTGCTAAACTAAATGTCTTCGAATCTTTAATCCAAACCGGTGCATCTTCAATCTCTAAATCCTCTTTGAGATATGAGATATTTGCAATGCCTCCAATCAATGCAATCATTGAAAATACAAATAATGCTAACATCATGAAATCGGGGCCCCATTCCTGATAAAATGTAATTGATTCACCATCAAAAGGTGATTCGAACTCAGCAGTGGCACTACCCCAAATCCCTTCATCAACATCCCAATCAATATCAGAATCTGCGATTTCATCAGAATAATCTGAAAGGCCAGATGTGATGGTAAAGACTGAGATTAACGAAATGACACCTATGAATAACATCAAATATCCTTTAATGGAATTGAAAGAAACGAATTTGTTTATGCTGATTTTTTCTTTTCTATTCATGAAACAAAACAAGATCAGAATGAAACATGACATTGTGATGAGTCCTAATCTTCCATCCAAAGTTTCAGCTGAATCCTCAAGTACTTCTTCAGGGCCATTTATTTGTTTGTATGAATAACTTTCACTATATTCTCCGCCGAAATAGTCGCTATTATTCTCGCCAAATCTATCTTCACTTTGGCTTGTTTCAATAATAGAATCGGTGTAGAACTCCTGAGTGGTTTGAATTTCGGAGTCATCATTGCTAAATTCTTTTGTTACTCCAGCAAATGCAGTAGTGTGTAAAGTGATCAGAAATACGATGAGAACTAGTGGCGACCAGTATGCAATATTAGAGCGTTGGCTGAGCAACCTCTCTTTCCACATGTCACTTCCTTAACCTAGTGTTTAATCTAGTTTTATCCGGTTATATCAACTTGATATCCTTTCCAGCCTTCTCAAAAATTCGGAGTACTTCATCAAGGTCATCTCGTGATAACCCTGCAGACATTTGAGTTCGAACCCTTGCTTTATCTCTAGCAACCATTGGGAATACAATAGCACCTGCCATGACACCTTGGTCTAACATTGCTTGTGATAACTCCTTAGCTTTGGAGGACTCTCCGCACATAACTGGAATAATAGGAGTTGTTGAAACTCCTGTATCAAATCCTAGTGATTGCATTTCGCTACGGAAATATTCAGTATTTTCCCAAAGTTTCGCATGATGGTGAGGCTCCTCCATCAATACCTCTACAGCTGCCTTTTGTGCAGCAGCAACTCCTGGCGGTTGTGAGCCTGAAAGTAACCATGAGCGTGAATGGTTTAGGGCATGGTTGCGAACGATTTCTTTACCGGCAACAATTCCTCCTTGCACTCCAAGTGCCTTAGAGAACGAACCAACTTCAAAATCTACACGACCTTGAAGTTTGAAATGATCAACAATTCCTCTTCCCCCATCACCTAGAACGCCTTCTCCATGGCAATCATCTACGAATACCATGGCGTTATGATCTTCTGCGATTGATGTTAGTTCATCCAACGGGCAAACATCGCCATCCATTGAGAATACTCCATCAACGATTACCAATTTCCTGTCTGCACTCTGATGTTCCTTTAGCACCTGCTCAAATGCAGCCATGTCATTGTGGGGGAAAACTGCGCGTTGCGCCTTAGTTAAACGAACTCCATCGATAATCGATCCGTGATTTAACTCATCGGAAATAATCACATCTTGCTTGCCTTGAACCAATGATGGAA
>NZFX01000060.1 GCA_002689385.1 Phycisphaerae bacterium
TTATCGCTTTGCAAAGCGATATCCTACCGATTCGTTCCCTTTCAGATACAGAGTTGCAGTGAATGGTTTGCCTGCTTTTGATGTAAAATCTTCAAACGGACCAATTTTCTTTTTCTCTACAAGTTCCTTGGCCTCTTCTCGAGTTATTACTCGCTTGCTGACCTCTCTCATAACAGATATTTTACAACCCTCGGAATTTTCTTCTGACTGATAATGAGTTTCAGTCTCGATAATCCCTACATTATGCTTCTTACACATGCCTACAATCCCGCCAACAACCGGGAATCTCGTCGCATCTGCAGGTGGTGCCCTTGGGGGGAACTCGAATCCAACTTTATTTGTCTCTAGTACTAGGAATGCAGGGAATGGTTTTCCACGTTTTGAAGTAAAATCTTCGATTAAATCAGATTTACCTTCAGTCAAAATTTTCCTTGCTTCGTCTACTGAGATGTCCCGCTTACAAATATTCTTTCCAAGCCCACGGAACTTACACTCAGCATTATCGCAGCCATATGCTTTCTCACCTATTCTGATAACTCCTTGATCACATTTGGGACAAGGACACAATTCTTCATCGCTTGAATTTGTTGTTTCTGCACTGTTCCCTGCTATATTCACTTTACCATCTTTATCAATACCTAGTGAAACTTCGTATGGGCTGCCATCTCTTGCAAAGAATCCATGCAACTTTTCGATCGACTTGTTTTTGAGTAATTTTGATGTTGTATTGCGATCAAACCACCTTCCACTAGCGTCTTTCCACATTACGAAAGAACAACCTTTGTCTCTACCTTCGTTCTTTTCACATATGTATGAAAGTACAGTTTCTTTGATATTAGCCTCACAGAGTGGGCAGTTGCCAATTGGTGAATCTGAAGAATATAATTCTGACCGATCATGGTCTCGAATCTTATTGACCATTTCTAGTACAATTTCATTGATCTTATCCATGTAGGAACTTCTTTTGTGGGTTCCTTTCTGCACTCCGTCGAGCTGTGATTCCATATCGCCTGTCAATTCTGCAGATGTAATCCANTCAACNGGAATTCTTCGAAGAATATCAATCATTTTGATTCCATGTGGAGTNGCTCGNAGTGANCCACCTCTTCCACGTCCNATNAATTCTCTAGANATTAGTTTTTCAATAGTNTCTGCNCTAGTTGCAGGAGTTCCAAGACCCTTGCCTTTCATGGCAGCAGCCANNTCTTCATCCTCGATTTTCTTACCTGCATGTTCCATTAATCTTAGTAGTCCTGCTTCCTTTAATCGACCNATTGGCTTAGTNTTCTCTTCTTTGAATTCGTGAGATTCCAANTTAGCAGGNCCTGGGTTTGACGATAAAACNCCCCAACCTTCNGGNAGTTTCTGTTTNTTTGGACGAACNGCTCTCCACCCNTCAGTAGTAATNCTTCTTGCTTCCTTTACGAAACTATGGCCATTTTTTGAAGCGATTCTTTTCTCNACTTTCCAAACNGATTCAGGGTGGAAAGAGGCCAAGAATTGTCTCGATATCAAATCATATAATTTTGATGCATCAGANCTTAAATTTGCAGGAGGNATTTTNCCNGTAGGAATTATNGCAAAGTGATCAGAAACCTTTGAATTATCAAAATTNCTCTTCACATTTTTCAGGCCATNATCAATTAGNCGTTGTGAATGTGGATTTAGNCCATCTTGTGCACCTAATTGTCTNATAGTCTTTGATATTGATTCCANCATATCCTCNGGNAGATGTCTTGAATCNGTTCTTGGATAAGTNGTNAATTTNTGCGTGTCATANAGNTCTTGAGCCATTGANAANGTACGCTTTGCNGCCCATGACCACATATTGTTNGCTTCACGTTGTAAACTAGTCAAGTCAAAATTTAGTGGNGGTTTTTCGACAGAATCACGATCTTTCTGCTCGNCAATAAATTCACCATCNCTATCCAGNACNTCTTGAATAATATCCTTCTCACTTTTTTCCATTATTCTGTGAGCTTTTATTTCAGGATTTTCAGGGTCATCCTTGTGNCCNACNCTTTCCCATCGNCCAGACCATGTAGCATCNCCGCTTGAAAAANTTCCTTCTAGTTCCCAAAATGGTTCTGGNCTATGNGACAAAANNTCCAACTCATGTTCAACAATCATAGCCAAAGTNGCNGTTTGAACACGACCTAAAGATANTGATTTNTTNTCATTACGGCTNGTTCGTAAGAATGTCGCTGCNACTCTAGANCCGTTCATNCCAATTATCCAATCAGCTTCCGCTCTGGAAATTGCAGCATCTCTTAATGGAGCATATTCTTCAGACGCTGCACGATTATCCCATGCAGATTGTATTGCATCTGTTGTTAGTGATTGTAGCCACATACGACTCATCGGTGATTTGACTTTTGCATATTCGACTATTCTACGGAAAATTAGTTCACCTTCTCTGGCAGCATCACATGCATTTACTACTTCGGAACAATCTTTGCTTGTAATCATCTTTTTTATCGCAGTCAACTGCTTTCGGTTAGATCCGCGACCAGTAATTGGCTTCAGTTCAAATTTTTCAGGAACAAATGGAAGTTTGTCAATTGACCCTCGCCAATTCTTGAAAGCCTCATCATATTCCTCGGGAGTTTTTAACTCCAAAAGGTGCCCGACAGCCCAAGTCACCCAAATTGATTCAGATTGCCAATGAGTATCCTGTTTGGAACTTGCTCCCAAGACCTTGGCAATATCAGCCGCAACACTTGGCTTCTCAGCGATGATAACGACTGGCATCTTTCGGCGGGGAAAACCGGCGATACTTGAAGCCTCGGATTAGGTGGTTTTCCAACAGGTACTATAGTACCTGTAAAAATTCATGTATTTTTTTTGTGGGAAATTTCGTGTCGGCGAGATTTCTCATTCCACTCTTCTTCTGCCCCCGGACCGGCGCAACCAACACATCCTGGATAACCTGCTTCGAGAAGTTCTAAAACCTGAACTTTGAAATCACCCCAATCACAATTCGGAACCCAGCAAATATCTAACGAGGGTTCATCCTGATCGAAATGAGCAATATCATGAATCCTAAATGTTCCCTCTTCTATATCTGGTAAAGTGATTCGTGAAGGAATATAATCAGATATTGCTTGGACTATTTCCCTTGCACTTTCAAGGTGTTCTTGAGGTAAACTGATTACACAATACTCTTCTCTAAGGAATCTTCTAGCTGCTTCNCGCAGAGATGGCCAAAGGGGGTCNTTCATGTCCACATTGCNGTCCATGACAGGGCAAGACTTGAAGGATGCCCCTNGCAGCGTTGTAGACAATGGGGCTAGGTTATTCGCTANTTGTACGCCCCATGCTGGCATTGATGGATAGTGAGAAGGCNCATTCTCGAGCACTTCTNGGTTTGAGNTTCGCTTCATTCACATTCTTAGGTAGGATGNTNCTNAGAATTCTTTATCGACCTAGAAAANTCGAAACTAGTTGNCTTGGCATAAATTTCTCTAATCCNCTTGGTCTTGCTGCAGGAATGGACAAGAANGCTGAAGCGATGCATGGATGGGAGACATTNGGATTCGNTTTNATCGAGGTNGGTGGTNTTACNGAGCATGAACAATCTGGTAATCCTAAACCNCGAATGTTTAGATCATCCAAGCACAATGCATTAGTGAATAGAATGGGTTTCAATAATCCCGGTAGCGAAATAATGTCATCNCATCTNGCTAGNACTCGNAAACCAGAGATNCCTCTGTTTCTAAATGTGGGTAAATCCAAGTCGACTAGCCTTGAATCNGCNCACCTTGATTATGCAAAAACNGTTGAAAGGTGTGAANCAANNGTTGATGGTTTTGTGATTAATGTCTCATCTCCNAACACTCCAAATCTNCGTGAATTACAAAAGGATGAAGATCTAACTCGNATCATTGAAGAGGTGCAAAAGTACTCAGGTGAAAAACCTGTATTGATTAAGATCGCACCAGACCTAGANGATATGCAGATTCGTTCTATTGTCGACACTGCTCGTGGTNTAGGTTGTGCNGGTATNGTTGCTACAAATACAACAATTGAGCGNCCNGAAGAGTCAGGAGTAATGTTGGAGAAAGGTGGACTTTCAGGAAGTCCNTTGAGANCAAGATCAACTCAAGTNATTAGATTGATTGCNGATCATACCGATGGCCAGTGGCCAATNATTGGAGTAGGNGGGATTTCTACAGCCGATGATGCTTGGGAGAAAATAATCAATGGNGCTAGNCTATTACAAATTTACTCCGCTATGGTNTTCCAGGGTGCAGGAGTAATCAAAAAAATAGTCAATGGTTTAGANAAAAAAATGAAGTCTGAAGGTTTCNCAAATCTAAACCAAGCTNTTGGAATGGCAAGGAGGGCTTGAATGTTCACACANAGAACTCGNCTTTTGATTGTNGGAGCAGTTCTAACTATTGCATTAGCCTCTACTTTGCTATTAGANGCCCCTGAGGCGACNAGAAGCGTAGATGAGGTAATGGATGACCCAGAGAGTCTTGAAGGCCGTGAAATTGCTATTAGAGGCGAAGTCAAAGATGGCTCAATCGATAATTCTTCATCCACATTTATCATACATGGTGAAATAGATGAACTTTTGATTGATTTTAGCAATGCTCAAACCTCTGGTGGGCTAGAAGATAATCGAACTATTTATGCCGAAGGCGTACTTGTGGAGAAGGATGGAAAGTGGATATTTGAAGCAGAGGTTATCAAGACAAGTTGTCCGTCAAAGTACGAAGAAGCTACTGAAGATTGACTTCGGTGGGTTCAAAACGGTTAGGCCTTACGGCTTGCTGGGATAGGAGGGGAGTTTGCGTGCCCTCTTCCGCAAATCGCAAATGGCGGTCCGAACACCGAGGAGCGGCTCAGCCGGTCCATTGGTTCCCATAGGCGGACGTCGATGTCTCGCCCCCACGTGACCCGGGTGTCACGAACCGAAGCCGGAAGGAATCGGGAAATGAATAGCCGGGGGAACAGGTCAGGCCGGGAACGGAGCAGCCCTACCTGGGGCCATGGGTGCCGTGGGGAACCGGGACGGAGGAAGCTTGTGGATTTAGCCGATGGATACGAGGGTCCACCTTCGGAATTCCCACCTTCCTTATGTTATCAGACAAGAGTTTGTAAGCCTAGACATTGAGTAACTCATGTTATCATGGATCAAATAGCTGTACTGACATTTTGGTTTTCCTCATTATTTATCGGCCCTTTATGGATTTTGATGTGGTTTATGCCAAGACATGAATTAACTAAAAAAATAGTTGGAGATATTCGTATTTGTGTTATACCACTGATTGCATCGTATGGTATATTGTTGGCTCCTAATTTCTTGGATGTAATGCTTTCATTGGGGAGTCAAATGCCTACGCCAGATGTGGTTGTTGATTTGTTTTCGACAGATGAAATGCTCATTCTTGCTTGGCTACATTTTTTGGTTATGGATACCTTTGTCGGAAGATATGTCTGGATGCGAATGATTGCTGCAGATCGTCCAATTCAAGTTTCTATGCCAGTACTACTATTCTGTATGATGGCTGGTCCAATCGGACTATTACTCGGGATTTTAACAACTTTAGATGTCGAAGACGACATCTCCGTACCAACCGGGCCCCTCGAATGATGGAACTTCTGGCCAATCTGAGGGGATAATTTCCTCAACCCCGACTTCTTTGAAAGCAAATTCATGTGTCGTCACAGCTTTGATCTCTACTTCTAAATCAACTTCAGATTTATCGACATACGAAACTTGAGCCTCAATGATTCCATCACGTATCATCGGTTGACATTCTAGTAAAAACTCATCATAAACTTCGGATTTGTAAAGCACTTCATCCAACCATTTTACAATTAATATTTCGGGATCTCCATCATGTGAAACTTCCCATCTTGCTACATTACGAGTAATCGAGTTNATGTCTTGNTTTGCTGCTAAAAGAATCGATTGCATACCAACTGTCATTTCNCGCAGCAAATCATTTTGATTTAGCCCGAAAGCCCTTATCCCAATATCTGCAGTTGTGGGNCGAACCCAGTAACTCATATCTTCACCTCTGTGAAATCTGTAGACTCCAAGCAACTTCTCCAAGTCGATTTGCTAAGTCATCACTTGTTAGCGTGAAATTTTGAGTACCGCTCATGATACATTCACATGCAGCGTTAGCTAAGTGGGAAATGTCTTCAACTGTTAGGCCAAGATTAACTCCAGCAGCTACTGCTACTGCAGCAGCATCAATAATTCCAATCATTCCTCTTGGTTCTGGAAGTGTGCAAGGGGCAGAAATCACCTCACCATCAGATGTGTATACAGTGACTCCATTTTCTCCTTGTAAAACCATTAAATTTGTCCAATTATTTTCTGTAATCAATAATTTAGCTGCTTCAGATGAATCACTACTAGCCATTCTCTTTGCCATTAGATCCAATCCTCTAGTTTGGAAAATAACCCAGTCTGCTCCTTCTGTTCTGTGCAGTCCAGTTAATTTAGGGTCGCAGATTACAGGTACTCCGGCTACCTTTGCAGCATTTATTAGTCGTGAAGCACCCTCATCTGTTACAACACCTTGCCCGTAATCGGAAATCACTAATACATCAGATGTACCTATTTTTGAAACTGCTTGATCCATGATTGATAAATGGGCTTCAGATCCGATTGGAGAATCATCTTCTATATCCCATCTTAGAACCAATTGTTGATTTGATATTAAGTACTCTCTTCCTGCAATCAACCTTGTTTTTACAGTCGTAGTTCGATCTTCTATTATTGCAATGCCATCACAATCTACATCTTCTTCTTCTAATGCTTCAATAATACTTTCACCTGGCAAATCATCTCCAATTACTCCGAACAAAATTGCATCAAGTCCAATATTTTCCAAACCTCTAGCTACATGTGCAGCAGCACCTACATCCTCATGTCGGTGAGTTTCTTTGAGCACCGGAACTGGAGCTCTTGAATTCAAATTGTTTGCATATCCATGAATATATCTGTCCAACATAATGTCTCCAACAAGGACAACATCTCCTGACATATTCTTGATTCTAGTCTGTAAATTGACCAACCGGTCGTGAGTTTCATGTTCGACATCGCTCATTCCCATATTCTTTCCTCCGGGGCTTCCTGTTTTTCAATCATCTCTGTCAAGAATTTCTGCTAATAAGTTGGCATGCCTAGTCTCAGGAATATCAAGTGTTGTGCGTAGTGTTGCTAAAATCGCCTCTTCATCCGGAGTTATCATCCCATCTTCGAGTGCAGTTTCTAAAGATGCCCGATATGCCAGAGTTGCATCATCTAGGGCAGGATCTAATCTTGCCTCTGCAACCAATTTCTCGTGAGTTTCTAAATCAATACCAAATGCTTCTCGCATAGTAGTTAGAAGTGCAATTTCATCTTGCATAATTTCACCATCAATCAGAGCCTGTCGCAACATGTCCAAGTATACTTCTTCAGGTGGTGGAGCATTTTGTTCACGCCTTGCTTCATCAGATAGTCTACGAACACGATCAGGATGCATACCAATAAAATTTACAACCTCTGTTATCAATTGCTGCTCATCATTGGTTATCTTACCATCTTCCCATGCTCTAGCAAGCATTCGCCTAACCAGATTTTCACCTGCTTGTGCATCTAGAGAAGCAACTCCCTCAGGATTGGAAACAGGTGAAGTTACTGGAGTTTGATGGAATACCATGCCTTCATCAATATGTGAAATTAAATCTAAAATCATTTGTCCACCCTTCCTAAGGGTTGAAAGCGTAATCTTTTTCCCATTATCGATGACTATTTCGGATAATATTCTATCGCGAAGAATTCCTGCTCTTTCTCTACCAGATGTTGTTAATGCGTACACTCTTCTTTTCTGTCTAGCGCCAGGCACATGTCTCTGCCCGGTTATTAAATATGAATTATTTTCAAGTTTCTTTAGTGTTCTAGGTACATGTTTTCTCTGAACATGTACAGCGGCAGAGATACCAGCCTGTGTAACTGTGTTCGGAGCTTCCCAATTACCTTCAGGCAAAATGTTGTCATACAGGTGTAAGAGTGTTCTTTCCTCTGTAGTTAATGTG
>NZFX01000061.1 GCA_002689385.1 Phycisphaerae bacterium
AATGTCCCACATGTCTCGTGAAAGTTGCTTGTGTTCTTTTTGATGATCAAAGAGTCCGCCCATGGGAAAAGACGCCAAGAATCCGTGCATCGTATTGAAGATACATTCTGTCGCATGAGCCATTCTTGAGGCCAATAAACTGTATTTTCAGCATAATGATGAGGATATGACTGAAAGTGACTCTTACTTTGAAAAAAGAAAAGTGATTTAGCAGGGGCCCCAACTGCTAACAACCATGAGGATATCACCAACGTCGACAAATCCGCTTTCATTAATATCTAGCGTTGGATTTGTACTACCCCAAGCGCTGATAAGCGTCAAGATATCTCCTACTGCTATAAAGCCATTACCATCTAAGTCGGCTGGGCAGACCACAACGACTGCGGTGTTGTTAAAACTCACAGTAACAGCAGGGGTGTTTTGTCCAACAAGTGGACTTAGGTCCGTCACGCTTACGACATCGTTCAAACCATCTTGATCAATATCGCCATGATTCACAAGGATTGGCTCAGCGCCTGAGTTGAATGCATCACCTGCACTTAGTACAACTGTGGAGACGGTGTCATTTCGAATCAACAAAAGTTCACGTTCGCCGGATCCATCTCCGATGAGCGAAACAACAAGGTCATCATCACCATCATTGTCGAAGTCATGCACAGCCATTGATTGCGGACTTGTACCGACATTGAATGATGAGGTATTTCCAAGATCGCTTACATCGCCAAGAAGCACACTAAGGGATCCACTTCCTTCATTCACAGTAATTGCATCGTCGTTTCCGTCACGGTCAAGATCCGAAAATGCGAGTTGCACAGGTGCGCTGCCGTTAGGAAGTGGGCTGCCGACAACCATCATTGCTGGGGTCGTTCCGCTTCCAGTTCCGTTAAGTACGCGAACTTCTTCGCTGGCAATATCAAGAATTACAAAATCTAAATCCTTATCATGATTGACATCGCCTGGTTTAATATCCCCAGGTGAAGGGATGTTGATGGAGTTTGTGTGTGAAAATGAAATTGCACGATTTCTCAATGAAGAAGCATTTGTAAGAACGGATGCTTTGAATGAACTACATCCGACCACAATATCATCAAGTGCTAATCCGTCATTCGTCGTGTAGTCCCCGATTGCGATGTACATCGGGCCAATATCCGTTGACACATCTGTTTTAGTAAAAGTGCCACTATTGTCATTTGCAAGAATGGATACGTTATTGTCTGCATTATTCGCAATAATAAGATCATTTGCCGTGCCGTCACTATTCAAGTCACCAACTTCAATATCCATCGGTTCAGTGCCAACTGAAATAGGTGTGTCTTCTGTGAATCCCTGCCAAACTCCGTCGACCACACCATTATTCCAAAGTATGACTACATTTCCACTACCTCCGATTGCAGAAGCAACGGTCATTGCAACATCTGGATACGAGTCACCATCAAGATCAGCAACAAGAATATCGTTTGGCGTGTCCGTTGTAATTGCCGTTGTCTCACCTGCATCAAAAAGGATTGGTCCTGTCGTTTCAATAATGACATCTTCACCACCACCACGGAGCCCTGTCGGTGTTACCCATCTTGTTGTGAGGTTCGAGGGTAATCCCGAGTTATAGACAACAGTAGGATGACCTATAGAATTGCCTACGCTTATGATGTCAAAGGAATCTCCAACTGCAGGCATGAAAATTTTATTCCAGCGTAAGTCTATTGAACACGATAAGTCTGCTGTACTTGAAATATGTATATGGTCGTAACTAAAGTTTGGAGTTGATCCAGCTATATCAAAAAGCAATGAGCCAACTAAAAGTCCAGTACTAGCATTTTCAGCTTGATGAAGCATGGTTCCAATAATAGTGAATTCACCTATATCATGACCAGCAATCGAAAAAGCACCGCCACCATTAACTACGTCACCGATTAATGATTCGCCGTCGAAACTAAGAACTGCATCTGGTTCGATAAACATTGCTCCTACATCGATAGTCATATTGCTAAAAACAATATTCCCTCCAAGTTCAATTGGCTTTGCCGTTTCAAGCACACCCCCAATAAAGGTTGCTGAAGCACTATTGCGAAAGGAGTCGACCCGCAAAGGCCTTGAGGCAGAATTGAGTGCAAGTGTAAAACCTTCGAGTTTAAAGGTAAAATCGCCCTCTGTAATGAGCATTTTATCTATCTGAGCATCATCATCGAAGAAAATTGTTTCCGAGCTAATGCCGTTGAAAAGAGTGTTCGAGTTTAAATCAGGGTAGCTTTGAGGTATCCAGTTTAAGGAATCGTAAAAGTAGTAACTGTTTGCGCCACCCCATATAAGAACATCGTTTGATCCTGAGACGTGTTCGTAACAACCCAAGTCGACAACCACTCCATTTCCATTTGGTTCACCGGTATCTGAAGTATATGGGTCGTCAAGAATTCGGTCATTGCCTGACAGATCGAAAGTTGTTTGCACAAGCGAGCTCTCTCCAGCATCGATGCAGGGAGAGAGTTGCATCAGTCGGAAATTTTCATCCCCAGTGCCTGGTCTGCCATCATTACCAAATTCATTAAGAAATCGAGGGTTTTCAAGAACATCAGTTGTTTCTGGGAATGGATTATTTTGAATGCAGTTGTAACCGCCGAGCCAGCTTCCGGCCAACAAAATTAATTGTTCATTATTTCCATTGGTGTCTTTGTTTCCCCAAATTATTGTATTTTGCGCGGCGTACTCATATCCATTGTTGAAATAAAGACCACCACCGACATCTGCATGATTCTGAACAATGGTGCTATTGACACTGTTAAACCAGCCGTCATTTACATAAACAGCGCCACCATTACCTGCTGACCGATTGCCTGCTAGTAAACAACTTTCAATAATGCACTCGCCGTCACTTTTTATAGCGCCGCCATGTAAAGTGGCTTTGTTGTTTTTGAGTAAGCAGCGATACAAGTAAACTTCGGCGTTAATATTGCCTATGCCTATGGCTCCGCCTTCAGTTGCACTATTATTAATAAAATTGGTTCTGTAAACAATTGGGTGTGCGAAAGTGCCGGCCTGGTAGTTTAGCGCGACTAGCCCGCCACCGATACTTTGGCCTGTTCCTGAACCATTTGCGTTGCCACTCCTTATGTAGAAACCGTCTATAACGGGGGGTAATCCGATGAGATTATCAGCTATCACAACATGATATGCATTTTCAGAATTATCACCACCTGCGTCATCATCACCATTGATATCACCTGTAAGGAATACGGGGTATTGCTGAGGGTTCCGCTGGTCGATACCTGTTTCAGTTCCATTGAAGCCACCGTATAGCTCGACTCCAGCGATCAAACGAAACGAAGCGTCACGTGGATCATTAGATCCATCGCTGTCGACTACTCTGTATGTGCCTTGGGCAACCCAAATTTGATCCCCACTACTCGCAACATCGAGTGCTTGTTGTACATGTGAAAAGGATGAAGCCCAGTCAGTTCCTGCACCAGAGTCTGGATTGTTAGCATCAACGTACCACACGGTAGTGTTACTAATCGCTGGTGGATTAATTGTCAGAGTTCCTGAACCTGTTGCACCNTTGAAACCGCCTATTCGTATGTAGTAAANGATGTCTTCAAGAAGATTAAACTCAATCTGAGAATAATACTGTTGACAATCACTGTTGANTGGGCCATCGCCGTTGCAAGCAATTTGGNCATTGCAATTANCCTCGTAGAGAGCTATTGAAGTATCAAAACTATCGATNTCNCATGTTGTAATTGAGTGAGTTCCCGATACCTTTGCGGTGTATCTAAACCAAACATCTGCACTAGAATTCCAATTCAACGAAGAGCTAGGGCATTGCGTGTCATCGGGTTCAGGCATGCTTGGCGAAGCACTAATAGTGGTATACATGTTTGGGCCATCAGTTGCCCATAATGCGTCAGTACATTCATCCCCAGAGAATTGTGCATGTGCAACACCGGTTTGCAAAGCGCACAATGTCACTATTACTGTTACTACTATTTTTTTGAACATCTTTTTCGCCTTTTTTGGGTGCATTCTGTACCTTGCACCGCGTCTACTACTATGCCACAAAAATGATTAAAAGTCGAGAAAAAACTTCGTTAAAAAGAGTATCAAAATTTGGAACCGTCCGATAGGTGCGAATATGGCTGTTTTTTGACGCAAAAGTAATTGTTCGATAAATTCATGTATTGCGGTCTAATGAGCGCATTGCCGACTTAGAGAATCAGCCCTTCAAAGAAGGGCTGATTCTCTAAGTCGGGGTGACAGGATTTGAACCTGCGGCCTCTTGTTCCCAAAACAAGCGCTCTGCCAAGCTGAGCTACACCCCGCATAAAAGCGGACATTCTCGGTTACATTTTCCAAGGTGGGACATTCTACATGAAAAAACTGGATCAGTCCCAGTTAAAAACACCCTTTTTCCATGCGTATATGTATGCAACGATGGAAGTTCCAAGGAAGAAGAGGATTCGACCGAGGAAAAGGGTTGCTTCCTCACTTCCCTGTGCGAGTTGTGAAAAATCAACTGCCCAGGGGTAGAGGAAAATAATTTCAATATCAAAGACTAAAAACGTCATCGCAAGTATGTAAAAGCGAATATTGAAACGTTTTCGTGCGGTTCCGATTGGATCGACACCACATTCGTACGTGGAATCTTTAACCTTGCCCGAACGCTTTGGTCCAAGGAGCCCAGACGCAATAATGTTAATGACGCCGAACCCAACGGCCATCAAAATGATGAGTAACACTGGGATGTAGTTCGTGAAATCCATGGCTTGGGATTGTACCAAAAGTGAATAAGCAGAGGTACGAAGCGATAGTGCAGTTCGCAATCTGTCGAGAAAAACAACCGCGAGTAGGCCCAGACAATGATGTCGTTTTATCTACCACGGGTAGCTAAAATGGGTTGTATAAAAAACCCCAAGACGGTGGTGGGTCCGTCTCGGGGGGAAGAGAAGGAGTTTCACCCATTTAAGGGAAAACTCCGCACAGGTGCCTCAGTTCATCCTTGATCTGGGCGAAGGTCACAATTGAAGGAGTTACATTTTCTGATGATGGTGTTCAGCCCTAAAGTTGAACATGAGAAGAGCACCGTTCCATCGGCGTGCATCTCAAGCAAGTGGTTCCTTCCTCTTACTTGTACATCATCAGTCATCCGTGTTTTGGCTCCAACAATTCCCAGCCAGTTCTCTCCAAAAGATTATGAACAACCCAGCGAATCGCCGCAGTTCATACATTTGTAACAAGTGCCATTTCGTACAGTAATCGCCCCACAAGATGGGCATGGTGGTGCGTCAGTTTGCAATTGTGCCGTTGATTGACTCAGTGACGATTGCATGGTCGATTCCTCGGTCGACATTCCATCGCCGCCGGTAGTTTGGACTGAGAGTTGTTGTGTCACAACTGTTTTCTCGATTTTTACTTCGGCGACCCCACCTGCTTTGGGTGCAATCCCACCACGAGCGGTGATCACTGAATTGCGGGGAGTTGTAGTCGCATTTTCTTTCGATTCTTCTGTCCACAGTGTGTCCTCCTTGACGGGTGTGGTTCGTTTCATTGGTGTCACGTGGGTCGGTAGCGTCGAAGTTGAGGGGCGATTTGGAAGGTTCGCTTCTCGGTAACCCTCGATAAACTGCATACCCATCCATTGAAAAATATAGTCGACAAGGCTTTTTGCAAATGGAATATCACGGTTTGTTGTTATTCCTTGTGGTTCAAAACGCTGGAATGCAAATTTATTTACAAGACTTTCAATTGGAACACCGTATTGCAACGCAACACTGATGGCTGTGCCAAGACTGTCCATGAGTCCACCAATAGTGGAACCTTCCTTAGACATAGTGATGAAAAGTTCGCCTGGACCACCCGTTTCATACATTCCTACAGTGAGGTAGCCCTCATGACCTGCAACGTTGAAATGGTGTGTAATGCTGTGGCGTGTGTCCGGTAGTCGCTTGCGCATTGGACGTTCAATGATCCGCTCAACGATTCGTTCGACCACTTCTGGCTTGTCATTTTCGGCCATGTCTGCAGCGGCAACAACTTCGTTTGCAACTTCGTTGCGTGCTGAGTTTAACTCAACAATATCTTCGTCGTCCTCGAGCGTTGCGTCTGCCTTCGCGTTAAGCGGTTGGCTTAACTTGCAACCGTCTCGATAAAGCGCATTCGCTTTTAGGCCGAGTTCCCAACTGAGCCAGTACGCTTTCGCAATGTCATCGGTAGTCGCTTCATTTGGCAGGTTGATCGTTTTTGAAATTGCACCAGTGATGAAAGGTTGGCAAGCAGACATCATTCGAATATGTCCCTCAGCGGCAATGTACCTTGTTCCGGTCTCGCCACAACGGTTCGCACAATCGAACACCGGAAGATGCTCTTCTTTCAAGAATGGAGCACCTTCGATGGTGCCAGTGCCACAGATTCGTCGGTTGAGTTCACCGATTTCATCTTTGGTAAGGCCAAGCAATTGCAACCCATTAAATGACGGATTATTTGTTGCTTGTTCACGAGTAATTCCGTGCGCTTCTAGTACATATTCTGGCATTGTCCATGCAGCGAACGAGAATGAAAGTTCAAACACTGTTGGCAACGTTTCGTTCATTGTTGCGATGTCTTCTGGCGTGTAACCGTTTGCAAGTAGGAATGCATTGAATGCGATTTCTTCGCCATCATCCGATACAGTCTTTGGCATGGGCGTATCAAGCGAAAGCGTGCCCATGACATAAAGCATCATTTGCTCAACTTCAATCGCTGTGTACCCCAATGCGAGAAGCGCTGGGTGAAGCGATTGATTTGCAATTTTAAAGTAACCACCGCCAGCAAGTTTTTTGAATTTCGTAAGGGCAAAGTCAGGTTCAACGCCGGTCGTATCGCAATCCATGAGTAAACCTATTGTGCCAGTTGGCGCAATAACAGTGACTTGTGCATTTCTGAAACCGTGACGTCCGCCAAGATCGATCGCTTCGTCCCACGCCTGAACAGCACGTCCAAGTAAGTCGCCGGCATTTGTAATATTGATGGAGTCATCATGAAACAGAGCGTGGTTAATTGGCACTGGGGCAAGTCGAACTTTTTCATATTCGCCGCTATCACGAGTGACGCCGTTTGCAGCACGGCTGTGGTTTCGGATAACACGAAGCATGTCGTCGGCGTTATCTGCAAAACCATCAAACGGGCCAAGCTCGCTGGCCATTTCTGCGCTTACTGCATAGGAGCGACCGGTAAGAATAGAAGTGATGGAGCCACAAACTGCACGCCCCGCTTCGCTGTCGTATGGGATGCCTGCTTGCATTAGCATTGCACCCAAGTTTGCGAAGCCAAGACCGAGGGTTCGGTATTTCCAACTTTGATGTGCGATAGCTTCACTTGGGAATGCCGCCATCAAAACTGAAATTTCAAGAACAACGGTCCATAGTCGAATGGCATGTTCAAATGAATCAACATCAAACATGCGTGTATCACTGTTGTAAAACTTCAATAAGTTGAGTGACGCAAGGTTACACGCGGTGTCATCAAGGAACATATATTCGCTGCAAGGGTTTGAAGCGTTGATCCGTCCACTTTTTGGACAAGTATGCCAGTCGTTAATAGTTGTATCAAATTGCACGCCTGGATCTGCGCAGTGCCATGCTGCATCGCAGATGGTGTTCCACAGTCCGCTAGCGGGAATAGATTTGGCGACTTCACCATCTGTTCTTTTTATGAGATTCCATGTTTCTTCGCGATCGACAGCTTCTAGAAAATCATGCGAAAGTCGAATGGAGTTGTTTGAGTTTTGCCCAGCAACTGTTTGGTACGCTTCGCCGTTAAAGTCGTAATCAAGTGTAAGGCCAAGGTCTTTCGCCTGTTGTTGTTTCGCAGGGGAGAGGTGTTTCATGCCTTCGACAAGTGCGGCTACTTTTAACTCTTCCCGCACTTTCCACGAAATGAATTCTTCAATATCTGGATGGTCAACGTCAAGGCAAACCATTTTTGCAGCACGCCGTGTTGTACCACCAGATTTGATTGCACCTGCTGCTCGATCGCCGATTTTCAAGAAGCTCATCAAGCCACTGGATTTTCCGCCACCTGAGAGTGGTTCATCCCCACCGCGGACAGTAGAAAAGTTAGAACCCGTACCAGAACCATATTTAAAAAGTCGTGCTTCGCGCATCCAAAGATCCATGATGCCGCCATCGTTGACAAGATCATCGCTTACGGATTGAATAAAACATGCGTGTGGTTGTGGGTGTGAGTACGCGTCATCAGCGAGAGTGACTTTTCCTGTTTCTGGATCTGAAACAAAGTGGCCTTGCGCAGGACCTGAAATACCGTATGCCCAGTTCAAACCAGTGTTAAACCATTGCGGGCTGTTTGGAGCACTCATTTGATTCAACATCATAAAGCAGAGTTCATCGTAAAACGATTCAGCATCTTCAGGTGAATCGAAATAGCCATGTGATTCCCCCCAACTTCTCCAGCAGCCGACAAGTCGATGAATGACTTGCTTTGCAGACTGCTCAGGTCCGGTGACGGCTTTTCCATCTTTACCAACTTCTGGTGTGCCGTCTTCGTTAGTTTGTGGAACACCGGCTTTGCGGAAATATTTGCTCACCATAATGTCAGCGGAAAGTTGACTCCACTGTGCGGGGATTTCAGCGTTCTTCATTTCAAACACAACGGATCCGTCTGCATTTGTAATTTTTGTTGCGCGTGTGGACCAGTCAACTGTGTTCCAAACGCTCTCACCTGCTGTTGTAAATCGTCTTTGTATTTTCATCGGTTCTGTTTTGCTTCCGTGCTTTTCTTTGGCTTACTTTTTTGTTTGTCTTGTTTGCTGTAAATGGTTCAAGTCTGTTCTTTAATAAATGTGCAATAACCCTCACAAGGGATGAAGTGCTGGGACGTGTGGTTTATTTTGTTGTGTGAGCAGCTGTTCAATTTCAATACTGATGAACGTTCTCTTTTGCGTTTTGCAAATTACTGCCATGAATTCCACTCTCTCCTGCCTTAGGTCCTATAAAAATCAAATCACACGTTTTTCCTTGAAAAACGACACTATTAGTGGTTTTTATTGCTGTTTTTTCCTGTTTTTCTCATTCAAGAATCAGAATTACAATGCTTTCCACACTTGCTTATCGTACCACTACATCTTGGGTCTGCAATGACCTAGAGTACAAAATATCGTGCCCTTTTTAAAATAGTTGTAAATCCACAATCTATCGGAAGTTACGAAAGAGGAGTCTCGGCTACGGTTATGTGGAAAGGTTGTCGGCGGTCCTGAAGCGGCTTGGATGACGCCTTTTTTACAGATTTATGAGGGTTTCGCTTGGGTTCTCGAGCTTCTTCCTACTACACTGTCGAAATGAATATGAGCATGGATGCCAAAGCAAATTCTTTAACAGACGCACAGCAAAAAGCAGTAACACACATACAAGGGCCGCTTTTAGTATTGGCTGGTCCAGGTTCTGGGAAGACGACTGTTGTCACAAAACGGATTGCAAACTTGATTGCTAATGGAGTGCAACCTTGGCAAATACTTGCGCTGACGTTTACAAACAAAGCGGCAAAAGAAATGCGCGAACGCGTATTCACACTTCTTGAAGAACAAAATTTGCATGCAAGGGGATTAACTGTTTCAACTTTCCATGCTTTTTGCGCGCGCTTGCTCCGTGATTGGGGCGACCGAATTATTGGCACAACAACGTTTACAATTTACGATACTGCTGACCAGAGAAGCGCGGCAAAAGCAGCTATACGCGCATGCAACTTAAACGATTCAAACTGGAAACCTGCTTCAGTGCTTGCTGCGATTAGTTCTGCAAAAAACAAACTTATTGATGCGGACACATTCGAAAATGAAGCATCTGATTTTTATGGAAAATCAGTCGCTAAAATTTATAGAGCGTATGAAAATATTTTGCGAGGTAACGATGCGGTTGACTTCGATGATTTACTTATGAAAACGGCACAGTTACTTCATAAAGATGCAGAAGTAAAGCAAGCAATGCAGGACCGATATCAATATTTGATGATCGATGAATACCAAGATACAAATCACACTCAGTTCGTTATTGCCGACAGTATTGCGAAAAACCACAGGAATATCTGTGTTGTTGGCGACCCAGACCAATCGGTGTATGCTTGGCGCGGTGCGGATATTTCAAACATTCTCGAGTTTGAAGACCAGTACAGTGATGCAACCGTTGTGCCTCTTGGGCGAAACTTTCGCTCCACGGGACATATAGTTGAAACGTCCGCGAAATTGATTGCGTTTAACGCGCAACGTAAAGATAAAAAATTGTATACAGAACTTGATGATGGAAACATGCCAACAGTTTTGTCACTCGAGAGTGAGCGCGAAGAGGCCGAAGCGATTGTTCGCGAAGCTGTTCGACTGCGTGACGAAGGTGTTCTCTTGAAAGAGATGGCAGTTCTGTATCGCGTGAACGCGCTTAGCC
Organism: Phycisphaerae bacterium; assembly: GCA_002689385.1. GTDB lineage: Bacteria > Planctomycetota > Phycisphaerae > Phycisphaerales > SM1A02. The sequence continues at coordinate 10,416 of NZFX01000061.1, forward strand.
GTGTGCTCGAAGATGCGTTTAGAAACGAGGGCATGCCGCATATTGTCGCAAGAGGCACAGCGTTTTATGCACGACAAGAAATTAAGCAGGCACTTTCCTATCTGCGGTTACTTGTAAATCCAAATGACGATGTAGCGTTTGTGCGAATTGTTAACATGCCAACGCGGGGTATTGGTGCAACATCAATTAATCGACTAGAACAACTCGCACAGATGCGTGGAATCTCGATGCTTGAAGCTATATCTGAAGTGTCAAAAGAACGGGGTTTTACAGCACGATCAGTAACATCAATGAAAAAATTTGCGTCAACTTGTCATCAGTGGCAAGTTGACGGAAGGTCAGATGAAAGTTTGACAGCGGCGGGCTCGCTTGCAGATTTAGTCGAGCGTGTTGTTCGTGAATCTGGACTTGAGGCGTTTTATGCGAAGAATGCTGGTGAAGATGATCTGGAACGACTCCAAAACTTGGAAGAACTTGTTTCGGCTGCTTCTGAATTTGAGGAACGACTTGGAATTGATGATGAACAACCGCCAACACCGTTGCACATGCTCTTTTCATTTTTAGAGCACGTCGCACTTGTAAGCGACGCTGATGCCGTCGACCCAAAAAACGGGGCAGTAACTCTGATGACATTGCACGCAGCTAAGGGACTCGAGTTTGATTTTGTCGCAATCGCTGGTTTGGAAGAAGGCGTGTTGCCCCACGAACGATCGTTGTTTGAGAACGATCAAATGGAAGAAGAACGACGACTCTGTTACGTTGGAGTTACTCGTGCGAGGAAAAATTTGCTCTTGACAAATGCTAGAAAAAGAACGCAACGCGGTATGACAAATCGCACAATGGGTAGTCGATTTCTTCGTGAAATGGCCGGCTCATCCCTGATAGAGGAAGTTGCAGTCGAGCAGTGGGACGTGCCAGATGCAGATCCGCCAAGCCCTTGTGAGCAGGAAATTACAACAGGCTCAGTCGTCAGGCACAAGCGATTTGGCGTAGGTAAGGTGCAACGAATAATTCGCCGCACTCGTGGTTCAACTGTCACCGTGCATTTTCAAGGTGGTGTAAAACATCTTGTTCTTGAATATGCAAAATTAGAACTCGTTTCAAACGGTTCATCCACAAGTTTTAATGGAATCGCATAAGTCAACACTTGTAACTGATCTGTGCGAAACATATGGATTTGCACTTGCTGGTATTGCTGAAACGGGTCGTTCTGACTACGACGTGCAACTTATTCAATGGCTTGCAGACAAAAAACAGGGCGAGATGGAGTGGATGGAGCGCAATGTCGAAGTTCGTCTCGATCCCCGCAAGTTAGTGGAGCATGCACGCTCGATTATTTGTGTGGCTGATAGGTACGGTATAATCGAATCAGCAGAGCATGGCAATCGTGCTGGTAGGATCGCAAGGTACGCGCAGGGTCGAGATTATCACAAGGCAATGAAGAAACGATTGCACGAAATTTGCGATGTGCTGCGTCAGGAATTTCCCAATGAAACGTTTCGTGCCTGTGTTGATACTGCGCCACTTCTTGAACGAGAGTTTGCGCAACGTGCTGGTGTTGGCTCTGTTGGAAAGCACACCCTACTTATCGAACAAGGGGTTGGCAGTTGGATGTTGCTCGGTGCTATAGTAACAACCGCAAAGTTAGAGCCAACTGCTCCAGCTCCTGCGGATCCATGTTCTTCATGCACTCGTTGTATTGATGCATGTCCGACTGATGCGATTACACCTTGGGAAGTTGATGCACGCAAGTGCATTAGTTATCTCACTATTGAACATAGGACGGATATTGATCCTAAATTTTATTCACAGATTGGCGACCGGATTTTTGGTTGCGACATTTGCCAAGAGGTTTGTCCGCATAATCAGCCTAACGAGCGGTCAGCCCTTGCCCCAGTGCATGAAATGTACGAATCTAAATTTGAATCATTTGATGTTCTTGAAGTGCTTTGTTGGGATGAAGAAGCACGCAGGTTGCATGTACGTGGTTCTTCAATGAAGCGGGCCAAGTTGGGTATGTTTCGCCGAAATGCAGCGATAGTCGCAGGGAATATTCTTGCATCACAACCAGACGCTGCACTTTTTGCAAAATTGCAGACAATTGCCAGTGACGATACAGAAGATCCACTTGTTTCAACCGCAGCAACTGAAGTACTCCGCGCACTTGCCGATTAGTTAATGCACCCATGAAATACTCCTCAGCACGCCTTAATTCTAAACAAAGTCTCTGAGGAATTAATTTATGGGAATTGATGTATATTTTTTGTGGCCAAGTGTTTAGCGAGCCGGCTGGCTGAGATAAAGTTCATTTTGATTTTTTGAAACTAAAACGTGTATATGCTTTCTACGTAATGGTGCACGTAAGAAAACAACGCGTAAAAATCATAGAGGAATAAATCGGTTATTTTTATCTTGGTGAATCAGCGCTGAAGGAATGCTGGGGCTTAAAAAGGGTTCATGCCACCAGCGGCAACAGCCATCGCTTGTTCAAGTTGATTAAGCGTTGTGATCTCGCCAGAATTAATTTGATTGGTAAGTGTCGCCATGACGTCTGCCATCGATGCAAGCCCTTCGAGCATCATCATCGCAAACTCTGATGCCTGCGGGTCAGCGACCGAGTTGCCACCGAGAACAATTTTCCATCCTTGCGCAGTTTTTTGCAAGGGTGTTTCTTTGCCCATGACATCAACAGCGATTGCGCTGTCGTCACCATGCATCGAGAGTGTATCAGGTTCAATTTTCGGCATCATACTACGGCCATTTGAGGGTGGGAGTGAATTGATCATTTCCTCGATAGCAGCCTCTCCCATGTTTGTGCGCACGGCAATGGCTAAATTTGCGGACGATGTCGTAATCGTTTGCAAAATATTAATCAGCTTTTGCCCATCGGCGTTTGCCCCTACAAAAAACTGCGTTAAGTTTGGCGCGGGTGCAGAACCGTCGTTACGTTCGAACGGTGGAATTGCATTGAACTGTGTAAGAAGTTCTTGTGGTGTCGCGAAACCTGCTCCTGTGCTTCCACTTGTGCTTGAAGATTCGGTTGAACCTGTTGTTGCTGCTGGTACAGCAACGATTGTTTCACCGTTAAGTACGGCAATCCGGTTGTCAAGCATCGTCTTGTAGGTTGCACCCTTTGCCCCTGCGTTGTCAGCAAGTGCTTTCGCATTGTCATACGCAGCAATTGCGCTTATAGTTGCAGTTTCAATTTCTGCATTAATGGTGTTCGCTAACTCGCGCCATTTGCTCGATGAGGTCACGATTCCGTTCGCGATAATCGACGTCAATGCGTGCGCTTCACCAAGTAGGAATTGGCGTTTTGATTCTTCAATACTCCCAAGAAGCAATTCCATGTCTAACTTCCAAAGATCCCGCGCAGCTTTTGTTTCCCTTGAAGCTTTTCGATTTTGACCAGCACTTTTAATCGCTTCTTGAAGAAGTGAGGCGGTTTCGTTCCACAGTTTTTTGAGTGATGTTGCACGAGCTACGGTGTCGCCGAGTAATTTTGCTGTGTCATTATCCAATTCATCAGCAATTTGCCTCAAATTTGCGGAAGTTTCAACAGCGTTGTCGTTCAACTTTCGAAGCAAACTTGCAGTTTGTTCAAGGCCATGCATTTTAGAAGCAATGGCTTCGAGTTCTGCTTGCGCATTTTGTTGACGTGGTGCCTCTCTTGTTTCAGAATTGAGCGCGTGTTTCGCTGCGATGAGCTCAGATTGTTGTGAATCTCGTAGCGTTTTGGTAGCGTTTCTATAGGACTTATGACCATCAATAAGTCCTGCTTTTTCAGCTTCGCGCAAGAGTTTGTTAGCCCGCTCTTCGAGTTCAATGGAAACGTCTCTATGCGAAACAACATGGCCGCGAAGGTTTTCGATCGCTGAATTCGCATCCTGAAGTTGTGCCTCAAACGTTTCTTTTAAGTCTGCTAATGCAAGTTTCTGCGCTGAAGTTACATCACTACTGCTTTGAATGTCAGTGCTTGCTGTAATTCGAAGCGTTGCAATATCGTGACTTTGATTTACGGCCCGTTGGAATTCGGATGAGATTGCGATTGCTTCAGCGCTGATAGTTTGGAAGGAAAGTTTTGCTAGTTTCGCCTTTGCCGTTGCAAGAATTGTATTTTTGCTTTGCACTTGCGACGCAGCAGCGGGGCGTAAGCGCTTAACCTCTGAAATGACTTTTTCAAGTTCAGTAATGTTGCTTCCGCGCATTGCCGAATCAAGTTTGATAATCGATGCATCAAGTGTTGCTTGAATGCCATTCTCACTATCTGGTGCCTCTTCGCAACCAATTGGCGCGAGAGCAAAAAGGGCAACGAGTGCGAGTGGACGATAAAAACGGTAAAAGTTACGCATGAGTATTTCTATTCCTAAAAGAAGGCCCTAAAGACCTAAAACTTATCTGAGGTATTGAGCGACACAGTGTACCAATCCAACCATGTTCTGGTTGGATTGGCTCGAGCCTGAATTGCTTTTAAGGGGTAAAAACGGTGTTCTTACTCAGGGAGTGGCGTGATTTCGATATCTTTGCCTCGGGAGACTTCCACTTGCCAAGACAGAGCAAAACTCTGGTCGCCAGTTCTGTTTGCTGGGATGGTTAGGTCCCATCGAAGAATGCCCTGTGGGCGCTCTGTTTTTACATACACCGCATCAGTGGAGAGTGGCATAGATTCGTTTTTAAGTTGGACTTCAATTTCTTCATTTCTAGAGATTGGAATTCGGTCAAAAACATGCAATTTAATTTCAGCATCATTACCATTGGAGATTGAAATTCGATATTCGTACAACGTTTGTTTTCCCGAGTTAAACAAACCCGTTGTCGTTGTAGTTTTTTCAACAATTGTTCTCATTGCAGTCATGGTTGGATCGATACCCAAATCGAGCGAGAATGTTTCGTCCGGTGTAATCGTATTGAGCGATGTTTTGCCCACATAGTCCCCACCATGGAATATGGACGCGTTTCCTGGTAGAAGGATGTAATCACTTTCGTTCGTTACTTCGCTTCGAATAAACACTTCGTCAGTGAGCATTGGAACTGCAATGAGGAAATGTTCGGCGGAAGTTTTGATGGCACCTATAGATGTCGTTTGTTCATCGCTCGCGTTTGAAGGAACAGTGACAGTGCGTGGTAGTACAAAGCTAACAGCTGGCCCGTCATTTACAACGGATGCAGCAGCGGATGCTTCTGCAACTCTAGATTCCATAATCTGGGAATCCATCATCATCCCAGTAAAACCACCGCTAGACTCCATGCCATAGGCGGATCTAGAACCTCGTTTATTGTCAGCAGGTGCTGATGGCGGGGGTGGCTGGTAGATATCAACGTACCACGGCGTTGGCATTGGAGGCGTAATGGATTGTTGTGGTTGTGCCGTGGAAAGAGTGAGAGTCACGTCTACCCAGTTTTCGCCTGTCTGTTGTGTCAACGTGGCATCGTAATCAATGGTAATTTCGTTTCCCTTTGCGTTTGCACGAACGGCGTACGCTGGATTCCAAGAGGCGTTGTAAACAAGATATGTCAACTGCACTTTAACAGTGCCAGCTCGAACGACACCGATATCGATTATGGCATTAGTTTGTTTTTTTCGATGTGCAGAGATGAGTTGTTTGCGTTGTTGTAGATTTCTCAATCGCTTTTGGAGTTCTTCTATTTCTTTTGCGTTGTTTGTTTTGTCAACAGAAAGTTCTTGCATCCGTTTTCCAATGAATGCAATTTGTGCGTTGAAGGCATCCATCTCGACTGAGGGCGCCTTGTCGTTCGTTGCCTTTTCGATAAGCGTTTTAAGCATGTTTATCTGCAATTTAATTGCTTCTGCAGACGCACTGGCCTGTGTTATTTCTACATTCACGGCATCTATTTTTGCGACAATTTCAGCAACTAATTCGCTGTTGTCAACGACAATTGGTCTGCTTGAAGTTTCAACGGAAAGAAGCGAACCGTTTTCACTGACCCGTGCCTGGACGGAATCGAGGTACGCAACTTCAGGAATATCGCGGAAGAAAACGGAGTATCCTCCAGAGTCAAGATTAAGCGTTGTTGAACGAGTGACCAACGCGCGATTTCTATACAACGTAATATCAGTAATGACTGAGTCGGCTTCGATTGGCTCCATTTCCAGTGCAACTTGAGCAGAGGTACGTTGTGAACATGGGGCAAAGAAAAAGCCAACTACAAATAAGGCCAGAAGTTGTTTACGCATTAGAGCCTCCTTAAGAGGAAAAGAGTTATTGAGACACCGCTACATCACGAGTTATGATGTCGGCCCATGGTAGAGAAAATACCTGCATCATGTAACAACGCAGCAACCCTCTCTTTATATTGCAAATCAGTCTGTAAAATCGAATCAGTAAGATTTTCTCGCTCTTGCTCGAGGTCTAGGTATCGAAGCGCAAGCCCGGCTAAATCTGCATCTTCCATCGTTTCGAGGTATTCAAATCCCTCGCGATATACGATTCTTGCAGCGAGCGATTTTGCCATCATCCAGCGCAGATAAGTTGCGGGCATTTCAGACCAAAGCGAATCTCCGACACGTTCAAGTAGAACTGGTGGAAGGTGTTCGAGCACAAGTCGGTGTAACTCAGTCGTTTGTAGATCACTCATGTTGTCCCAGTTTGCAATGAGTGAGTCTGAAACGCGCGACATAATTTTACTAATTCTGATGCTCATTTCAGGAAGCGACGAGTGTGGATGATGTTCGTGCAATCGAGCGAGGAGTTCTGCTTCAGCACGAGCGAGATGTCGAAGGCGATCAAGAACCTGTGCAACAAAAGTTTCTTTTATCTCCATGAACTCTGCTTCATCGAGCAACATGCAAGCGCCAATTTCAAAACTGGAACAAATGACACCGCATTTATTTGCAGAGGAATCCTTTAAAATAAGAGCGCCAGCGTTTGACAATTCTCTTCGAGCATCGGGCGTGAGGAACAAGTTGGCCCCTTCAACGATTACATGTGAACTTGGTGAGCCATCTTTTTTAAGGAAGTTTTTCCAATTGCCACCGTGTATAGTTGCTGGCCGTCCACCGCAGGGGATAAATGCGTCGGCTTCTATTCGGTCATGAAGGGTGTTCCGTAAATGCACGCCTTCTGGATCGTCAATGGTAGAAATCTTCCCATTTGGACTTAACTTTGAACGGTCAAAATGGGCAATCGGTAATGCTTCTTTGAAGAGTCGAAGGAGTTCGGTATGATCGAGTCCGTTTGGATCTTCACCACAGCCAGAACCATCTGCGATACCGAGTATTTTTGCGCGGTCGCCGTATTCTCGATTGAGGATGCGAATGCCATTGCCCGCAACGTCACCGTCAGGTCCGCCAGTTATTTTTATCGTGAAATCTTCTTCATCAGGATTGATGCCTACCGCGCGTAGCGCTGCGTCGAGGAAAACGACGACGCCTTCACTGGTTACGCCATATTCCTTGTGATTGATACCTGCGCCTGGTTTTGAACTCATGAGCGCCGAAGGCATCGGGTACCCGCGTCGGCGGGCTCGGTCCACGACCCAGTCGATGAGTTCGGGTGTGATGTTTTCGTCTGGTCCAAGATAAATAAGTTCTTCTCGATTGAGCCGGTCAACAACTTTTGCTTTTGTTGTTTCCTCTGGAGTAATCAAATCTAAGATCGAATTGACGAACGCTTTCACGCTTCGGCTGACGCGCCCTGCAGGGTGTACTAGCATTGCTGCTTTTGAACCGCCTTCGGGAATGTCCTTGTTTTTCAGTTGCTGTGCAAATGCAAGGTTGTACGCTTCATCGTAGAGTCGCTCTTGCTCTCTTGTGAATTGTTCAACACTGGGAGGGTGGATAGCACGAACGCCACCTCGAGAAATATCTCGGAAGCGAACATGGAATCCGTTGAAGTCACGACCGTGTACGAAGAATACTCCAAATGGGCACTCTTGGCGATCTTCTGTTGTTAAGAAGGAGGGGTCAATCCGCATCGCAAGTGCATAGCGATTTTCTATGAATAAGTTTGTTCTGCGTACTGCGTCAACAGCGTCAATCATTTTTCGCAGTAGCGTTCTTGTATCTTCAAGGTCAACGGTGTTCTCAATTGTTGCAAGAAGCGCGTCTCGTTTGTCCATGTATGCGCTGTCTGAAAGGGTATTAACAGGATTGAATCGTTGCCTGAGCAAGTCTGCAATCTCAGAAGAAATTTCTATATTGCATTGGACAAGTGTATTGAGACGGTTTGGGTTAAATGCATACGCGTTTTGTTTTACAAGAACTTGGTACACCAAATCAAGTAGGGCAGTGATAATTTCGGCAGTTTCAAGCGTAAGTTCAGGGTGAGAATAACCAAGTCGCATGGTGCGCGGGTCGAGCCACTTCAGTCGCAGTAGGTCTGCTCGAACTTCAGCCCAAAGCGCACTTGTTCCTTCAATTGGTCCACCGTCAGGGCTTTGCACAACACAGCCGACGAGTGTAATCCAGCCATTTTCTCCGTCATCAATGCTGTCAAGGTAAGCACGATGAATATTAATTTTTGACTTGCTTAATCTTGTAGCGATTCGTTGCAACATTGAGCGCCGCGTTGAATTACTTGCAGCAACAATAATTCTGCTCAGTGATGGATCCGTTTCACGTTCGAGAACGACGGTCGTGCCGTCTGTGCCAGTTAGCTGTTGCACAAGTTGCCAGTGTTTTTCCATTCGCAACGGTGTTATGGTTGCAAGATAGTCTTCTGAACAACGTGTGAAGTAGTTACGGATTTCCTCAACAGACCAAGCAAGAGTGTGTTCTTTCGCGTACGCAATTGTTTCTTCGACTTGTGCGGTATGTTCTGGGTTATCGAGTGAGAAATATTCGACATCGCCAAACTCAAACGTATCAAGTACAAGACCGCCATCACTGGCAGTATGAATTTTTGCTGCGCGAAGTGTGACATCATTTGGCAATTCAGCCATCAAATCAGCGAGCACGCCTGGGTAGTCAAGTGGCCGCATACATGTCCACTCAGAGCCATCTTCAGATCGAAGTGTGAGTTTAATTGGGCGTTCAGATGCTTTGGCTGCAATGATCGCACGCAAGTGGGCGAGCTGCGTTTCTTCGTCCGTGTCTTGGAAATACATCAATGGCATCTGCTCTAAAAACCAGGGCACAGTATTTTCCGCGGTCGTTCGAAAGCTGTTGGTCACTTTGTCGATGACAGAACTTGGATTCTCAGGTTTGTTACCAATTGGTTGTTTTGATTTCGTTGCCATAATGGGTATTAGACCTGTTTAGCCCGTGCAATTCAAGGGATATAACACGATGAACACCTCTTTTATCAGATGACCTGAAATACTGGTTGGAGTGCTTCAGATGTTGTTTTTAGCCAAGTTCAACACCTAATATGAATTCCGAATATCGTGTGCATTATTCTTGAAAGAACCAACTTGAAAATAGCACTTACAATTGGAAATTTTGACGCAGTTCATAGGGGACATATTGCCCTTGTTGAGACTGCGCGTCAAGCAGTAGGAAGCGATGGTAAAGTTGAAGTTTGGAGTTTTGATCCGTCTCCGGTGACCCTGTTGAACCCAAATTTTCATTTGGATCGTATAACGACGTTTTCACAACGCATGGAACAATTGATTCGGGCGGGTGCAGATGTTGTGCGCCAGATTACGCCAACGACTACTTTGCTTTCTCAGACACCAGAAGCGTTTATTGCGGATGTTGTTGAGAGGTCATCCCCAGACATTATTGTTGAGGGTTATGGATTTAAGTTCGGCAAAGATAGAGCAGGCGATGCACAAACACTGCAAAAAATAGGAAAGCAATATGGATTTTCTTTGATAGAAATGGACGGGGTAGAAGTAACTCTTTCAGATGCAACAACCGTTCGTGCGAGTAGCTCCCAAGTTCGAGAGTTACTTTCTTCAGGGCGAGTCGAAGATGCAAAAAAAATGCTAGGCCGACCTTATTCAGTCACTGGCATCGTGACAAGGGGCGATAGAAGAGGACGAGAAATGGGTATACCCACGGCAAATCTATCACACATTGAAACCATGCTGCCACAAGACGGCATTTATGCTGGCAATGCAGTCGTTGACGGTGAGACCTATATCGCTGCAATAAGTGTCGGCACAAAACCAACATTTAGTGGAAATACACGGGTATTTGAGGCGCATCTTGTTTCATTTGATGGCGATCTTGAGCACTACAATTGGCCGTTGACTGTTACCATTTCACATTGGATACGAAATCAAATTGCATTTGACTCTGCGAATGATTTGCAAAAGCAAATTAATGAAGATATTCAATTAGCAATTTCCTTGATAGAAAGCACAGCATGACAACTCACACAGGCGTGTATGAATCAACAGCGAGTTACGCTGAATTAGCAGACAGGATTAACAATGCGCAACGTATTGTTGTCACGACTCACCGAAAGCCAGATGGTGACGCCATCGGTTCCGTTGTTGGACTCTGCCGTGGGTTGCAATCGATAGGTAAGGATGCGACGAATTTGTTTATTGGCCCAGTTGAGCATTGCTTGCGTATGGCAGCGGGTGATACACCGATAAATCTGTATGAAGAAATAGGTCTTCCAGAAGAAGAGCCCGATTTAATCATTGTTGCGGACACTGGTGCATGGACTCAACTTGAAGCGCTCGAAAAGTGGTTGCGCGCAAATCGAGATAAGGTCATTGGCCTTGATCACCATGCAAATGGCGACGATGTTGCTGTTCAGCGGGTTGTCGATACATCAGCGGCTGCGTGTACACAAGTAGTTATGGAGTTGTTTGAAGAGATGGGGGTTTCTCTTGGCACAGGCAGGAACTCTGTTGCAGAAGCATTGTTCATTGGGCTTGGAACAGATACCGGTTGGTTCCGTTTCTCGAATGCAGACGCTCGTTGTTTTGCAGATGCTTCAAAATTGTTAGAACAAAAGATAGACAGGTACCAACTGTATAGAGCGCTTGAAGAAACCGCACGACCAGCTCGGATGGAGTTATTGCAACGTATGCTTGCAAGTTTAGAATACGTTGGCTCTGTTGCCATAATGTCCTTGCGCTCGATTGATTTTCAAGAAACCAATGGCTCAAGTTTGGACCTCATTGGGCTAGTGAATACGCCAATGGTGTTGGATACAGTGCAGGCAGCTGTTTTGTTGACCGACACAGACCCAACAGTGACGAAGATGAGTTTTCGATCAAAACCAAGTCTTCCTGGCGCACCCGACACGCTCATTGATGTAAATAAACTTGCAAACAAATTTGATGGTGGTGGCCACGTACATGCGGCAGGAGCACGCGTTTTTGCTCCATTAGACGAAGTTAAACAACGTCTCATCGATTTAATCCAAGATTTGTGATGAACATTGTCTGTGCTAGCGTACAATAAAGTCGCAGGCACTTTTACGATGGACACACTTTTACGAATTGCGCACAAGGCAAAAATACGATTGCAACTAAATGCAACAGTTTTTCATTGCATTCGTTGGTGCCTTCTTGCTTCAATTGTGCTCTTTCTCCTTGCGGTAATCGACAGGGTCGGCATTGCGCCGATTTTACATTGGAATTCAATTTGGATAGGCGCAGCGTGTGCTGCAGGAATACTCTTCATTGCGCAATGGAATGCATATAGTTTTTCCTTAGTTCAAGCTGGCGCAGAAATTGATTTGCGAATGAAGTTGGACGAACGTGTTTCTTCCGCACTATCAGTTGAGCCAGGTACTCCTTATGCAGATGTTGTTTTGTCCGATGCTTTGGATATCGTAAAGAAGAAACAAGTACGCTCATCTGTGCCGAGGTTTTTTCCAATTTTGGCTCCTGCAAATTCGTACTGGGTTGTAGGTTTTGTTTTGGCGACGCTCTTTGTTTTATGGACGCCACAGTGGGGGATGTTTCAGGGTGAGGATAAAAGTGGAATGCAGGCCCTCATATCATCTGACAGAGAAAACATTGAAGCATCCATCGATTCTGTTTTGGAACAACTGCAGTATGATGAAGAGTTAAGCGAAGCGCTCGAAGAAGAATTGAATGATCTTTCATCGCTAGCAGCGAATTCGAAAACGGATCCTGAAAAAATGCGACGTGATGCTTTGCGTAAAATGACAGACATGCAAAAACGTCTTGAAGAAATGTTGCAGGGGGAAGATTCACTTGCTTTTGAAGAAATACTACGTCGATTGCAAGGACTGAAGCTTCCAAAAACAGGCGACACGCTTCCCATGATTGCTGCCATGAAAAATGGCAATATGAGCAAAGCAAAAAAAGAGTTTGAAAAACTTCAAGAAAAGATGGATTCAGAAGAGCTGTCAAAGGAAGAACGTGAAGAACTTACGAAACAACTCGAAGCCCTCGGTGAACAATTTGAAAAACTTGCGAAGTCTGATGAAGCACTTGCTTCAGCACTTTCTGCGGCTGGGCTTAACGGCGCTTTAGCCAAAAATACAGATGCAGCAATGAAGGCAATTAAAAACGCGGAGAATTTGAATGACGCGCAAAAGAAGAAATTGCTCGAGTTGTTAAAAGCACAACAAACTGCGAAAAAGAATTGTCAAAACATGGGCAAAGGGTGTAAGCAGTGTGCAGGTGGGAAAGATGGTGGTTCCGCAGCCACGAGCGAACTAGAAAAAATGGAAGCGATGCAAGCTTTTAAAACAAAAGCAGAGATGGCAAAATCTGCTTGCCAAACAGCAGGTGCTGGCATGTGCAACAAGCCTGGAAGCGGGCTGACAGGCGGTCAAGGCGAGGGGAACGGAGGGGTGAATGCAACTAAAGAAACAGATGCAACACTTGTTGGGGAACGAACACCAGTGAGTACGCTTGAAGGCACCATAATTGCAAAGCAGCTTTTCGAGGGCGGATTACTTACTTCTGGTGAGTCCACATCCGCAATCAAGGAAACAGTTCTCGCGCAACGTCGCGATTCAGAGCAAGCAATCACAGATGAAGAAGTGCCAAGAAGGTATCACGATCTTCTGCGGCATTATTTTGGGCAACTTGAAGAAATGACGAAGCCATTCCAAAATGATGAATTTGAATCAGACGATTAAATCTTTGCTCGTTCTTGCCCTTGTTGGTTGTTCGTCAAATGTTGATGACAATAAAACAGTTACAGTGTATGTTTCTGCTGACGAGCAAATAGCGAGAGAAGTGTTTGATTTATTCACAAAAAAGACTGGAATTGAAGTCGCATGGGTGGGCGATACAGAGGCCTCGAAAACGACAGCACTTGTGCAACGTATTCTTCGCGAGAAAAACGATCCAGTCGCTGATGTGTTTTGGTCATCTGAAATTCTCGGGACTATTCAATTAACAAAACAAAACGCTTTCACTAGCCACAATTCCACATCGGCAACTGCATGGCCAAGGGAATTCCGAGACGAAGAGTTTTCCTGGTTCGCATTTTCTCCAAGGGCAAGAGTCATTGCATACAATCCAGATAAAACCCTTCCAAGCGAGTTGCCAGAAACATGGTGGGAGTACAGTAACAGTGCCATGGCTGACCCACGATTTGGGACCACTGGTACACATATAGCTGTTCTTTCGTTGTACCCAGAACTATTTAAAAAGTTTGTCTCAACACGTTCCACAATACCTTTGCTTGGTGGAAATGCAGCGACTGTTCAAGCAGTGATAGATGGTTCTGCAAAATATGCAATGACAGACAGTGATGATGTACATGCGGGCATTGCTCGAGGTGCATCGCTCGCAATGCATTATCCATTGCATCACGAAGGTAAAGATGGTGGAACACTGCTTATTCCAAACACAGTTGCGATCATTCGAAACTGTTTACACCCTGATACTGCATCTATATTCGTGGACTTTTTATTGAGTGACCAAGTTGCAACACACTTGGCCGAATCGACTTCACACAATATTCCGCTGCAACCTACAGTTTCAGCTATGTATCCTGAATTGCGTGTAGAGAATCCACTTGCAGTTTCCTTTGTCCAAGCAGAAGAAGCCAAAAGAGAAGCCATTCAAGAGCTTATGAAAGCACTGCGTGTTGATGAATAAGAATACCGTGATGTTTCCGTGTGTTGCAATAGGCATCGCAACGGTAGTAATTCTTCTGCCAGTTTTTTTTGGCGGAATGCCATCGACCTCTGCGCCTAAAGTCGAGGCCTTAAGTTTAGAATCGTCTGGATCGATTATTGTACGGACTGTAACCTGGTCTTTTCTTATTGCAATGGTCTCAACGACAATGGGTTGGCTCCTTGGAATACGGATGGCATCCTTGCGTAAACGAGCGCTCGTTTGCATGCAAGTAATGCTCGTTGTGACACTGGTGATACCTGCGTATGCAATTTTTTATGTTTGGTGGCAAACATGGCCTTCGGGTACAGCTTTTCATGCGTTTGTTGTAGAACACGGCTACCTGCAATTAGCAATTCGTACCTGCTTGTTCTGTGCGCTTGTTGGGTGGTCTTGGCCGATACCTGCACTTGTCGCCTCTATGTACCACCATTCAGGCGCGACTTTATCGGTGTTGCACAGACTCGATGGCCTGTCTTTTGTCAGGCGCTGCATGCTTCAAATACAACAAGATTACAAAGTGCTTAGTTCAACAGTCATACTTGTTGCTTCACTAGTTGCAGTCAATACAACCTGTTTTGATCTTGCGCAAGTGGTAACGATTGGTAATGAACTCAGAAGTCTCTTGGCTTCAGGTGGAACTGCACTTACTGCACCTGCTTTGAGTTTTACGGGTTTCTTTATTGCAATTGTCGCAACGTTGTTTCTTCTTCGCCTTACTTCAGAAAAAGAATACACCAAATCGTTTGGGACAAAGTCTATGCTTCCCGTTCTTCTATTTTGGTTTTTGCTCTCTGGTTTGCCCATAGTCATTGCATTGATTGTCACTAATAGCGAGGTGTTTCAGTTATTGAAAGTATATTCAGGTGATATTTGGGCGAGTGTACGCATAGCTTTTGGCGTGTCAGTTTGTAGCATTCTCATTTTTATCACTTCTGCTCGTATGCATACCTCAAACTGCCATCAGCATAAATTCGTAGCAACAATTCTTGATTATCTCTGGGTTGTCGTTGCGTTTCTTCCGGCGAGTATTGTAGTTTCTCTCTACGCTACTTCGTGGCATCTGATTGGGATGGATTTTGTGTATCGAACTCCAATAATTCTTATTTTTGCACATCTGACAAAGGTCGGTTTTGTCGCTTCGCTCGCAGGACGGTGGGTGGCATCAAACAAGAGCATGCAGATTCTTAGTGCAATTGATATCACATCTTCTGTGCCATCTTTTTTAACGGCATTCGCACCGCGGCTTATTTCAGCAGGTGTTGCCGTTATTGGGATTTCTTTTGCGATTTCGTTCGGCGAAGTTGCTTTAACCAACCAGCTTTCACCACCTTCGGCGAATCAGCCAATCGCAGTTGCACTGTTACATGCAATGCATTACCAACGCCCACAGATGGTAACTTCTGCATTGTTCTTACTGATTATTATTGCTGGTGCAAGTGGAGTATTCTTTATGTTTGTACAAAGAAAAGTTGCAAGTGTCGTAATTCTTTTTTGTATTGTTTCCTGCTCGCCGGTTACCCCTGAAGCACTATCAAACGCCACCGTCCTCGGAGGTGTTGGTAGGTCGGATGGTCGATTTACTACGCCAAGGGCAATAGCATCCAACGAAGAATTTCTTGTTGTGATTGATAAAACGGGTCGGTTGCAACGGTTTTCCCATGACGGTTCGTTTTTGTCCTCATGGGAGTTAAAACTTGATGGGACGGGATTTCCAACGGGTGTTTCAATCGATAGCGAGGGTTTGATATGGATTGCAGATACGCATCAGCATCGAATACTTGTTCTAGACCAAGAGGGCAATGAAGTGTTTCATTTTGGTGAATACGGAACACTAGATGGTCAATTTTTATATCCAACAGATATTGCTTTTGGAAAAAAAGGTGAAGTATATGTCGCAGAATACGGTGGGAACGAACGCATTAATGTCTTTACGCGTGAAGGAGTGTTTCAATATTCGTTCGGGCATTTTGGGAATGATGAGGACGGTTTTATTCGACCTCAGTCAATTGCCATTTCACCGTTGACAGGCAATTTATTCATTACTGATGCAGGCAATCATCGAATCGTTGAACGGACTCCAACTGGTGCATTCGTTCAAGTGATTGCCTCACCAGGTCGAAGCCAAGGTGAGGTATTGTTTCCGTATGGGATTATCTTTGACTCTGCTGAGACGTTCTTGGTTTGCGAATTTGGCAATAATCGGCTGCAGCGATTTACCACACAAGGTGAATCCTTGCAAACATTCGGCGGCGCAGGGGATGCCGCAGGGCTGTTTAAAACTCCTTGGGCAGTCGTGCTTGGTCGCGATGAACTTATTGTTGCAGACACCGGAAACAACCGTCTTCAGCGGTTGCCCGATATGATGGGGATGTGATGCTGCTTCCAATTCAATTTGATCGCCCGGGTTGGCTACTTCTTTTGTTGTTGCTGGTACCTGTGATCTACCTTGCTTGGGGTGGCTTGACTCGCTCTGGAGCACGAAGCCGTGCGGTTGCTTCGACAGTTACGCGTTGCATAATTGTGATTCTGCTTGCAACAGCAATTGCAAAACCAGTATGGGAAAAAAAAGGTGAAGGCGTCACCGTTATTGCAGTACTTGATAGAAGTCAGTCGATCCCTCGCAGTTTACAAATGCAGTCGGTGGATGCATTTCAACAATGGACAGCACCTGATCGACGTGGAGAGCATAACCGTCTCGCTGTCATTAGTGTTGGCCGTGATGCTGTTATAGGTTCAATGCCGAGCGAGGCAACTATTTTTGAACCCGCTGCGAATGAACCAATCGGCAGCGCGACGAATCTTGCAAAGGGCGTGCAACTGGCACTGGCTCTACTTCCGCAAGACACAGCATCGAGAATTCTTGTTGTTTCAGATGGAAATGAAACGGATGGACACGTTGCAAACGTTGCTTCTATTGCAAAAGCAAATGGTGTACCTATCGATGTTCTTCCGTTGCAATACGACCATCAGCAAGAAGTCATGATTGAAAAAGTAGTTGTGCCGTCTCAAACTCGCATTGGACAATCAATTCCAGTTCGAATCATTCTTCGAAGTGTTAATGATGCTCGCGGAACTTTGCATTTGTTACAAAACGATATTGAAATAAATATATCTGATGTTGAAGGAAAGACGGGATTACCTCTTGCACTTACTAGTGGTGTGAACGCCCTCGTGTTTGATATTCCTATACAAACGAGTGGCCCCCAAATGTTTGAAGCAATGTGGGTACCCGTGAGTAACTCGGACACGATTACTGCAAACAACACTGGGCTTGGTGTTTCGTTTGTTTCTCAGGGTGGCCTGGTGTTACTCGTAACACAAAACCAATCCGCATCTTCTCATTTGCAAGCGTTACTTGAGAGTGCTGGAATACAAATAGAAGTGCGAAATCCACAAGAAGTTCCTCGTGACAGTATTGGCTTCTCAGCGTTTGACGCAGTTGTTCTCGCAGATATTCCACGTTGGTCATTGGACGATTTGCAAGAACAAAACCTGTTTACATTTGTTCACGATGTTGGTGGCGGATTACTTATGACAGGTGGCCCCAATGCATTCGGCGCTGGCGGTTGGATTGGCTCAAAACTCGAGCAAGCAATGCCACTCAAATGTGAGCCACCACAAACAAGGCAATTGCCTCGCGGTGCATTGGCACTTATCATGCACTCTTGCGAAATGCCCGAAGGAAATTATTGGGGACAAAAAATGGCAATGGCGGCAGTTGATTCATTGAGTGAACTTGATTACGTCGGCATCATCGAATACGACTGGAATGGCGGAGTTGGCACCCTTAATAATTCTGGCTGGACGTTACCGTTATCTTTGGCAGGGGATAAAGTGCAAGCGCATGATGCAATTCACAGTTTGGTTTTTGGTGATATGCAAGATTTTGAATCTCCCATGCAAATCGCTTTGGATGGGCTTGCAGGATTGGATGCTGCTCAGAGGCACGTCATCATTATTACTGACGGCGATCCTTCAGGCCCTTCGCAGGAGTTACTCGAGGCATATAGGTCTCATGAAGTAACAATTTCAACTGTGATGGTAGGTGGGCATGGCTCCGCTATGGACCAACAAAAAATGCAGGGAATTGCAACAGTCACTGGCGGCCGTTTTTACATGGTGAATGACCCAAATACTTTGCCAAGTATCTTTATTAAAGAGGCGCAATTGAATTCTCGTTCGCTCTTGCAAGAAGGCGGAACGTGGGAAGTTGCTTTGCAGCCAAGTATTTCAGGACCTGTCCGTGATATTCGCCAAGTGCCGCAACTTGGTGGATATGTAGTAACAGGAAATAAAGCAGGATTTGCGCAAACACCTTGGGTAGTGCCGGTGAGTGATGGCGAAGACCCATTGTTTGCTTGGTGGCACTTTGGTTTAGGGAAATCAGTTGCTTTTACAAGCGACTTAGGTGACCGTTGGGCCACGCAGTGGCCGAGTTGGTCGGGATTTCAAGAATTTTGGGAAGCAACTCTCAGGTGGTTAATGCGTGGTGCATCGCCCCCAAACATGATGGTGACATCAAAGGTGGAAGGTGGGCGTGGCATAGTTGACATTGAGGCAGTTGACGATGAAGCAGGGTTTGTAAATTTTATGCGCTCGAAAGCAGTAGTCATTAATCCAGATGGCGAAGCAGAAACATTGTCTTTGCAGCAGACTGGCCCTGGGCGCTATCACGCTGAATTTGACGCACCAAGTAGTGGTGCTTGGCTAGTGAACATCGCATTCCAAAACGGAGATGGAGAATTGACTGGACGGATCCCAACAGCCGTGACAGTTCCTTATGCACAAGAATATTCATCAACAACCGCAAATGATGCATTGCTGCATGAACTCGCAAGAAATACTGGCGGTCGTGTGCTTTCATTCTTAGACCTTGAATCAGTAAATCTTTTTGACGAAACAGATGCCGTCTTCCCAGAAAGCCCTCAACCCTTTTGGGATTTGCTTGCAATTCTTGCCGCTTCTGTTTTAATTTTAGATGTTGCAATTCGCCGACTTTGGATGGATAAGAAAAGCATGCAATCAATCCTTGCACCAGTGGGGTCCATGACCACTGGCTCAGTGGAAGCACTTCGCAAAGTGCACAAGCCAATTGAGAGAAGCAAAGAAGAACTTCAAGATGAACGCGTTCCGAAAATACCGATGAAGCAGGAAGATCCTCGAACTGAGGAAAGTAATGAAGAAAAAGACGATAACTTAAGCCAGTTGTTGAAAAATAAACGCAAGCGCAGTGGGGGCGATAAAGAGTGACACTGACGGCGAAAAATCTTCCCAGCGAAATAGAAACGGTGAGCGACGTTCGTGCTGCTTGTTCAATCATCCAAGCTGGTTTTTCAAAGATGCGGCGAGAAGTAAACAAGGTCATTGTTGGTCAAGGTCGTGTGGTTGACTTGGTGTTAGTTGCAGTGTTTGCAGATGGACACGCGTTGCTCGAGGGACCACCTGGATTAGGTAAAACATTACTTGTACGAACATTGGGTGATGTGTTACAACTTTCAACAGGTCGAATTCAATGCACCGCAGATTTAATGCCTGCAGATATTGTTGGTACGGTTGTGGTTGATGAAGACCCCGCAACAAAGGCGCGCCGTTTTACGTTTCGAGAAGGCCCCGTATTTCATCAATTACTCCTTGCAGATGAAATTAATCGAGCAACGCCCAAGTGCCAATCTGCGTTGCTTGAATCTATGCAAGAGCACTCAGTCTCCATTGATGGAAAAACCCGTTTGCTTCCTGAACCATTCTTCGTTCTTGCAACACAAAACCCGATTGAACAGGAAGGTACGTATCCACTGCCAGAGGCACAGCTTGACCGATTTATGTTTAAAATAGATGTCGAGAACGCTTCGCAGGAAGACTTGTACCAAATTGTTTCTAAGACGACAAGTGGAGCGCATCTTGGCGCAGATGTTGTTGTTCAGGGAGACTTCGTTCTTGCTGCGCAACAAATTATTCGCCACGTAGTGATTGCACCTCATGTGCAAGATTATGTAACTAGATTAGTTTTAGCGACGCATGCAGGTTCAGAGTACGCGCCTTTATGGGTGCAGGACGATCTCAGTATAGGCGCAAGTCCACGTGGTGCACAAGCAATCGTTTCGGCCTCAAAAGTAGCAGCGGTGGTTGATGGCCGTTTCGCGGTTTCAATGCGCGACATTCAAGCAGTAGCAATTCCTGCATTACAACATCGAGTTGTTCGGACATTTGAGGCAGAAACTGCATCGCGTTCTACAGGTAGCATGATTGCGCGCTTGCTGAACGAGGTTTCGTCCTTCGAAGAAGGTGTACACTGATGGCTGATTTTGGTAAGACCATGCATGCAAGACCAGAGAAGATTGATGAACTTTTAGGTTCCCAATTGATGGCCTCTTTGGACAAGCTTGATATTGTCGCGAGGAAGATATTTAGTGGCAAAACGCAGGGCGAACGGCGTAGTCGGCGACGGGGCATGAGCGTTGAATTTGCTGATTACAGGCAGTACACATCGGGAGATGACTTGCGATTTATCGATTGGAACGTGTACGCTCGACTTGACCGCCTTTTTATGAAAATCTTCTTGGAAGAAGAAGAGTTGACTCTTGGTATTGCTATTGATGCCAGTGCATCGATGGAGTTTGGTAACCCAAACAAATTTGACTTTGCAAGGCGACTAGCAATGGCGCTTGGATACATCGCGTTGAGCAGCCACAATAAAGTTTCACTATTTTCCTTTAACGATAAAGGGGTGAGACGGCTCTCCGCTATGCGAGGTCAAAAACGAACTCGCGATGCTGGGCAGTGGCTGTTAGGGTTAATGCCAGAAGGCGGTACATCTTTTGTTGATGCTTGTAAAACGATTTCAACTTCTAGGCTGGGTAGAGGTGTTTTGGTTGTTCTTAGTGATTGTTTTGAAACTGATGGAATCAAGCAAGGGTTGTCCTACCTCGTTGGTGGTGGATGGGATGTGTTTGTAATGCAGATTTTATCTCCAGAAGAAATTGACCCAATTCAGGCGGGACTTGAAGGCGATTTGCGATTAGAAGATGCAGAATCATCAGATGCCTGTGAAATTACCGTGACAGCACCGTTAGTGGATACCTACAAAAAACGATTGCGGTTGTATTGCGAAGATATTCGTGAGCAATGCACAAGGGTAGGCGCAGGCAGCGTGAAGGTTTCAACAGACGTGAATATGGAACAACTTATTGTGGAGTATTTGCGTAGCCGAGGGTTGCTTCGATGATTTGGGTGACGCCTGAAACAGGATTGATTCTTGGTGCAGCAACGATTCCATTTCTTTTGTTGTTGTATTTTTTGCGATTGCGGCGGCAACCGTTGCGGATTTCCTCCACCATGTTGTGGGAGGGGGCTGTGGAAGATTTGCATGCGAACTCACCATTCCAAAGATTGCGTCCTAGCGTGTTGCTCCTCTTGCAACTGTTCGCTTTATTGCTCGTAGTGCTTTCGTTAATGCAACCACAAGTAGAAGGCGGTTCGCCAAAGTTAGGAAAACATGTACTGTTAATTGATCGGTCCGCTTCAATGGCATCTCAAAACAATGATGGCGTGACACGGCTCGAACAGGCGAAAGAGCAAGCTAAAGAGTTAGTGACACAACTTCATGGCGGAGGTTTGTTTTCAGGAACAGGTGGAGAAACAATGATAGTTGCTTTTTCAGACACCGCTGAAATCAGCATCCCATTCACAAATTCGGAACAACAACTCGTTGCGGCAATAGATGCAATTAATATAACGCACGGCGGTTCAAGTATCGTTGATGCATTAAAACTTGCACGGGCGTATACAACAAATGTCGACCCAGAAAAAAACGGGTTGTCATTGAGTGAATCCGCACAACTCGAGCTCTTTAGTGATGGCTCTATAGCAGGGTTGCAATCTGAAGCGTTGCAACGCGGGGAAACAGTACGGTACCATCAACTTGGCAAAGAAACAGATACAAATATAGGTATCGGAACAATGAGCGCCAAACGTGTTTCGGAAGCGAGCGATGATGTTCAGGTTTTTATTTCACTCTTGAATACAAGTAATCAAGTTGTGTCAACGGATGTGGAAATTTCAGTAAATGGTATTCCGATTGGGATACAGCAAGTTGAGATACCCGCGAAAGAAAGTGGCACACCTGGCTCTGCAAGTGTTGTCTTTGTTCCATTTTCTATGCCAAGCGGGGGAGTGATTCTTGCGACATTAGACACCGCTGATGCGTTGGTAATTGATAATATTGCATCGCTTGTTATTGCTCCACCAAAAGACTTGAAGGTGTTGCTTTCAGAGGATAAAGCTCCGCTACTCAAGACTGTTTTAGAAGGCATGCCATTAGCAGAATTAAAGGTTGTGCAACCGAACCAACTTCGAGACATGATTGTTTCGGGAGAGACTGCTCAGTTTGATGTTGTTGTTACGCGTGATGTTTCTCTTGACATGTTGCCTATAGGAAAGTTTCTTATCTTTGGGCAACCACCAAAACTTAAAGCGTTTTCTACTTTTGTTGAAGGCGAAGCGCAGGTCATGCTCGTTGCAAATGAATCACACCCTGTGATGCGGTTTGTTCGGTTTGAAGAAATCGTTGTTTCGAATGGATATGAAATTATCACCGATGGAAGTATGGAAACGTTGCTCGAGGGAAGCGGTTGGCCAGCGGTCATGTCGACTCGACTTAATGGGGTGCAAGTAGTGTATGTTGCGTTCGACCCACTTGAAAGCAATTGGCCATACCTTCGAAGTTTCCCATTCTTTGTTTATAATGCGGTGCATTATCTGGGTCGATCTGGGGACGCTGTTTCAACCGCGCTTCGCAGTGTTGGTGAAACAATTAGTATGGATATTCCTGAAGGAATAGCATCAGTTACTGTAATTGAGCCAAATGGCGATTTCCATGAGGTGAACGTTTCACAAGAAGGAAGTATTACTTGGGGCCCAATTCGGTTAACTGGGCAACATACTCTTTCTTGGTCAGGAACGAAGCAACACACTATTGCTGTGAATACATCAGTTGCAGAAATGGATATAGCGAGTACGCCAACTATTTCAATTGGTGCGACCGAAGTTACCGCAAGTGGCTCAAGCGGCAACTCGTTTATTCAATTGTGGCCGTGGGCACTTGGGGCGGTACTTTTTGTTTTGCTTGTAGAGTGGTGGGTGTATCAACGAAAGACTGGTGGAGTACATCGTTTTTTGCATTCGAAAGTAAAAGATACATGGGCATAAATTTCAAAGACGCACGAGTTACCGTCATGGGCCTTGGCCGATTTGGGGGTGGGCTTGGAGTGACCCGTTGGCTTCTTGCACAAGGCGCCAAAGTGATTTTAACAGACCTTGCAACGGAAGATGCATTGGCGGCACAAATTACTGATCTTGGAACTCATGCAAATTTAGAGTGTGTGTTTGGAGAACACCGCGAAGAAGATTTTGTACATGCCGATGTTGTCATTGCGAATCCTGCAGTTCCAATGCCGTGGAAAAACATGTATCTCCAATCCGCTTGGCGTGCAGGCGTGACAGTTACGACGGAGATAGAAATACTCACAAACCAATTGAACCGCAAAAAGGTCATTGGGGTCACTGGTTCTTCAGGGAAATCGACGACTGCTTCAATGATTTACGCTGGCCTGCAGTCTGCGTGCGTTCCTTGCTTATTGGGAGGAAACATTGGAGGCAGTTTACTTACGCAACTTTCTTCAATAAATTCTGAGACCATTGTTGTATTGGAATTGTCGAGCGCGATGTTGTGGTGGCTAGAAAAAAACGGCGGTTGGTCACCAAGTGTTGCAGTATTGACAACGATAGAGCCCAACCACCTTGATTGGCATGGTTCGTTTGATGAATATAAATCGTGCAAGGAGTTATTGTTTAAACACCAATCCGAGGACGACACATCCCTGACGCAAGATGCAGAAGCTTCTTTTGAAGGCCTTTTATTGATTGGAAAACATAACGAGCGTAATGCTGCAGTTGCTTTTTTGGCAGCCATCTCTGCGGGCGCGGACGCTAAACGGGTTCGTAAGGGGATTCAGGAGTTTCGCGGTCTACCGCATCGGTTGCAGTATGTTTGCGATGGTTTTTATAATGATTCAAAATCAACAACGCCTACGGCAACTAAATTAGCAGTTGATGCTTTTGATGATGCAGATAAAGTACATTTAATTGTTGGTGGGTACGACAAAAAGATCGGTTTGGAATTGCTCGCAAAACAATCTGAGCGCGTCGCATGCATGTATGCAATTGGTGCAACTGCTCCCGCACTTGTAGAACAATGTTTGCGTGAAGTAATACAATGTGCGTCTTTAGAAGAAGCAGTGATTCGCGCAATGAAAAATATGAAAGAAGGAGATGTACTTCTTTTAAGCCCTGGTTGTGCAAGCTGGGACCAATTTGCAAACTATGAGGCGCGTGGTGAATTGTTTTGCGAACTTGTTACTGCAGCGAAAACGAACCAACAAGTTCACTAATAGATCTGCATCCTTGCCTTGCAACCCAATCGGTAAGTTTGTTTGCAATGTTTGGAGCAATCGATGGGTTGACAAACGAAGCAGTGCCGATTCCAACAGCGGAAGCGCCTGCAAGAATAAACTCAGCAGCATCTTTCCAGTGCATGGTTCCGCCCGTTCCAATAATTGGAATGTTCGCGTCTTTTGCAACATCGCGGTATACATCATGCACTACGCGTACTGCTGCAGGGTGTATCATTGCTCCGGAAGCGCCGCCTACTCCACGCGATATTTTTGTACGTTTCGTTTCAACATCAATTGCTAGCGATGGAATGGTGTTGATAAGCGTGAGCGCGTCAGCCCCAGAGTGAATGGCAGATGCGGCATGCGGGCGAATGTCGCCTGGTGCTGCAGAAAGTTTAACAATCATGCCCTTGTTCGTAAGCACTTGTTTTATTTCGGTAAGCAAGGTTGCGAGTCGTTTTGGGCAACCGCCGAATTCAAGACCATCCGATGTGTTTGGGCAGGAAACATTGACTTCCACAAGTTCGATTCCGTCAACAGAATTCATTGCATTAGCAACAGAAACATACGCGTCTATACAATCTCCCGCGATTGACCCGATGACGGTTGTGTTCAGTGCTCCAGCTTTTGTCGATTGATTTTTTATGAACGAATCGACCCCTTCGTTTGCAAGCCCGATGGCATTAAGCATACCGCCTTTGAGTGTCGCGATTCGCACAGGGTCGTTACCGATGCGTGGCTCTTGAGTTATGGATTTTGTTATGATTGCACCAATATTTTTCAGATTAATGGCATCTTTGATTTCACCCATGACTCCGCAGGTGCCAGCAGCGAGAACAACGGGGTTACGAAGCGTAGTATTTCCGAGTGTAACTTGCATCTCTGCCATCTATTGGTCATTGTACTTTAGAGGTCGAGCCTCTGTGGGGTCAGACTTCATGAATGACGGTACAATAGGTCTATGAATGATATACAAGATAAAATTGAACGGTTTCAGAATATGGCAGCAGCTGATCCATCGAATGATATGGCCCACTTCAGCCTTGGCTCGGCATTCCTTGAAGCAAAACGGTTTGCTGAAGCGGCAACGAGTTTTGAGGCGTGTGTAAAATTGAACCCAGAAATGACAAGAGCGATGGAGCTTGGCGGCTCGGCTTTGCTTCAAATTGGCAACAAAGTAGAAGCGAAAAAACTACTTATTCAAGGGTATGAACAGGCTGCCGCTAAGGGCGAAATGCGTGTGAAGGACGGTATTGCAGAGGTGATGAAATCTGCAGGTATTGAATTGCCAATAGTCGAGCAAGCATTAACGAGCGAATCAGGGACGCCGCTTGAAGAACCGCCACTGCCTGGGGAAACGGGTAAATGGATTTTTGAAAACGTTGATGAAGCGCAATGGGATACTTGGATTGGCCAAGGAACGAAAGTGATAAACGAGTTACGCCTTGATTTTTCCAAACTCGAAGACCAAAAGGTGTACGGCGAATATATGGCGGAATTTTTAGGCATACCGTCAGAAATAGTTGCACGAGATGCAAAGGAAACTGAATAATGAATATGGTCGATGATCTAGATGCTCAACCAATATACCCTGAAGAAACAATGCCCAAAGAGCGAAGTGGATTAGCAACTGCTGCCTTAATTTGTTCACTCATAATCTGCTGTCCAATTACCACAATAGTTGGACCAATTCTCGGAGTGATTTCTTTGCTTACGTTAAAGGGTCGATCGGGAAAAGGATTCGCATGGACAGCAATTATTGTTGGTTTAATTTCAACAATTCTTTGGGTTGCAGCAGGGCTGTTCTTTGGTGGTATGGCTGTACGCTTTATCGAGCAAGCAGGCGAGGTAACTACTACGACAATTGAAGCGGGGTACGACGGCAATTATACATTGTTAAGAGAAGGGCTTGCCCGTAGTTCAGTTACTGTTAGCGATGAAGAAATAGCATCATTTATTGAACAATTACAGAGCCGCTACGGCAAATTTGATTCTGCTGTGATGAACATGGAAGAGCAAGATCAAACACTTAAGCCAACGAGTAACGAAGCGCCACTGCCAATCAGTCTTGTTTTTGAAACAACTGATGTGCCAGCTGATGTGTTGATGGAAGTTATACCTGGTGGGGGTTTTGATTTCGAGTTAAAGATTGGCTGCATTCGTATCAACGATTCAAAAAATGGGGACCTTGTTTTCCCCACCGGTTCTGATTGCGATAATACGAACGCATCGGACTGATAAAATTTATTGACTAATGCAAAAAAAAAGAATCAACCCATGGTCCCTCGTTGCAGTTCTAAGCGCTATTGGATTTTGCCCGCTTTTTACGATTGCAGCAATTCTTTTTGGCATTCGTGCATTGGTGGACATCAAAGCTAAAGGCGACACCCGCGGTGTACGTCTTTCATGGTTTGCTATTCTTTTCGGGTCGCTTGTGACCGGCCTGTGGGGCGGTGGAATGTACTGGTGGGATGTAAACGTTCGAGCTCAAATTGAACTTGGACCCATCGACGCTATTTCACATGGGCAAAATGGTAAGGTCGAAAGTTTTGAATCAGAATTTCTTGTTCCGTACAATGGTGAAGAAACGGGTCGTTTTCTTGCTGCTATCAATAAACGCTACGGCGCATTGATCACAGGTAAACTTGATCAGGAAGTCGGTGAAGCTGATATTGAAAGCGACAAGTTGTTCCTGGGTATGGTTCCAATGGAATCACAACTTGAATATGTATTGCAATTCACAAATAAGGAAGATGTGCACTTGACTGTAAAATATGTACTTTTTGAAACTACTGAGGGAAGAAGTGCATACAAAAACAAGTTTGCGTGGTTCCAAATTGACGATGAAGAACTTGGCAATCTCGTGTACCCCCCAATAGAAGGCACAATGGAGCAAAATCAAAATGGTGAATGACTCCGTCATTTCAGTACGTGATCTTGTTTGCCGTTTTGGCGAACAAACAGTACTTGATGGAGTGAATCTCGATGTACACGAGGGTGAAGTTCTTGTCATCATGGGAGGTTCGGGCTCAGGGAAATCGACACTACTTCGACACATGATTGGCACGTTCATTCCAGATGCAGGCACAGTGTGCGTTTTTGGGGAAGATTTAGCTCGACTAAATGAACAATCTATGAACCAAGTTCGTCGAAAATTTGGCATTTTGTTTCAATCAGGCGCGCTGTTTAACTCGATGAGTGTTGCTGATAATGTTGCACTTTCCCTTCGTGAACATACGGATCTTGACCCTGACATTATTGAATTCATTGTTAAAATTAAACTCGAACAAGTCGGGCTTCGTGAAGCTGCTGAAAAATTTCCTTCGCAAATATCAGGGGGGATGAAAAAGCGCGCAGGTCTAGCAAGAGCACTCGCCCTTGACCCTAAACTACTTTTTTACGACGAACCCTCTGCAGGTCTTGATCCAGTTACAAGCGCAACAATCGATCAACTTATTTTGGACCTTGCGAAAAAGGCAGGGGCAACAAGTGTCGTTGTGACGCACGAAATGGACTCTGCATTTGTTATCGCAGACAGAATGGCAATGCTCGACAAGGGGAAAATGTTGATGGTTGATACTCGGGAAGCATTCGAAACGCTTCGAGATTGGCCAATTGAAAAACTAGAAGAACTCGACGAACGTCAACAACTTATACGCCAGTTTTTGCGCGGTGATGCTGAAGGTCCGTTGACCAAAAGAAAAGAAGAGTCAAGTTACGCAGAAGATTTATTAGGTATTGGTGCACCCCGGCTCACACAAGGTCCATCTGTTCATTCCTCTAAGGAGTAATTTATATGTCACAAGTACGAGATAAACGTCAGAATAATGTGAAAGCGGGAGTATTTGTAACATTCTCACTTATTCTTGGTTTAACAATTTTTAGTATTTTAACGAATGCGTGGAGCCGTCTGCTTAGTACGACAAATTCGTATCATGCAGTGTTTCAAATCGATGAAGGTGTTGGAACGTTGTCATCTGGTTCTAAAGTGAAGCTTGGCGGTGTTCTTGTTGGTACAGTGACTTCTGTCACTCCAAGAGTTGAAGAAGATAATCCAACGTCAGTGATTGATGTGCAATTCACATTTGCAAAGCAATACGCACTGTATGAAAATGCATCGATCCACGCTCGCGCGGGCCTTCTTGGTTCGACAGGTTGGCTTTCAGTTACAGACGTCGGAAATGGCTCTAAGGCAACATCGAAATCACCACTTGTTGGAACCACTGAAACCATGGTTAGCCAACTTTTGGGCAATGATGCAGAAATGAATCTTTCGAAATCACTAGATTCTCTGCGAAAGTTAAGTGAAGCGCTTGTGGATGATAGCGGTGCGATGAACTTGCTTCTTGGTAGTGCTGAAGCAACTGCAATAAAGACGTCGATTGATGCTGCTAGATCTTCACTACTGGCGTTCAACAAGATGATGCAAACAACATCATCGGCATGGCCATCTTGGGAGTCTTCCGTGACTACAATTCTAACTGACAGTAAAAAGCTTCCAGCGCAAATCAACGAAACGCTCAAATCAATTCAAACTGTTGTCGCTGATATTCAGGCAAAAATCCTACCAAATGTTGAACGCTCGATGCAATCGTTCGAGAACACGATGTTTTCCCTCGAAGCGATGAGTAAGAACTACCAAAAAAGTTCACCTGAATGGGCATCTAAAGTTTCAAGCATACTTCGGAATGTGGATCAAATTTCTGTTCGTGCGAAAGCAGCTATTGATGATATTTCAGCGAGCCCTTGGCGCTTGCTTTATAGACCAACAGATCGCGAGATTGCCTACGAACAGCTAAACGCTGCTTCTTGGCAACTGCTTACAGCACTCTCTGATTTACGTGAATCAGCGGAAGCGCTGGAATCAGCTTCTCTTGCAAGCGATGCACCAGCTGACGCTTCTCGTATTGCGGCTTCGCTATCAGAAAGTGCAACTGCATTTGAACAAGCTCGTGATGCGATCATTGAACGAATGAACGTCGATTTTCCAGACCGAAACTAGTGGGCAATGTAACAGCAAATGTAAGTGTAGTGTCGTCGATTGACGATGCACAAGTAGATGTCTATCGAAACATTCGCGATGCAGACCTCCGTGGACGAAGCCATCTCTGCATGGTTGAATCAGAGATGGTTGTCAGGCGGTTGCTCGAATCAAGTTGGGATATCCACTCATTGTTTCTCTCGCCGCAAAAATATGAACGAATGGCTTCAGTTATTCCAAGTACCGTCCAAGTTTTTGTAGCAGACATTACCGTGATGTCCGAAATTACTGGTTTTCATATTCATCGCGGTGTTCTTGCGGCAGCGCATCGGCTTACACCAAAACAACAAAATGCGAGTTTGTCGAACTTGATTGTAAAACTGCAAAAAAAATCTACCGTTTCCTTGTTGCTCGCTGAAGGTGTTACGAACGTTGATAACATTGGCGCACTTTTTCGAAATGCTGCAGCGTTTGGTGTGGATGGTTTAGTGTTTGACCACGCGTGTTGTGATCCTCTGTACCGTAAAGCGATTCGAGTATCGATGGGCCATGCCTTCTCATTGCCGTGGGCAATAGCATGCGATTGGATCTCTGATTTGAAACGCCTTCAGGAAGAACTTGGCGTACAGTTAATTGGATGCGAAACAGGGAAGTTTGCAGTGCCAATGTGGGAAGTGCAGCCCGCAAAATCGTTTGCGCTGATTATGGGTGAAGAAAAATCAGGTCTATCTCCAAGCACCATGCAACAGTGTGATGTCATTGCAGAAATACCAATGAATGCAAAAGTACCATCTCTAAATGTTGCCGTTGCGTCAGCTGTTGGCTTGTACGAGTTTCTTGGGCGGAACCGTTTCAACAATAGGTAACCCATCAACAATTACGTCATCCGTGATTCGGGTGATATCAGCGCCAATAGATGACAAGGTTTTTTCCATCGACGAATAGCCGCGATCGAGGTGATACACACGGCTTACGGTTGTTTCGCCTTCGGCAGCAAGTCCTGCAAGGACTAGGCTTGCTGAAGCTCGTAAATCGCTCGCCATAACGGGCGCTCCAACTAAATGGCCGACTCCTTGGACGATGACAGTTGAACCTTGTCGAACAAGTTTTGCCCCCATTCGGCTAAGTTCTGGAACATGCATAAAGCGTTCTGGGTAAATTTTTTCGGTAATGATACTGTTGCCACGGGAAAGGCAAAGAAGGGCCATTGTTTGTGCTTGCAAATCGGTAGGAAAGCCAGGGAACGGCTGGGTTGTAAACATGACAGGTTTTAAGTGCCTATCACTCACAACTTGAACGGTGCACGAACGTGGGTCTTGCGAAGTATTTGTTTGGTGTACATGCACTCCAACAGTGGAGAGTACATCTGTAACTGCAAGTAAGTGGTCAAGCGGGAATCGTTCAATTTCAACATCACCATTTGTCATCGCTGCCGCAATCGCCCATGTGCCAGCAACAATTCGATCCGGCATCACAGTGTGCTTTGCACCGCCAAGTTCTTCAACGCCTTCGATAGTGATGCGCGGTGTTCCAGCACCAGAAATTTTTGCGCCCATTGCATTTAACAAAATCGCAAGGTCTGTAATTTCAGGTTCGCACGCTGCAGATTCAATAATTGTTCGACCCTTGGCAAGTGTTGCCGCGCTCATTACATTGGCTGTACCAAGTACGGTCGAGCCGAATGGGCCACCAAGAAAAATAGTGGCGCCATGCAATCGGTCAGCTTTAGCGATGATGTTTCCACCATCAAGCTCAATGGTTGCACCGAGTGCTTCAAGCCCTCGAAGGTGGAGGTCAATGGGCCTATCACCAAATGCACAACCCCCTGGCATAGAAACTCTGACCTCGCCGCGCTTTGCAAGTAGGGGCCCAAGTACGCAAACACTCGCTCGCATTGTGCGAACAATGTCGTACCTTGCGTGTGATTTTGATTCATCGACTGTAGTGATTGTGACCTTCTGATCATCGCGGGAAACATCACAACCAAGTTCGGCAAGCAACTTGCCCATGTTTTCTATATCAGAAAGTTTTGGTACCGAATCAAATGTAATGGTTTGGTCTGTAAGCAGGGATGAGGCGAGCAGAGGTAATGATGCATTTTTTGAACCATCAACTGAAATTGTCCCCGTTAAGCGTTTGCCACCGTGTATTGAAAATGCGTCCATTTGGTTCTGCTGAGTCCTTTCTGCTGTTGACCATCCATGGCCTTATACATATATAGGTATTATCGACTCCTGTTGTCGGATAAACACACTTTTAACTTTTTGGTGATAGTAACAAAATGAGGGAGGTTTAGTGTTTGCCTAGACTACCATTTTGAGTATTGGCATTGACCTGTTTGATTATTGCACCCATAATTAACTGGTGCTTGCCTATCTTTTCATGCGGAGTTATCGCCCCTTGTAATTCGGTTTGTATGGATTATTCGGTTATTTTCCATTGAAATACATTGAGTAATCATGAAGGGGCGTTGCTTAATTATCGATATGAGTAGACTGATGGGTGGAAGTACATGATGAAGATAAGCAAAAGGATAATTACTATGAAGCAAGTATTACTTTTTAACGGGTTAGCAATTTTAGCGCTCTCAAGTGTTAGTTTTGCAGATACACTTTTGGTTCCGAGCGAGTATGGGACTATTCAAGCGGGGATTGATGCTGCAGTCGACGGTGATACTGTTTCAGTTGATCCGGGGCAATACTATGAGTTGATTGACTTCAATGGCAAACAAATCACAGTATCTAGTGCTTCTGGCTTGGCAATCAATACAACAATTAATGGAAACGCAACTTCAGGTACGGTCGTGACCTTTGAAACTGGTGAGACAAGCGCATCTGTTCTTGATGGTTTTACTATTAAAAACGGCAATGCATTTACTGGCGCGGGTATTCGAATTATCAACGCTTCGCCAGTCATTAGAAACTGCGTCATTAAAAGTAACCAATCTACGAGTAGCGGTGCGGGTATTTATGCTGACACCTCGTCGTTCACACTTGAAGATACGAAAGTAAGCGCCAACATATCGGGTGCTGCAGGAGGTGGTTTGTATCTAAAGTTTTGTGAGGGTTCTATCTCTGGGTGCACGATCGAAGATAACTCTGCGAATAATGGCGGAGCTTTGTATATTAAAGACAGCACAGGTGATTTGATTATTTCTGATTCATTGTTTGATGCAAACAGTGTCAGCGGTGATGGAGGTGCGGTATTTAACAAAGGCACAAGTGCTGTTGTACAGGATTGCTCCTTTTCAAATAATGTCGCTAACCAAGGTGGCGCATGGTTTAGTTACTCTGGTGGTGATGCTATTGTTTCGAATTCTGTTTTCTCCGACAACAGTGCATTGCTTACAGGCGGAGCGGCTGAATGCCGAAGTTCAAACGTGACTTTTTCGTTGTGCACGTTTGATTCGAATATAGCGGATAGCGATTGCGACGGATCAGGTGGGAGTAGTGTTGTTGAAGTGGTGAACAGCACGGTGACGCTGAATACTCCAACGATTTGTACAAATCTTGTTTGTGATGCCCAAGGCGATTTTTCGAGTGATCAACCAACGATTATCGGTGATATTAATGAGTGTGTGATTGGCATCGGCGCTTGCTGTGGCGGTAACGCATGTTGGGAAATGGAAGAAGAAATGTGCCTCGAAGGCGGTGGTTTATGGAATGGCGATGCCACGCTCTGCGCAACAGTTGTTTGCGAAGGTGGCTCAAGCAGTTGCCCTGGCGATCTTAACGGAGATGGTTCTGTTGAAGTGCTTGATATTATTGAGCTTATCACCTCATGGGGAACTTGCCCATAAACGCGTTGCTGTAACAATAAAAAGAAAAAGGACCGCGTTGCAAGCAACGCGGTCCTTTTATTTGGATAACTATATATGTCGATTATTTACGACGTCGTCGGCTTGCAAGTCCAGCTAAACCAAGGAGTGCAAGAGCACCAGGTGCTGGAACAGCAGCACCGTAGATTGAGATAGCATCGATAAAGTATGCTTCAGAACCAGAGTTGCTTGCACCTCTAATGTGTAGGTGACCTTCGCCTAATGTGGACACATCAAATTCAAGGAACATCCATGCGCCTGCTGCATCTTCCATAACTGAACCGTTACCATCACCATCTGCACCATCTAGTGAGTAGAGTGTTCCGCTGACTGGGTCTGATCCCCAGTGGATTGAAAAACTATCAGCAGTTTCGTAACCAGTACTCGCAATGTAAATTGCAAGTGAAACGGTTGTAGCACTACCTTCGTATCCGTCAAAGTGAAGTTCCATGAAACCATCAAGATCAGACATTTGATACCCTTGGTCACCGTCATAGTATCCCTGTGACCCGTAGTTTGTCACACCAACGTAATCACCATCTGTAAGTCCAACGTTAGGGGAGTCAAATGCACCATACCAAGCGCTAAAACCATCGCCATTTACAGCGGCTTCACCATCGTTATTTTCTAACCAGTGATCAAAAGCAGCATCGCCAGTATCGTAATATTTACCACCGAGCCAGTCAGTGTTTTCAAAACTCTGTGAGTAGAGCAAGTCAGCTGAAGCTGTGCCCGCTGTGAGCGTTGCAAATAATCCTGTTAATACTAATGTTTTCATTTTCTTCTCTCTCTTTTCTTTGTTGTGTGTTATCCAAACACTATTTCTCTTGAAGAGAGGTGTCTCTGGCACCTCTTCTATGAATAATGTATAGGAACAAAGTGTGATAACAAGAAAAATACAGAGTTTTTCTGCTTTTTTTTTCATATTTTTTTGCGTGCATTACAATCGAGATTGCCTAATTTAACAAAGTAATTTGTTTACAAAAGGAATGGGTTATTGCAATTTTCCCTGCTATCTGGTTCCAGAGGCCAAAAAGGGTACAATGAGTACCGAAAATGACTGATTCTGATCAATTACATCTTGCAACGCTCTGGTTTCTCTCAGCAAGAGCGATGGCGGTTGCTGGCGAGGAAATGCCCACCGTGCAAGAGGCGGCAACAGGTCTATACGCCCAGGCAATCCTTGGTTTTACGGAAGAGATTTGCTGCGAAGCAAAAGATGCAGAGTACATTAGTAATAAAACATTGATTGATTGCCTATCTGGGGTTCGTCAATTGCCTCGGGAGTTGGCTGAGAAAATTTTGACCGGTATCATGATGATTTCGTATTCAGACCGCTCGATGAAACCGCTTGAAGTTCGTTGGGCTTCGATGCTCGCGTCTGCTATCGAAGTGTCGCCTGATGAGTTTCAACGGTGCTGTGTAAATGCAAGGGTTATAGCATCGATGTTG
The DNA here is from genome assembly GCA_002689385.1 of Phycisphaerae bacterium. Taxonomy (GTDB): domain Bacteria; phylum Planctomycetota; class Phycisphaerae; order Phycisphaerales; family SM1A02. Next base: position 45,088 of record NZFX01000061.1, read on the forward strand.
CGCCCACATGGAGCACCGGCTTCATGAGCAAAAGCGAAACAAATTTTCAATTTTTGGAACGGTTCGACAAACGCGTTGCTTTGCTTGCAAAGCAAGCAGAAGAGTACGTGCACACGGATCCTGATTCGTGCATGTTTAAACTTCGCCTGATGGTTGAAACGATGGCAAAAAAATTAACCTCGTTGCAAATGCGTGGTGATATTTCTCAAGACTTAGGCGCGATGCTCGGTGCTCTTGAGCGTGGTGGTGTAGTCCCTCGTAGGCAAGCGGATTCAATGCACGCAATTCGACGCGATGGAAACGCTGCTGTGCATGGTAGCCCGACACCAGTGCCAACAGCCATGCGACGATTACGCGAGGCGTACAAAATCTCTGGGTGGTTTTGCAAAATGGTAAAACGCGGTTCTAAAGTGAATCTAGATGAATTCAATCCACCTGAACCTCCTGTGCCGATGGATAGTGCGACCAAGCAACTCCACGGAAAAATAGATAAACTCGAAGAGTCAATCGAAGAGCGTCGGCTAGCCACTCGTGAATCATTATTGATGTTTGGACCACAAGAAAACGTCAAAGAGGTAACTCGAAGAATAACTGAAGAGTTAAAAGCACTTGATAATGTAGCTGCAGCGGCAGGTGAGCCGACTATTGACGCTGATTTTGTTGCTTTAGTCATGGCAATGGACCTTGAGCAAATCGAAGAAGACCCACGTCACGGCGGGAGTTCAAGGCAGGCCAAACGGGATGCAGAACAGCAACTTACTGGAATCAAAAAACACCTTGCTGAGCGCGAGGAAGCATTTTTAGCCGAACGAACGTTCTTACTTGAACAGAGGAAAACATGATGATTGTTGTGAGTGAATGGGAAATAATTTTGCGCCTCGTTTTGGCGGTTGTCCTTGGCGCAGTGATTGGTTTTAACAGAAGCCGGCACAATAAGCCCGCAGGGCTTCGAACAATGGCACTGATTAGTTTGGGTTCTGCAGCATTCACTCTGATTGGAATAGAGTCTGTCATCCAGTTATCCATGCTGCAAACTGGGGCAGAGAGTTTGACTTCTGGCGTCTCAAAAATGATTAACTTGGATTCAAGTCGAATCATTGCGGGCATTGTTGGTGGTGTTGGTTTTCTGGGTGCGGGTGCAATCATTCAATCTAAAGGCAGAGTGCAAGGAATGACGAGCGCTGCAAGTATTTGGGTGACATCGACAATTGGTGTTTCCACTGGTCTTGGTCTGTACGTATTAGCAACAACAATTACCTTTATTGCCTTTATCGTTTTGGTTCTGTACTGTTTCTTTGGAAACGAAACAGAAGAAGAATAAACGACCCGCGGGGTCGTTTATTCCCACGGATTTGTAATGTGGCATGCCCTGCCCGTATTCTCTATGTAATCTTGATGGCCTTCTTCGGCAAGATAAAACTGTTCAGCTGGTTCGACCTGCGTTGCAATCGGTGCGTCAAATGTATTTTTTGCAGTTAATCCCTTGACGAACTCGATGGCGGTTTTTTGTTGTGCATCGGAAGTAGTCCATACACCTGATCGATATTGAGAGCCAACATCGGGTCCTTGGCGATTGACTTCTGTTGGGTCATGCATTTTGAAAAAAGCATGAAGTAGTGATTCGTATGAGATAACTTTAGGGTCAAACATGACTTTGGCAGTCTCCGCATGTCCTGTTTTTCCAGAACAAATGTCTTTATAGGTTGGGTCATCAGTGTCACCCTGCATATAACCGCTTTCAACATTAAGCACACCTTTGCCCTTTTGGAACCAGTGTTCAATGCCCCAAAAACAACCGCCTGCAAAATATGCTGTTTCTGTTTGCACAGGTTTTGACTCTGTGGGCAGTTCTTCGCCTTCTTCATAAAAATGTAAAGATGCGGAATTTAAACAAAATCGTTTGCCGGTTGGTTTAGGCCCATCTTCAAAAACGTGGCCTAGATGGGAGTCGCATTTTGCGCAGAGAATCTCAACGCGCTTCATGCCGAATTGTGTATCTTCTTTTGTTGCAACATGTTCTTTTGCAAAAGGGGAGAAGAAGCTTGGCCAACCAGTTCCAGAAGTGAACTTATGATCGCTTGCAAACAAGGGAAGTCCGCAAACAACGCATGCATAGAACCCATCTTTTTTGTTGTCGAGAAGTGTTCCACAAAAGGGTCGCTCAGTGCCGGCATTCTGAGTGATTCTGATCGTTTCCTCATCGAGTTTTTCGAGAAGTTGTTTTTTTGCCTCGGCGGCAAGCGGCGTAATGTCATAACCAGCACGAGAATAGGTTGGCATTTTTGCCTCCTGAGGGGGTAAGTATCCACTCGCGCTGAGCACGAGAATCAATAAGAGTTGAAAGTACATACAGATAGTATAAATCATACACAGAATAAACAAAATCTCTCTATTTAAGAAAAAAATGACTCTTTATCTTTCTCTTTGCAACCACAGGCATTGGTAACGATTCGACCTTTAGAATGATTTGAGCCATTTTTGATCGTGATCAACGAGTCCCAGCTCTTGACAGGGCTGCGGTTGCTGCAGCGTATGGTGTATTCCTCATACCTTTGATTTCCCAACACAAATCAAGGCCGGAACTCTGCAATGTGCCCTCTACGGCTTCGCATACTACTTCTTGACCTGTTTAGCGGTAAATTGGTGGTTTTATGCTCGTAAAAACGATGAAATCAAGTGCTAAAAGTGGCTATACTTCTCCTTTTCTAATCACAAACCCACACTGGGTCACCTGATTTTGGAGTCTCTACGATATGTCTGAATGCCACGAGCCAAATGTTCAACACCACTATCGCGATATGTCGCAACAACACGACGCTGCGAAGTTGGGTATCTGGTTATTCCTTGCGACTGAAATTCTGCTTTTTGGCGGTCTGTTTTGTGGGTACGCTGTGTTTCGTGCAAACCACCCAGACCTCTTTAAATGGGGCGGCCAGTTTCTAGACGAACGGTATGGCGCCGCTAATACCGCCGTTCTACTTATAAGTAGTTTGACAATGGCGATGGCTATCACGTACGTTCAACAAGAAAAGCGCCGTTTAGCAATTGCTTGCTTGGGCATAACATTTGTTTGTGCCGGCATCTTTATGGCTATCAAGTCCGTTGAGTACGAACATAAATTCCACGACCACCTTCTTGGCGGCATGGCGTTCTATGAAACAAGCGACCACGGTGATGACATGGGGGGCGACCATGCTGCATCTGTCATTGCACACGGTGACGCTGAAAAAGGCAAGATTCTTTGGAATGCAACATGTCGTTCATGCCATGGCGCAAATGGCGAAGGTGTTCCAGGTCAAGGTACAGTGTTAAACACAAGTGCGTTCGTGTACGACCACGATGACACTGAACTCTTGGAGTTTATTAAGGTGGGCCGTCCCGCAAACGCACCGGATAGTATTTTGCAATTGGAAATGCCTCCAAAAGGCGGCAACCCAATGCTGAAGGATTCAGCAATACTTGATATCGTTGCGTACATGCGGACATTGATGGTGCCAGTTGCGTCTGCGGATAAAAAGGGTGCTATTCACGAGGAAGTGGCAGTTGCCACAGCTCCTGTTGTAGCAAACGCACCTGAAGAGGCAAAAGCATTTCTTGATTCTATCCCTAGCTCGTCCATGCCAAATGCAATGCATGCGCCATCTGGACTTGCGCCTGAAGGCGCATCCGAAGCGCAACGGATGGCGGTGTATGAACGACCAAAAGTTCCACAACTTGATGAAAAACGTCCAGCAAATGCGCACCTTTTCTTTGGTTTGTATTTCCTTATGACTGGCTTGCACGGCATTCACGTGATTATTGGCATGATTGTTTTGCTTTGGCTGATGTGGCGTTTACAGCGAGGCGACTTCACCAAGCGATATTACTCAGCAGTAGAGTGCGGCGGTTTATACTGGCACATTGTTGATGTGATTTGGATCTTCCTCTTCCCACTTTGGTATCTCTTGGCTTGACCGGACAAACAAAGTCGGCTGGGGGTGGTGCGGGTGTTTTGTTTGCTATCGGTGCATATCTTTGGTGGGCATTTGTCACTCCACTCTATTTCAAAGTGTTTAAGGAAGTACCTGTTGTTGAGTTAGTAATTTGGAGAGTGATGTCGGGCTTGCCATTGCTCTTTGCACTCCTGGTTTATAGAAAAAAAATTAAAGAATGTTTTGGTGCACTCAAAGATAAAAAAACGTTTCTTCTCCTTCTTGCTTCAACATTTTTTATCTCCGTAAACTGGATCGTGTACGTAATTTCTGTTGTGACAGACCGCTTGCTTGATAGTAGTTTGGGGTATTACATCAATCCGCTCGTAACCGTTGCATTTGGTTTTTTGTTTTTGGGCGAACGGCTTCACCGATTGCAAAAAGTTGCAGTTGGCATTGCATTAGTGGGTGTTTTGTTTCTAACAGTTGCTCAGGGTTCACTTCCGTGGATTTCGATTTCGCTTCCATGTACATTTGCGATGTACGGTTTATTGCGTAAAATTATGGGTGTTGGTTCCATCGAGGGTTTGACCGTAGAGATGATGTTTACATTGCCAATATGTGTCGTATTGCAGTGGTGGCTATTCTCCACAGAAAGTGCTGAGATAGTCGCGGGCAATTCGTTTATCACTATTGGCCTGCTGCTTGGGGGCATTGTGACCATAGTACCTCTGCTGTTATTTGCGAGCGGTGCGAGTCGCTTGAAACTTTCTACGCTCGGAATTCTGCAATACATTGCGCCTACAGGGCAACTTCTACTTGCAATTGTTATTTTCAAGGAAGACTTTACTACTAACCGAGCCATCGTCTTTGGGCTTATCTGGCTCGCAGTTGCCCTCTATTCATTCGATGCTTGGCGCACTTCCACGCTTACAGCCGAACCTCTCGCCGAGTAATATTACTTTCCATTTTTTAAAGTGACAGTTACTTTGTTTTCTTTTTAGTCATACATTGCAATGCCGGTAGGGATGTTGCAGTCGCAATGGCATTCACAATCGTCGTTATGGCTGCCGTCAAATCGGTCTTCGTCCTGATGGCCCTCATCATCGTTCTCGTCGCCATCCTCGTCATCGTGATGATCATCCCCATCGCCGTTGTTTCCATTGTTTTCATTTCCTCCGCATCCGTTTCCGCCATTGTCGCTGTTGTCATTATCATTGGCATCATCTTCGTGTTCGTCATTGTCACTGCTATTGTCACTACCATCGTCGTTATGACAACAACATCTACACGAATCAGCATCATCGTCAGTTGGAAGTTCGCCATCAAACGGAGCGTGGTGTGATTCGCCGTTTCCTTGAATTGTTCGGCAGACTAGCGCGCCATCTATTTGACCGTTATTAAATTGAATGTTGGCAGTTGGCGCAAGAATAGTTCCCTGCCAACCAATACCATTCAATTGGACAGAGTTCGCAATCGGAAAATTAAACAAAACATCACTAGGACTGCAGCCATTAAGCACTGGCTGGAAATTATTCAGTTGCATTGCATGATGGTCAACATTGACAAGCACAGAAGAACCTTGCGGAACTGTTATTGACATGCCCCATAGAGGATTCAAATCACTCTGGCTAAGGTGAAAAATATTAATGCCAGGGTCAGAACCAGTCATGTTGAGTTGTCCCCATGAATTTGAAACACGTCCGTTTGCTGAAGAAGAAAACAACGCGTTTGATAAAAATTGCAATTCAGTTTCTGCATCATCAAAATCTATAGCCACTCTGTTGCCAACACTTCCATTTGGCATGCCCACATTGTTCATATTTGCCGAACCGATTACTTGGACATTGCCGTTAAAACTTTGTCCATTATTCCAACTTAATGTTCCCGCAACGATAAGGTCATCTCGCGTTCCATTTGAATTAGGAAGCGATGAACCCACGCCAAAATTGTTGTACGTTGCAGACCCGCCAACAGCAATCCGTCCAGTGCAGTCGGTGTTGTTTGCTTGGTAACTTTCAATTGTGAAGATGGTGAATCCATCCGCCGGCCCAAGCCCGTTTGCAAGCCCCATTGATGTGAGTAGTGTGGTTGAAGCTAACGATATCAAAGATTGTTGAGCAA
>NZFX01000062.1 GCA_002689385.1 Phycisphaerae bacterium
GCTTCGACCCGACACCTTGCTTGGAGGCCATTTCGTTCAAGGGCATGTTGATGGTGTTGAAAAAATAGTGTCAGTCACGGACGAAGGTGGCGGTGCGCGTCGTGTACGTTTTACTCTTTTACAAATTGATAGTGACACTGTTGTCTATAAGGGGTCAGTTACCATTGACGGAGTTTCATTAACTCTTGCTGCTGTTGGTGAGGATTGGTTCGAAGTTGCCCTTGTTCCAACAACACTTAGAGAGACAACTCTTGGAAATGCAAAGGTTGGGGATTTCGTAAATATTGAAACAGACATTCTTGCGAGAACTGTTGTGCAGGTCGTGCGTAAAATGCAAAAATAGGTAACACTCAGAACTAAGCCGCGAGCCCAAGTGTTTGCATGGTTGGCTTAGCTTGCAAGCAAATCATAGTAAGATCATCTTCCGCAGACTTTACAAGGGAGGTGTTTAGATATGAGTTTATATTGTCAAGTACGTCACCTGTTGCATGAGCACAGAAGCCATGCATGGACTGTAAGAACGTTGGCAACTCGTTTTTTCTGCACTCTTCATTGCCAAGGGCATGTTCAAAGCCATCAGAGTAGAGAAGCAACGTGTCTCCAGCGGTAAGCTGAACAGACTGCTGAGGGAACTCTTCTGTCTCAAACACACCCAGTAGTGGACCATCTGAATTTAACAGTGTTGGAGTTGCACCAAATCGACTTAAAAGAGCGGGAGGGTGACCTGCGCCTGCAAAGGTAAGAACATTTGTTTTACAATTGAGAATGCCATAGGCAGCAGTAGCAAAACGCGTATGGTTGCCCGAGCGCTCAAGTAATGCTGCATTCAAGTGGCGTAAAATTTCTTTTGGTTCCGCGTATTTTCCATTTTCGTTGTAACGATGCGCAGAAAGAGTACGTGTGAGCATCATTGCAAGCATAGCCGCTGAAATACCATGCCCGATTGCATCTGCAATAAAGAACGCGACATGGTCATCGTCAAGTTGCGTTATATCATACATATCTCCACTTACAACACTTGCGGGCCTCCATAAAGTAGAAAATGAAATACCGTGCACTTCTTGTACTTCATTTGACATAAATTCTCGTTGAATAGTTGCTGCTGTTTCAAGTTCATCTTGAAGTAAATCTAAATCAACTTGAAGATTTTCATGAAGTTTTCGAACGAATCCGACTTGCCCACGAAGTTGTGAAACTTGCTCACTTCGCTGTAAAATGCCAAATAGTACGCCAGCTAACACGGAAGGGTTAGGGTCGCAGGCAAGAGTAGTTATATCCAGATCTTCAAGTAATTCATTGATTGATCCAAATTCATCACAACACAGAACGACTGGCACACTTGATGATTGTAATTCTAGAACGCGCGGAAGCAATTCGAGAACTTCTTGTTCAGTAAACGCAAACAATACTGCTACATCGCAGTCTGTCGTTGCTTTAAACGAAAATGTAGGAGGTAAACCGTTTGGCCACTTGCACATAATTTCATCTGCAATTACCCCTGTCAATGTTTGCTGTGTTTCGCTTGCGAGTAGTAAAATGCTTTGTCTGTATGTCATAATAATTCTGCACAGACAAATAAGTAGTCTGCGTTTGTCTTTCATCGGTATTCAAAAAGATCAAATCAACTATCCTTCCATCCGTACAGCTTCGATAAGACTATTTATGCGGGTTATTCACTTTATGGGTTACTTATCGGGCGATAGACCGCAATTTTGCTGTATCAAGAGCTATTCTGTCGTTCACGGAAAGTCCAAGCCGTTCGATTTCGCCTGCTTGCAACTCAATTGCAAAGCGCGCAGGTCCATTGGACCAATAATGGGAAAGGCGTGCCTCGTATTGGAACACGCTCTCTTCTTTGTTTTTAGGCGGTTCTGGCTCCATTGTATGAAGGGCAGTGATTGTCCCTCTTGAATCGAGGAATAGTAAGTCAATCGGAATGAGACAATTCTTCATCCAGAAAGACCTAGCTGATGCATCAGTAAAAACAAACAACATCCCTTCACCATTTGCAATGGTAGTTTGATGCATAAGTCCCTTTGCTCGAGAAGGCAAGTCAATTGCAAGTTCAAGGGTGTACACTTCATTTCCAATGGTGACCCTTGTCGAAGTGGGTGGAGGTGAGCTGCACCCAATGCAAGAAAAGCTTAGAGTAATAAGGATTATGAATCGAGTAACCATTGTTCTTCTTTCGACGTGAATGTACTATTTTCTTTTGGCAGTTGCTCAATTGCGAACTGTTCATAAAAAGTTTCAAGTTGCATAGGAAGTAAAGTGTGTTGAATTCCACACCAAGAAGCAATCAGTCCTATAACTCGTTCAGGGCTTACTCCTTTGCGCTTATAGGAACTAAGTCNTGAGTCACCGTGTCTTTTTGCAAGACGTNTACCNTCTTCGCCGACAATTANAGGAAGGTGCCACCATCTCGGTGGGTTCCAGCCAAGTGTTTTGTAGANTTCTTCCTGCCAGCTTGCTGATTCAAGTAAATCTCTTCCACGAACTACATCTGTTATACCTTGCCTATGGTCGTCGACAACAACAGCAAGTTGGTAGGAGGGTATGTTAGCTTTTGTCCAAAGAACAAAATCGGTTTCATTCTTTATATCGAAATCTCCTTGTATTTCATCGTGGAGTGTTTGCTTCGTGCCACTTGCGACAAATCGCCAGTTAGCACCTTCTGCACTCTGCTTGTTATGTAACGCAATGTTTTCTGGGCGTTGGCAATATTCGGCTAGAGCATCATCAGTATGTGGAGCACTACTAGCCAATGCAAGTTCCGATCGAGAGAGTGTGCAATGATACGACTTGTCTTTCTGAACTAGTAAATTCAAGGTTTGTTTGGAGTGTGAAAAACCAGTACTTTGAATATATATCTCTCCAGTCCATTCAAGCCCTAACCAATGGAAAATCTCTTCAGACTCCTGCATTGAGTCAGGTTTTTTCCTTGGCCCATCTATGTCTTCGAGTCTAAAAATCAATTCCCACTGTTGCTGCTTTGCGAGTGCACAATTGATGAGGAACGAGTAAGCATTCCCAATGTGTAGTGCACCAGTCGGAGATGGCGCAAGCCTTGATCGGCGGTCTAGCACTTTTGAAGTTTCTCTCGAATGAGTTCACTTCTGAACGAAGCCAATTTGTCATCTGGAATGTCTCTTCCAAATTCCCAACGCAAATGCGATGGGTGAATTTCAATAAAAAGTTTATTTATGGTCGGTAGGTCAACGTTTTCGAGCAAGCCAGTACAAACGCCTAGTCGAATGTTTCCAAGGCACTGCATGGCCTCGTGCAGTTTGAGCATGCGTGCATTTTTAAGTAAGCCAAGAGAGCGGTGTGTTTGGTCTTCAAGTTTACTGAATTGATTTTCAAGAATTGTTTTACGTCCTTCGCGTTCCCACTTAATGACAGATGGAAGAAAGTCATTTGCAATAACAGAGCAAAGTTGCTCTTCTGTATAACCGAGCGTTACTTGATTGCTAACTTGATACAAATCTGCAATGGCTTTTGAGCCCTCGCCTTGGTATCCACGAATTGCAAGTGACATACCTTCGCATGCGTTTCGGACTAGTTGTAAATCTTTGATAATACGTAGGGCTGGAAGGTGCAGCATGATGCTGAAACGTGCGCCTGTTCCTACATTTGTTGGACACGCTGTTAAAAAGCCTAGGTCTTCATCAAAAGCGTATGCAATAATTTCTTCGATACGCAAATCTAAAGTGTCAACATCCTTTCGTGCTTCTTCAAGCTGTAGTCCAGGGCGCAGTGATTGAATGCGTATGTGATCTTCCTCATTGATCATGACACTTCGAGAAAGTTCTGGTCCGATTGCAATGGCGCGTGGATGCGATGCGTGTGCAAGTGTTGAAGAAACTAGGTGGCGTTCCACAAAAAGCTCGGTTGTGAGGTTGTCTAGTTCGTCCAGGTTCACCCATTCAAGATCTTCTTTTTCTTGTATGTCATCACAAATATGTTTTACAAGTGAAGCAACTTCTCTGCAGTCGGATAAAGAAGCTCTATTCACAAATGGAAAGCCATCTAAGTTGCGTGCAAGACGCGCTCGGCTACTTAAAACGACATCGGCAAAAGGGGAGTTTTCTCGGTTGAATGGACAGTTTTTAACAGGGTCAATCTTCATGTTGTTCCCCGCAGTCATGCAATTCTCTAATCTTGTCGCGTATGTCCGCGGCTTGTTCATATTTCTCGTGGTTGACTGCCTGGTCAAGTTGCTTGAGTAGTCGACGAACTTCAAGATGTCTATTTATGCTTTTAGATTCTGCGGGAGCACGCCCGATGTGGTGAATATGCGCATCCTGCACATTCGAGATTATATGCTTAAGTTGGTTTGCAAACGTTTTGTAGCACGTAGGACAGCCGAGTAAACTTGTTTCTTTGTATTGCGCAATAGTGTAATTGCAGTCAGGGCAAGTTAGGGCCACAGGTGATTCTTTCATTTTTAAAGAATCCATCTCTAGGACAATGGATACATCAATTTTTCCTAAATTGAAACCCGCTTCTTCTGCGTGTTTTCGGCAGAGGTTCGTTGTTTTATGCACGCCGTTCGTAATTTGCACGTCGTGAAACTCAGCAGGGTTAGTACAAAGGTCGCACTTTGTCATTGCTTCACCTTGGCTCGGTCTACAGTGAGTGCAATGGCAGCACATGTATTAATGATTTCTTGCATTTTCTGAATAGGTTGCATCGTACTTGCATCGCAAGGTGCGATAGATGGATTTTCATGGCATTCAAGAAAAAGGGCATCAACACCAGCAGCAGTCGCTGCTTTAGCTAAGAGGAAAGCTCTGTCTGGCCGACCGGCAGTGCACCCTTTGCCAGCTCCGGGCAATTGGGTTGAGTGCGTCACATCAAAACAAACTGGTGGTCCAATTTCCATCATGTCACCTAAACCAATAAAATCATTTACTAATCTGTTGTATCCAAAAAATGAGCCGCGCTCAGTCAAAATAATCTTGTCGCAGTTCGCTTCTTGTAATTTTCCAACCACATTGCGCATTTCATCTGGCGACAAAAATTGACCTTTCTTCACGTTTACAACAGCGCCACTTTCTGCGGCTGCTACAAGTAAATCAGTTTGCCTGCAAAGGAATGCTGGGATTTGTAAAAAGTCTGCAACTTTGCTCACGGGTTCTGCGTGTTGCGCTTCATGAATATCTGTAGTCACCATGCATCCGAGATTCTCTTTAACAGCTAAAAGAATATCCAGACCTTGCTCAATACCTGGGCCGCGCTTCGAAAAGACACTTGTTCTATTTGCTTTATCAAAACTACCCTTAAAAATAAAGCTGACTTGTGCTTCATTACACCAGCATTGGAGTTGCTCTGCTAAATCAAGCGCGTGTTGTTTATTTTCCAAAACGCAGGGGCCTGCAATTATAAGTAGAGGAGAATCTGTACCGATTGTTGTTTCGTCAATTTGTAAGAACCTATTCATAGTGTACAGCGTACCACGTTAAAGGTCTTGTTTTAATGAAACGTCCGATAGTTCCTTGATATTTATTACTTCATTAAAATGCATTTCAGATCAAGTTGATGCCACATCCATTATTGACGAAGGTATGTGTAGAGTTTTCCGTAACGGGGGAGACATAGGAACCACAGAAATGACACACATGCCAAGAGAACCAGAAGCATTTAGTGAACAAGTTGTTCATATTTTGCGTCGATTTTTTCCTGAAAAGGAAGTACACCTAGCAGGCCCAATGGATTTATACCTCGATGGGCGTCACCTAGGATTGAACAATCTCTACCGCATGGTTTTCTCAAATCCTGATCGTGGGGTTGAAATTGTAGAGGACTTTCTTGAGCAACTGCTCGATGATGATGCTCTTGCAGATGTGCAGATGCCTTTTTCCGTAGCAAAAGATCGAATAATGCCTCGAATTCAACCTATGGCTATATTCGAACAACTCGACAAAGAACAAGTTGTCTATTCCCCATTTGTGAATGAAACGGTCATTCTTTACGTCATAGATATGCCAAGAATGACAGTGAGTATCACAGTAGAGCAAATGTTGCGATGGGGTGTTTCTATAGATGAGATTGACCGTATTGCTCGTCAAAATTTATCAAAATATCAACCACAATTAAAACTGCAAATTGTCGAAGCTCGCGATGGTGGGCGAGCTGTGATTTTTAATATGCAGGATGGGTACGATGCTGCACGGCTTCTTCTGACGACGTTGTGGAAGAGGCTTGCTCCAGAGTTCAAAGGAAATTTTTATGTTGCAGCACCTGCGCGAGATATGTTCATGGCAATTTCTTGTGGCCCAGATCCATTTGTTGAAAAATTACAAGAACGTGTGAATGCGGACTATAAGCGTTTGCCATATCCAATTTCTGGCGATTTGTTTCTTGTTACCCAAGATGGTGTAGCCGGTACTCGCGCTGCTTAGCCTTACAGAGAATCCCTGCCGCTTGTATACTCACAATTGTGTTATTACTGATTGATAATTACGACTCGTTTACGTTTAACTTGGTGCAACGCATAGGTGAACTTGACCTTGTTTCTCATACTACGCGTGAGATCAAGGTAGTTCGAAACGACCAAATTACTCTCAAGGAATCTATAGCCTTGAAACCTTCTCATTTGTTGATTTCACCTGGACCATGCACACCAAAAGAAAGCGGCGTTAGCCGAGAGCTCATCAAACATTTTCGCGGGAAGATTCCAATACTCGGAGTATGCTTAGGACACCAAGCAATAGCGGATTTGTATGGTATGGCTGTGGTGCAATATGCTGTACCTGTTCACGGAAAAACTTCTAAAGTGCAACACGATGGAAAGGGTTTGTTTGATGGCATGAGTAACCCATTCAATGCTACTCGTTACCACTCACTTGTTGTAGACGTACAATCAATCCCAGACGATTTCACCATGAGTGCTTGGACTGATGATGGTGTATGCATGGGATTGCGTTGGAATGGAGAAGGCACAATGCTTGAAGGCGTGCAATTCCACCCTGAAAGTTTCTTGACAACCGAAGGGCCCTTGTTGATAGAAAATTTCTTACGACAGTAATACAAATAGATGTTTACTCTGCAGAAGAATCTACAATGTGGATTGCTTGCAAAAAAGTTTTGATTGCTTCTTCGTGCTGTGCAACCGTAGTTCGGGAACCCAAAATCTTAATATAGGTGGTAACTTCTTCATTATTGAAAATCACTACTTGCAAAAGATGGTCTTTTAAACGCCAGCCAGAACCAGCACCTTTGAACTCTCCATGAATGGTAATTTGTGTAGCATCAATTCCATCTATTTCGTATTTTTTCTTTGACGCGTACACAGGACCACCATCGTTTGAACGAAAAAGCGCTTTCCAGCGGGCAATATTGTTATCGATCGACTGCGAGTCAGTATTTGCAACTTGCAGAATTGAAAGAAGCGCAGGGTCAGATTCATTGGAACTCGCTAACTCATAATTGCATGTGACCGAAATTGTTTTTGGTTTGACCCAGTCCCAAAGTAAAGGTCGAGTTGACTGGTATGCACCAAAAATAATCAAGCTTTTATCTGAAGGTGGTGCGAATGTGTATTTAGCCTCGTGGTCCGTTGTGGGGACCTCCTCATCGGGAATGTCAAGAAGCGACGGCGTATTTAACTCTGCAGAAGTTTCGATAGGTGGCTGAATTAGGGGGAGAACCGGCACAGATGTTTTGTCTTCGCGGGGCGCCTCGCAACCAAGGATGATGCAGCAGAGAATAATGGTGTGTAGAATCTTCATGATGACAATGCGTAACTTAGCAAAAGAATACCTATTTTTCAGAATCGGTCCACTGGAAGTGACAGCATGAGTCGAACGCTGTACGTTTGTAACGGTCCTGTTTTAACGCAAGTGAGTCCTCCCTCTTTTTCTCGGTCGTTATCCATAGTCGATGGACGCATTTCTGAAATCGATGCTGAACAACCTAAAAATGCCGAAGTACTTGATTTAGGTGGCTGTGTGTTGGTTCCTGGGTTTGTTGATTCACACCTTCATCTTGTACAGGGCGCTTGTGGGATGGGAGAGGTTGATCTTCGAGAGGTGAACTCTAAAGAGGAATTTCGTCGAGTGTTACTTGCAGCTGAAAAGGATGTCAAACAAGGAAATTGGCTCATTGCTCACGGCTGGACTCAAGAAACGTTAGGCGCTATGCCCAACGTGGACTGGTTCCCAGAAGAACTGACCGCGCCTGTGCTTTGTTACAGGGTCGATTTCCACTCAGCTATCGTGAACACTGTCGCACTGAAGTTAATTCCAGAGCAGTCAGTTCGCGCTGTTGCTGGTGGTGATGAGTTTTCAAAGGGTATTGTAAAAGAAGACGCACTGTATTCTGTAGTTTGTCCACTAATACCTGAGCTTTCTTCTTCACAGAAAATTGCAAGAACGACTAAAAAGTTAGACGAAATGCAGACGCTGGGAATAACGCTTGTTGGCACTATGGAAGATTTAGCGGATGTAGAAGATGTGCTTCAGCAAATACCCTTGCAAGACCATATGCGTATTCGTGTTATGTGTTTAGATGATGCAAATAAAGAAAACGCAGATCGTTGCTCGGTGGCTTCAAGTAATTCTTTACTTAAAGTGACAGGATTTAAAGCATTTCTAGATGGATCATTAGGTTCTCGTACTGCAAAAATGTATGAGCCCTGGAATGACACGAGTGGTTCTGGGGTATGGGCTGGCATTGGAGCAAGTGGTACTGTTTCTTCGTGGACTAAACATGTTGTTTCATTAGGTTTTTCACCCGTTTTGCATGCAATCGGTGACGAAGCCGTCGGCGCCGCTTTACATGCTTTTAGAAATATCTGCTCTCATGGTTGCCCTAGGATAGAACATGCACAATTTATTGCTGAGCATGATATTCAGCAAGTTGAAACCGTTATGTTTGGAGTCCAACCGCTTCATCAACCCGATGACAAACGCATTGCAGAAAGTGCTGTTGGAAAAGAACGAGCAGCACAATTGCATAACTGGCGTAGAATGCTCGATGCAGGGGCAATATTATCTTTTGGTTCAGATTGGCCCGTAGCTGAAGCAAATCCTATTGCAGCAATGCGAGTGGCTATTTCAAATGGAGTTACAGCAGAAGAAGCGTTAGAAGCGAGTACTTCTGCGGCTTGTGCCTCGCTTGATCGCTCGCTTACAGGTAAACTGTCTGTTGGGTCGTATGCAGACATGGTCGTACTTGACTGTAATCCATTGCAATGTGATTGGGAGCAAACGCAGCCAAAAGTGATTATGACTTTCCTTGCAGGTAAACGAGTTTATACAAAGGACACGGAATGAGTAATCAACTAACACATATGGACGACAAGGGTAGGGCCTCTATGGTCGATGTTTCGATGAAACCCACCATGCGCAGAACTGCAATTGCTTCTGGCTACTTTGTTGCTCAAAAAAGTACACTCGATGCAATTATGCAAGGTGAATTACCAAAAGGCGAGGCGCTTGCAGTAGCACGAATTGCAGGGATTCAAGCCGCAAAACAATGCGGCTTACTCATTCCACTCTGTCATCCACTTCCGCTTGAGTTTGCTGAAATTGTTTTTGAACGAACGGAAGAGTCTAAGTTAAAAATTATTGCTACTACCAGAATTCACGGTAGGACAGGCATTGAAATGGAAGCGCTTGCCGCAGTGAGTGTTGCAGCGCTGACACTTTTGGACATGACGAAAGCCATTGACAAAAAACTTGTCATTGAGGGCATTCGCGTCGAATCGAAACTGAAGGAACCGCTTAGTTCTTAACGCCCCAAAAACTTAGCCGCATGAATAAAGTCACACATTTTTTGTGGATCTTTAATCCCTTTTATACTTTCAATTCCACTGCTGACATCAACAGCAGCGGGGTGGGCATCAGCAATAACTTTAGCAACACTATTTGGCTCTAATCCGCCTGCGATGATAACGGGCTTGTTTAGCGTTGGAATCATTTTCGCAAGCATTGAAACATCAAATGATTTACCTAGGCCTCCATCTGAACCGTCAACGAGGAGCGCTTCAACATTTGTACATGCGTCCCAGCGTAATACCTCCGATTCACTCCACTTGAATGCTTTGATGACAGGACGTGGTGCGGATGAAACTATAGATTCATCCTCGTTACCACAGAGCTGTAACCATCCTTTCCAATCAGAAAAATCTTGCAGATTCGTGTGATCTCGAAGAACAGCAACAGCAAGAACTTCTTCTGGAAGTTGGAGTAGAAGTTGCTCTGCCTCATGCCGTTCAATGAAGCGAGGTGAATCTTCAACAAACATAAATCCAATTGCATCCGCCCCAGCTCCTACTGCAATATCAACGTGTTCTTCCTGCCTTAGCCCGCAAACTTTTACGCCGATCTGTGTATTTTCGAGAAAAGGAATCATATTTCCAACTCCCTAGTGAGTGTGGCAACAAGGGATGCGTGCGTGTTTAAAAACTTGCCTGAATATTCATTCATCAATTCTTTTGCGCGGTCCTTGTTGTCAAGATTTCGAATGTATTTTGCGATGAGTAACAATGCGACTTCGCCAGTGTTTTGTGCATCTCTTTGCTGTGTAAGGTAGTGTTCATATACCTGAACGCCTTCCCCAATTCGACCGTTGCGAATCAACACGTTTCCAAGAGAATTAAGAAGTTCTTTATTGAGCTTGACTTTAGAGTTATCCTTGCACGCGAGCAGGTACTTTTCTGCAGCAGCTATCGTGTTTCCAGTTGCCGCTAATTCAGATATTTCAAAGCGCCTCATTCTACTTCGACTTAATTTTTCATCTTTTAAAAGAGGCGAAGTAGTCTTTTGCATAACTCTTTTATATTCGTGCCTTCGCTTAGCTTGCTTTAGAATTTGAGTTAAATCAAACTCTTTTGACGCAAGAATGCCTAATCCTAGCAACGAAAAAGTAATAACGAATCCACTGAGGTACCCGCCAAGGTGGACAATCCATGCGGTTGGTTCAGCGTTTGCGCCAGCCATACTTGCCAATAAACTGAACACATCAAACAACACAAAAAAAGCAACAAGGAGCATGCTTGGAATTTGGTATACACCAATAATAAAAAACACAAGAAGTACCCGAATGTATGTTTTGGGTGCAAGTACTATAAACGCAGCGGTCACTGCACAGACCGAGCCGCTTGCACCCACAACTGGTGCAGTTGAAAAGAGCGTGTGTATGTACCCGCCAAATGCACCGCAACCAAGGTAAAAGAAAGCAAATCCAACATGTCCCAATCGGTCTTCAACCGCTTTACCAAACGGCAACAAGAACAACATGTTTCCAAGTATGTGTATCCAACCGGCATGCAAAAATTGGTAAGTGATAAGAGAATACACGTGAAAGTTTCCAGATGAGAGTCTCGCATTATTTAGACCGTTAGAAATTATATTTGTTGTTTCTGCTCCAAACTCGACACCACCTGCACGCTGAATCGACCATTGCATTGCAAAAACGAGCAAGTTAAGCCCGATAAGCACATAAGTGACCGTCGGATAGCGTAAATGTTTTACATTTGTTCCAATTGGAATGAGCATTTACCCATTGTATGCTTGGAATTCAAATTATTTCTGCTAAAATGAGTTTTCGTTTGCGGTAATGGTACATTCCGCATCAATTTATTTTCCTTCTAAGGAGGGCTCTCATGAGCAATGCAATGCAAGAAATGCATACTGATATAGGTCTCGTAAATACTATTGTTGCTCGTTCTTCTCTTTCATTTATTGACGGTGAAAAGGGTGTGCTTGAGTATGTGGGTTTTGGTATTGATGACCTAGCTCGGCAGAGTACTTTCGAAGAGACCACCTATCTATTGTGGAATCGTCGCCTCCCAAGCAGATCAGAACTTGCAGATTTTACTACTCTTATTAGCAGTAACTACGATTTATCTGAAACCATGTGGGACATGATTGTTTCGATTCCACGCGATGCAAACCCTATGCATGCACTCCGCACGTTAACTTCTGCATTAGCTCTTGAAGATCCCGCAGCGGATGATCCCTCAGAAGAAGCAAACACTCGAAAATCCATAGCAATGCTTGCAAAAATGTCTGCCCTTATCGCTGGATTCGATCGGCACCGTAAAGGACTTGATCTAGTACGACCTGATGTTAACGCGACGATTGCTGAAAATTTCCTGTACATGCTAAACGGTGAAAAACCAACTGAGCGTATGGCTCGTGCAATGGATATTTGTCTTGTTCTCCATGCTGATCATGGATTTAACGCTTCGACTTTTGCTTCTCTAGTCACTATCTCAACACTAAGCGATATGTATTCAGCAGTCACAACTGCTATTGGTACTTTGAAGGGCCCTCTGCATGGTGGTGCAAATCAGGGTGTTATGTATATGTTGCAAGAAATTGATTCCATTGACTTAGTTGAAAGCTATGTGTTAAACAAATTTGCAAACGAAGAAAAAATAATGGGCTTCGGACACCGTGTGTATAAAGCGTATGACCCACGTGCAACGTATTTAAAAACCTTTGCTAAAGGAATAGCAGAGGATACGGGCAATATGGCATTGTTTGAAAAGAGCAAGAAGATTGAAGAAATCATGGATCGCGAAGTAGGTTCAAAAGGTATTTATCCAAATGTTGACTTCTATTCTGCTACAACATATTTCTCACTCGGCATTGATTTAGATTTATTCACTCCATTATTCGCTATGAGTCGAGTTTCTGGCTGGACAGCGCACTGTCTTGAGTACCTTCAAGACAACCGTCTTATTCGCCCGCGTTGCGATTATGTTGGACC
>NZFX01000063.1 GCA_002689385.1 Phycisphaerae bacterium
CCTAGCGAATTTGTTGATGACGACGATTGGTCACAAGGCAAAGCCGCGTAACAGCGAAACAAAAGCACTACCTAGAACCACCTATTGAGACTAGCCGAACATTGTCTTGACCAACAACCTCGATAATTTGCTGAATTAATTTTTGTTCAACAACAACCCTGCGCTGACTCCGCAGGGTTGCTACGTGCTCGCCAGTGTTTACATGAATATAAACATCAGCAGGCATTGCCCCTTGCCCAACCCTTGAGGCCCCCGCTTGTTTAATAATTCCTGAGACCATCTCCATTTGCCCCTTCGTTTGGCCATTGGAAATCGACTCATGAAACGTGATTTCTATTCTCTTAGAAAGAAAGAGGGGGGCTTCTGGAAGTGAAACAACTTTGTTTACAAGCAACTGCAGTTCGCCCCTGCCCCGGTCTACTTTTCCAACAACAAGCACAACATCGTCTTTTTGTAACAAGTGTGCATATTTTTGATACCCATCAGAGAAAAGAACACAGTCGATTTTACCAACACGATCTTGCAATGTAAGAATCGCCATTTTTTGCCCCGCACTTCTTCCGTTTCGAATCACTACGATTCGAACAGCTGAAAGCACGCCGCCAACAACAACTTCCTTGCCATCACCTTTATCCCTAAGAGAAACAACATTATCAGAGCACCATGCCTCAAGCACCTCATCGTGCGCGTCTAATGGATGCCCTGAAACATGGATCCCCAAAACCTCCTTCTCGTGCTGTAGTGTTTCAGGCTGTGTCCATGGAGTTACCTTGGGTAACTCAACAATAGCCACAGAGCCCGGCGCATTATCATCATCAGCTTCGGTGTTTTTTGGCGCACCAAACAACCCGCCTTGTCCCGTTTCTTTGTCTTTTGCAGCGGATGCCCCAATAGAAATTGCCTTATCAAGCACAGCTAAAAGGCTTGCCCGATTGTCCACACCATGCATGGAATCAAAAGCCCCACCCTTGATTAACGACTCAACAGTTGCCCGGTTTGCTGCACGACTACTTACACGAGAACAAAAATCAAAAATAGAATTGAATGATCCACCAAATTTTCGTTCTTCGACAATAGCAGAAACAGCCGCACTACCCGCACCCTTTACCGCGCCGAGCCCAAACCGAACACTACCATTGACGTTTGTTTTTTCTTCGTCTTCTTTAAAAACAACCGAAAAATCAGCGTCTGATTGATTAATATCTGGCGGGCCAACCAAGAAGCCAATGTGCCTGTTTTCTTTTGAGTGGTCTGGGAAAATAACTCGCCTGCAATCCCCAATATACGGAGCCCAGTCTTCAGTTTTTTTAGCACCACTTTCAAAAGTAAGCACAGCAGCCATATATTGAACAGGAAAATATGTTTTTAAATACGCAGTTTGAAACGCAATGATAGAGTAGCCAGTGGAGTGGCTTTTGTTAAAACCGTATCCAGCGAACTTGAGAATAAGGTCAAACAACTCGTTTGCAAATTTTTCCTTCAGGCCTTTTTCAACAGCACCATTAACAAACTTTGGTCTGTTTGCATTGATAACCTTGTGTTTCTTTTTACCAATAGCTTTAATAAGCGTATAGGCCTCTCGAAGAGGAATGTCACCAAGGGCGTGCACGATTTGCATAACCTGTTCTTGGTACACCATGATTCCATAGGTTTCTTCTGTGAAACCATCGACGATAGCATGAACCTTGGGAACCTCTTCAGCCCCATTTTTTCGCAAGCAAAACGTCTCTATGAGGTCCATGGGCCCCGGTCTAAAGAGAGCGTTTGCAGCTATAAGATCTTCAAGGCGATTTGGTTTCATTTGTTTTAACAACCGCCGCATGCCGCCAGACTCGAACTGGAAAATACCAGCAGTGTCACCACGCATAAATAAATCTAAAACCTTTTTGTCTTCAAGGTGAATTCGTTCTAAATCAAGTGGGTGCTCGCCGTTATTAACCTCACGGTTTACGGCTCTCCAAATTTCTTTCTCTTCCAGGCTTTCGCGAACAAGTTTTTTCGCAAGTTCAATTGTAGACAATGTGCGCAAACCAAGAAAATCCATCTTGAGAAGACCGATTCGCTCACACGTTGGTCCGTCCCACTGTGTAACAACATCATTAGAACTACCCGATGCCTTACAAAGCGGAATAATATTGTCTAGTGGTTCAGTTGCAATGACCACGCCCGCGGCATGCACTCCAACGTGTCTTGCGTGGTGTTCAAGCTGTTTTGCTGTGTCAATAACTCTTTTGATTTCATCCGAACCATCGTATGCTTCTTTAAACTCACCACTCTTTTTTAATGATTCATCAATAGTAATGTTAAGTTCAGATGGAATAAGATTAGAAAGCCGTTGACCATCACCTGCCGAAAGACCATGAACGCGCGCAACATCCTTAATCGCTGCGCGTGCTTTTAAACGACCAAACGTGATTATCTGTGCGACGTGTCCATATTTTTTGCGAACAAAATCAATCACGTCATTGCGGCCGTTTTGGCAAATATCAATATCAATATCTGGATATTCGGTTCTGTCAGGGTCAGTGAATCGTTCAAAAAGCAAGCCATATTTAACCGGGCAGGCGTTTGATAATCCAAGCACAAACCCAACCATCGTGCCAACACCAGAACCCCGTGCGTTTGCAGGAATACCCTTCTGCCTTGCCCAGTCAACAAAGTCCCAAACAATAAGAAAATACGCACTAATATTTTTGTCTGAAAGAATGCGAAGTTCTCGTTCAAGCCGAGCTCTAATTTCGTCAGTNACCCCCNCTGGACCATAGCGCCAAATGAGACCCGCCTCACATAAACACAACAANGCCCTATCGCAATCTTTTTTGAGTTCTTCTTCAGACACATCNGTGTCTTTTTGAGAATCCCACGGGTGCAAAGTAAAGCGTTGGCAATGTTCTTTAAACCATTCAGTTAATTCACCGCCCTTGTAGGGTTTATATGAATCGGGACCAGTAACCCGAACAACCGGCGCGTGGTTTTTGTCTACATCAAGCGTAACGTTGCACCGCTTAGCAATTGCGGCGCTGTTTTCAATTGCATCTGGAATATCTTTAAACAAGTCTGCCATTTGTTCGTGCGATTTGACATACAAATCTCGTGAGTAAACAAGCCGCTCAGTATCGGCCTTTTGTTTTTGCATAGAAATACAACAAAGTGTGTCGTGCGCATCCCAGTCGTCTTCACTAAGGTAATGCGCGTCGTTGTCACAGACTATTGGCAGGTCTAACTCTTTTGCTAGTTTTAATAAGTAGGGGTTGATGGCAATTTGATCTTGCACATCATGCCTTTGCAGTTCAATAAAGAAGCGGGGCTCACCTTTACTGTTTGGTGAAAACGTATCAGCGTGCCATCTCGCTTCTTCGACGGCTTTGTCCCAATCCTCACTGTTTCCGCTCTCTACAAAGTTACACAAGTGGTATGCAATGGAACTTCCTAAATGACCATTGATTGCAATGAGGCCATCGGAATAGTTCGAAAGCGTTTCGTGGTCCATTCGTGGCTTGTAATAAAACCCCTGTAAAAAAGAATCAGAACTAAGTTTGACGAGGTTTTTCCACCCCTTGTTGTTTTCTGCAAGCAACACAAGATGAAAACCACTGTCTTTAACACCGGTTTTTTCTTTTATGGTTCTATCGCCAATAGCGACATATGCTTCAATTCCAAGGATTGGTTTCACGCCTGCGGCTTTTGCTTTCGTATAAAACTCAAACGCCCCATATAGGTTTCCGTGGTCAGTCACCGCGACCGAGCCCATGCCAAAACTTTTTATTCGCTCAAGAAGAGCATCTATTTTATTGCCACCATCAAGCAGCGAATACTCACTGTGAAGATGGAGGTGAATAAATGGGTTGTTGGTTTTTTTTGCTGCCACGAGTGCGTCCTTGCGACTGCTTATGATACCACCTCTTAAAAAGTGACTATGATTGAATTTATATGATGATGCGACAATTCCAACTTGGCATAGTGACACAAATGTCGCTGCCTGCAAAAATAGCAACAATCGCCTTTGGCTTAGTGCTTCTCTTACCCATCTTCGCACTCCTTATCATTGCAGGAATTGTTTCCGCTTTCGTTTTTGGCATTTTGTTACTTGTAGGCGTTGTTCGCACTAAAGTTCAATCTTTATTCAATAAAGGAAACAGGCCCTCGTCGGGTCCTTCTGCAAGTGGCAGAAAGAATGTCAGGGTAAAACGAGATTAGTGTGTTTTTGGAGGGTTAAAACGCCTTAAACAATTTCGCCCGGCTCTCGCTGGGTGTTTGGCCCCCTGGACCAGACGCCAGATCCCCACAGAATTATAGATTAGTGGATTGAGTTCAACGAGCCACGCTATAAAGTTCAACAAGCTAGAAACTGTCTTTGGTTTCTCGGTCCACCGTGTCTTGGTACGACACATGCAGTTGTTTTGTAAGTGGACCCACTACTCCATCACAAACGGGCTGATCTTGTGTGCTCGCACCCTCTTTGGTTTGCACAGATGCACGAACACCCACAACGGGCAGAACTCCCCAACTTGAATTTGTTAAAAACACCTCGTCTGCATTTAACAACTCATCAAAAGCCACTTGTTTTTTATCTGTACCAACACCTAAATCACCCGCAATTTGGATGAGTACCTTGCGGGTGATTCCCGGCAAAACCGCTGATGGCTCATCTTCAGCAACCTCTTCACCCTGAGCGATTGGAGTGAACAAGGTTCCATTTTTTACACCAAAAACATTGCTTACACACCCACTTGCAACATGCGCACTTGGTGTTAGCCAGAGCGCCTCGCCACACTGTTGCATCGCAGACATTTGTAAGTTAAGCAGGTTTCCCCAATAATCAAGCGTTTTATGCCCAGCTGTAAACGCAAACGGGTTGACCCTGCCGCTTGCGAGAGAAACAAGTGTTCCGTTTTTATAAAACCCATCAGGATACTTTGTAGGCGGCTGCGTCTGGATGATGATGGTTGGGTCGCCACCACTTTCTCCAGTTTGTTGCAACATGTTTAAATCACCACCCGTGATGGTGATTCTCATTCGCGCCTCTGTTTGCTCGTTTGCCTCAAGGGTTAGTTGTAAAGCTTCAACAAGCGGCTCAACATGCAGCTTTTCAGTAAGGCGCAGCGCGGCACAAGAGTCAGCGAGGCGATTCATATGATCCATAGCACGGAACACTCGCCCGTTTCGCGCAATCATAGTTTCAAACAATCCGACTCCGTGTTGAATTCCTGCATCGAACACACTCATCGTTGCCTCTGTGTCGTTAACAAACGCGCCATTTATCCAAACTTTCATTGAATCCAAGCTCCAGTAATTAGTAGTGGGTCTGTGTCTGAGTGGCAAATAATACGCAAACTAGCCAATTCTTCTTTATTCACTTTAAAAACAGCAACATGTGTTGCTGTGCCATCACCGTATTCTTCGTTGTCCCCACTTGTTACAACAACCGCAACACCCTTGCCTAATGCAATTGATTTTTCATACACCATCTCAAGGGAGTTCGCTAAAGTTGGTTCAAGCACCGCATTTTCGACAATACTACTTAGACACGAGGGGTCTAATTGGAACAACGGAACAAGCCGAACAACTTCCTGTTGCACGTGTATTGAAACTTTTGATTCTTCTTTGGCCGACCACCAAGAAATACCCGCGGCGAAAAGTAAAATAATTCCCAATCCAACCCAACGACGCATATTACTCACTAGAGATGCCCTGTGTGTATGCGCGGAGTTTATTCGCTCGCTCAATCAACTGTTCTGGGTTATTGTTTGGTGGCGCAAGGTCAAAGTGCCAAACCGTTTCAGCGTGGAGTTCAGCTGGCGCTAATTCTGCAACTAGGTCTACGAATGGTGCATCCCAAATCGGCTTATCTGTCCACGCAGTCGTCATGATTGGCTCGTTTCCCGCGCGTTCAACACGAAGGTCATACTCCCCATGAAATGTGAACGGGAACGACACAGGTGTACGCCCAATCTCACGGTCATTTACCCACACTAACGCGCCGGGAGGGTTAGTTGTTACTAAAACCGTTCGCTTCACGCACCCAAAAAGGGAACAACTCATCAATAAAATAGTTACACAAAATCGCATAGTGGGTTGGATTATATAGCGTGAACGGGTGTACCGATTTGTTTAATCAAACTCATCACCACGGAATGTGGATGCTAGGTAGTGTTTTCGAACCAATTTATCGTTAATAATCGTTTTTGGGTCCCCGTCGCGTAGGTTTTTGCCACTATCAATGATATATGCCCTGTCACAAATATGAAGTGTTTGTTGTACAGCATGGTCTGTCACAAGAATAGCAATTCCAGAATCAGCAAGTTTTCGAACTTCTTTTTGTACATCTTCAACCGTGTGAGGGTCAACGGCAGCAAAGGGTTCATCGAGCAATATGAGCTTTGGCCTAGTTATTAATGACCGCGCAATTTCGAGTCTTCTTCGCTCGCCACCACTGCACGTTCGTGCAAGGTGTGTTCGCTTGTGTTCAAGATGAAACTGAGCAAGGAGTTCATTACACCGTTGTTTTTGAACTGGTTTTGGAATTGGAAGTGTCTCAAGAATAGTAAGAAGGTTGTCTTCGCACGTCATCCCACGAAACACACTTGGTTCTTGCGCTAAATAACCCATTCCGCGCCGAGCGTGTTGGTACATTGGAAGATATGTAACATCTTCACCATCAAAAAGAACCCGGCCGTTTTCTGGTGTAATCATTCCAATCATCATGCGGAACGAAGTTGTTTTGCCCGCACCGTTTGGTCCAAGTAGTCCGACGATTTCTCCAGCGTTTACCTCAAGCGAAACCCGGTCAACTACTTTTCTGCCTCCATAGCCTTTCACTAAATTTGTAGCTGAGAGCAATGCCAAAACTATTCTTCTTCACCACAATCGTTGGTTTTGGTTTCAGAGTCTATTCGTTTTGCTAAAGGGCTCCACTCTTTTGGGTAAAAATCATGTGCAAGTTTACCAATAATCAAATGCATGTCTTTATAAACAAAATCATCTAACAAAACAGGACTGTGCCCTTTAACAATAACTTTTGCAGTCCATGTGGTTCGGGCTTTTCCTGTTTTTGCAATCCACCGCTCCATATCAATACCTTCAATCTGGTCGGATGACCACGTCCCCTCTGGCGTGGTGAGCGTTCCATTGTCCTCAAGACAATACGTATTGGCTTTTTTCTTCGTGTTGAAGTAAGCCCAAAAATAATAAAAACCAAACGGGATACAAAATATAAATAACCACTGCATCGGCCGGTCATATTTACTTGGTGCAATCACACTGCCATAAGCATTTAGGTTTTTGGTTAGAACATCTTGTGCCTCCCGCAACTTTGCACTGTCGCTTGAACCGATCGCGCCCTGAAACAAAACAAGCGTTTCTGCCCATTGCGCGTCGAGCCCACTGTCTTTTTCAATAGCACCATTCAGTGCCACCATTGCACTGTCTCGTTCTGCTGCCCCCACTTCAACATAAAGCGCATCTTTTATAAAGTTGTTTTGCAGTTCAGCCCGCTGAGCATTTTGTATTGCGGTTGGAATTACAACAACATAATCATATACGCCCCACACACCAAGAATGATGCAAAGGAATGCCATGACTACGGTTTTAATCCAATACCTTGATGCAAGTGAAGTTGTAATTGCCACAGGTTCTACCTCTTTATAAAAAAACTAATTTTCTTCTTCACATAGTGTACGACAAAGCGCCACGGTTGCTGTGTAAATACTTGTGCAAGTAGAAACTGCCGGAAGGTGGGCTAACAAATAATCAAGCTGTCTTTTGGTTGTTGTGCTGGTGTCCATTTTTGATAAAACATGGTCGCCAAGCTCTTCGGTGGCGTGATCAAACCAAGCACAGGTTGGCTTTTCTTGGTTTGTCGGTTCTTCAATTTGGACTCGAACCATAACACCACTGCCAAGTGCAACAATTGGACAAAGCCCAAGACTTGTGGAGGGTTCACGACAAAGAACTACTGCAGCAAAACCCCGCTCTCGCAATGCGTAGTGAATAATTCCTGCATCCCTACCGACCAGGGGTGGCTGGACAAGGAATCTTCCTCCACGTGCTATCTTGTAACTCGATTCTATAGAATCAACTATTTGGACTCGTTTTCCGTTTTTTGCAAAAGAAACAATTTCTGTCCGTGTTGCACAGAGAGAAAGAAGCTCATTTGCGAGTGTTTTCCAGTTTTCAGAAGAACGAGCCTGCGCTGTTTTTTCTACCGAAATTTTTTCTTTTTTAAATAGGGAGTTGTGTTTTTTTTGAGCCATATAAAAAGACGTATCGGTAAATTATCCTGCGTACGCCTCGCGGACTTCATCGGCTAAAACACTGTTTCCAAACCATAATTTAACGGGGCCAGTTGGTTGCAAATGCATAAGTATTGGAGCTCCAGCTGGAATCAGAAAAACGCTTTGTTCTGGCGTTTCACCGTCGTTCATAAGTGCCGTGAGCAAACTCGCTAAAATTTGCTCGTCACCAACATCAAAAAGAAGCGGGTCTCTTGTGTTTAGTTTGATTGTTGCAGAGGCGTCAAATTCTTGCCAGAGTTCGTCCCCGGCCATACTAAACGCAACAGCATCAAACACCGACCGCCATTTTCCACAAGGCACAAGAACAGTTTGTCCTTGGTGAATTCTTGTTGCGCATTCGACAGAGGAGGCAACAAGGCCCTCTGGGGTAACTGTCGTGCAGTTCCAATCATCATCACACGACGGCTCATCGCCGCACAGGCAGTCTCGGACATCTGCGCTTTTGGCACCCATTTCTAGGTGGACACAGTCATCATTATCTTGTGTGGCAGCAATGCCAAGCTCGTGTAGTAGCTCATTAATTTCTTGTTCAGGGAGAAAATCCAAAAATCTATTCCAATCTATTTGTGTGCGATGTATGCGTATTCAATACGATAGTGGCTACTATTGCAAGTGATGTCTATCTCTACCATACTTTTTGTTTGTACCGGCAACACGTGCCGGAGCCCAATGGCCGAGGGTCTTGCCCAAAAATGGCTTGATGACCACGGTTTTAACGATTGGCTCGCTGTTTCAGCAGGTGTATTTGCCCATGAAGGCTATGCTACAAGCGAAGAATCTATTGAGGCACTATCTCAACGAGGAATTGCATTTGACGGAACAAGCACATCTTTGACAAAAGAAATGGCAACTTCTGCAAACATTGTGCTTTGTATGTCCCGTAGTCACTTAGTTGCGGTAAAACAATTTACTGATTCTGCAGAACTCCTTGACCCGCGAGGTGATATTCTTGATCCAATTGGTCAAGACCAATCGGTGTACGATGCACTTGCAGAACAAATGGAAAAACTCATCGCCACTAAACTTCAAGCACTTACATCGAAGGATTAACCATGTCTTTTCAAACTGGAACAATTGTAATTGGCTCAGATCACCGAGCAAGAGAAATTGTAGACAACCTTTCTTTGCACCTCGAGACTCTTGGGTGGACTGTACATAAACAGTATGGCGCTAGTGAAGATTCTGTGGATTACCCATGCATCGCGAATGCAGTTACAAATGAGATTACCTCTGGCGTAGCGGTGTGTGGTGTTTTAATTTGTGGTTCAGGGATTGGCATGTCGATGGCGGCAAACAAATCAGACGGCATACGAGCAGCGCTTGTGCATGAGCCCGTTGCTGCAGAAATGAGCCGCCGGCACAACGATGCCAACGTTCTTTGCATGGCCGCGAACGGGCCAATGAACAGTGACTACAACGCCATTGTTGACACCTGGCTCGCAACCGACTTCGAAGGTGGCCGCCACCAACGCCGAGTCGCCCTTATGCGTTAAAACAATCCCGCGGTAGATAAACAAGAGAAAAAGATGCTTTGTACTCTGGGTTGATTACATTGATTCAGCAAGTTCAGTAAGAAGCCGAACACCCCAGCCCGTCGGGCCGGTGCAATATAAACCCCGATCACTTTCAACACTGCTCACACCAGCAATATCTATATGTGCCCATGGAATATCTTTGTCAACAAAGAAACTCAAAAATGCCGCACCTTGAATTGGGTGCGCACCCCTAGCGGGTGCGGAGTTGTGTAAATCGGCGTGTTTTGCCCGCATATAATCGCGATGGTCTTCCCAGAGCGGTAACTCCCAAACTCGCTCACCAGTTTCTTTTGACGCTTTTTCAATTTGTTTTTTCAAACCAGAGTCATTGCACCATAAACCAGCACAGAATGACCCAAGTGCAACAACGACACCACCCGTGAGTGTTGCCATATCGACAATTTTAGTTGGCTTAATTTTTTTGCACGCCCAAGCAAGACCGTCTGCAAGCACAAGTCGACCCTCTGCATCGGTGTTTGTTACCTCTACAGTCACGCCGTTGTACATTTCAATAATGTCGTCTGGACGGTATGCATTGCTCGAAACCATGTTTTCAGCGCAGGGGAGAATTGCACTGACTCTCGTGGGGACATTGAGGTTCGCAATTGCTTCCATTGCGCCAAGCACGCCCATGCCGCCATTTTTGTCATATTTCATCCCTTTCATGCTGTTACTGATTTTAAGGGAATACCCACCAGTGTCGTAGGTGATAGTTTTTCCGACAAAACAAAGATGCTCATCAGATTTCTTTGACCCACCTCCATTGTGTTCAAGGATAATCATACATGGTTTTTCATCA
Source organism: Phycisphaerae bacterium (assembly GCA_002689385.1). Taxonomy (GTDB): domain Bacteria; phylum Planctomycetota; class Phycisphaerae; order Phycisphaerales; family SM1A02. The sequence continues at coordinate 10,629 of NZFX01000063.1, forward strand.
GAACCCATACCAACATTTACGATGCCATTGAGACCAAGTTCTTTTGCCTGTGCGTAGGAAATAACCTTGCACTTGAGTCCGCATTTTTTAGCGATTTTCTTTGCTTCTTTTGCCATCCACGGTGGATTGCAAATATTCGGCGGTGTTGCGGCTACTCTACGTGCATCGTTGACTGCGTCCCCAAGAATAACACCGCGCTTTAACCCACGAACAACCTCTTTTGAAGCACTTGTGACACGAAGTACTCCTTGTTTTTTCGGCCGCCTTGTTGCAGAACCATCAAAATGATCAACCCGCCAGTTTGCAATAGTCATCCCCTCGCCTAGAAGTTGCCCAATATCTTGCGCCGATGCAACACCCCGGGGGATTGTCAAGTGCAACCCTAATTCAACAGAATACAATTCGGCTTTACCGAGCGCTCGAACAACCGAACCACCAATAGACCGTAGGTCATCGTGCTGAAACGCTGACTTTTTACCAAGACCAACAAACAGCACCGACCCGGCACGGGTTGTTTCACCACGTTTTCCAGAGAAGTTGTGCCCCGAAAGAACCTCGGTGCATTCTGTTTTGAAGTGTGACAACGCGGATGGAACTCGTTTTGTATCTTGCCAAATGCCAAGAATTTGAGTCTTTGAACCAGCGTTACGTATTTGTATAGACATAAACATGTGTTACACCCTACCATGAACACAATGTCTTCTGTGCACCGAATTTTAGATGCGAATATAAACCGCGCAGCCGAAGGCATGCGCGTTCTAGAGGATATCGCTCGATTCACATTAGAAAATAAAACGCTTTGCTCTTCTATCAAAAAATGCAGACACGAACTTCGTATGCAAACTCCCAACATAAATTCTCGGGACGTTCAGGAAGATGTCGGCACGACGGTTTCGACAAAGTCGGAAGGTAAACGAGACTCAATACACGACGTAGCACTCGCTGCGGGAAACCGGTGTGCAGAGGCGCTTCGTGTCATTGAAGAGTTTTTAAAACTCGAGTCTGTAAAAAACA
>NZFX01000064.1 GCA_002689385.1 Phycisphaerae bacterium
TATCCCTATTGCGGGGTAGAGCAGCCTGGTAGCTCGTCAGGCTCATAACCTGAAGGTCGCAGGTTCGAATCCTGTCCCCGCTATTGAAAAAGGTACCCTTGTGGTGCCTTTTTTTAATACCGGAATGTGTTCGGTTCTGCGAGTTGGACGGCGTAGCCAGGCAATAGTCGCAGGTTCGGACTGGGTTCTTCCATTTAATCTGCCCGCGGTCGATACACATGTGTAATTTTACCTCTGTACTCGGGGCAGATTGTCAGAAATCAAGGTTCGTTAGTGTTATCCTCTGCATATGATTTCACTTTTACTCGCTTGTCAAGTCGGCTTTTCTTTTTATGCTCAAGTTGATACCTCTTCTAAAATTGCTGATGGGCCTTACATTTTTTACCAAAAGAACGGCGAAGTCAAGAGCGTGTCCTTAGTTGCAGCAGAACTCAAAACAACCATTATGCCTGTAATGGATGGCATAGCAGAAGTTCCAACTACAATTCCATCAGTTCCTATAATTTCAATATCGCCTGAATTTGATTTCATACCCGAAGACTCCGTTGCCATGCCACCAAAATTACTCGCTGTAAGCGACCTTGAAGGCAACCTCGATCACTTACTTCAATTTTTAGAAATCTATGATGTTATTGACGATGCATACAACTGGAATTGGGGCAAAAACCAACTTCTATTTAACGGTGACTCTGTTGATCGTGGAGAACAAGTAACGGAACTACTTTGGTTCATTCGGAAACTGCAACAACAAGCGTCGATCGCTGGAGGACAAGTTCATTTTATTCTTGGCAACCACGACGTTATGATTATGGCAAATGACATTCGCTACACACACGATAAATACAAATCCATCGTGGAAGCAACAGGCATCCCCTACCATCTACTCTTTGGCGATACAACTGTCTTAGGGAAATGGTTACGAAATCAAAACAGCGTGGTACAAGTTGGGCCTTATTTATTTACGCACGCAGGGTACAGTCCTGAACTTAATAAGCTCGAACTTTCACTCTCCGAAATAAATGAAAAGATACGCAAAAGCATTGGGCCGCCAGCTTGGCCAGAACGCGATACATTAGTTGACTCACTCGCCTGGCATAGCAAGGGCCCACTTTGGTACCGGGGGTACTTTGATAAACATGCTGAAAAGTATGGACCTAAGCCAAATGACGAAGAGTTGCAATCAATTCTTGCACGTCACAATGCAAAAGCAATCATTGTTGGGCACACCGTCATAGGCGATGTTGGGTATCTCGATGGCAACAAACACCTTATTGGCATTGACGTTCATTGGGACACCCCAGGCGAAGGGGAAGGATTACTTATCGAGAATGACATCCGATCTCGGCTAACAATGGACGGAACAGCAAAAGAACTTACAAATTACTCTACAAAGTAAACAATACAAATGAAAAATATACCACCTGTCGTAGGCATCTCACCTAATGAACTTCAAGAGCTACTTTCTCAGGACTCTATCATACTCATAGATGTTCGTGAGCAGTATGAATTTGAAACGGAACGTATCCCTGGAGCATTAAACTTCCCGCTCTCTACCTTTAAAACTGAAGCCATCGCTGAAATCGCTAATGAAAAAGAAGTCGTGTTCCAATGCCATTCCGGACATCGTTCCGGAATAGCTGCCAAAGAATATTTCAATGGGACGCAATCGCAAAAACATTTAGGTGGTGGGATACTCGCTTGGAATAAAGAGGGTCTTGAAACTCTTGCTCATTGAACAATTTGCAAAACTGACTAGATGTTACTTTAGCTGTGTTCAACCAGAACAACATAATAATTATTGAATATATTACAAGAGAGCCCCACGGATAATTGGAATAGTCCCTGCGATTAACACTAAAAACAGAAACGGGCGGTTTATGTTTTGCCAAGACAAATTACCCTGCCTAACTGCTTCGTAACAGTGATTAAAGGCTGATAGCGCTAAAAAGAAAAGCACAAATAAAATGTACGTTACATTTGCTGAAGAGGACTCAGGGAAACAAACAAAAACGACCAATGACATTGCGGCACCTGCAACAAACCAAAGTGCACTCTGTCTATGATAAGGATTTGGCCCAGGCGAGGCACTATCGAACCCTTTTGCTAGAGCACTTCCCTCTGAAAGATAAAGTCCTTCAAATGCACTCGTTGCACATAAAGCCAATCCAAGCACAAGAGTTACTAGGCGAATCGCGCGTGCCGATTCATCAGCAGCCAGTGCGTCAAACGAAAAGTAATAGCCAATAGAAACGCCGAATATTCGAATCCAATCAATGAAATTTGACAAAGTTATAGAATTCTTCATCTTTACTCTAAGCAATTATTGCATGCCCTCGAGTTCTGCCCAACGAGCATACAAAATGCGAACGGCATTATGCGCACTCGCTACTTCTGCGCATGCTTTAGCGTGCTTCTGATGATCAGACATCACTGCAGAATCATTGACTGCTACCTCGGCCCTTTCAACTTCAGCTTCAGCAACTGCAATTGCTTGTTCCATTCCATCGAATTCGCGTTGAAATGTATAGCTCAATTTTGCCGGCTTGCTCTTTTTTCGAGATCTTTTTTCGTCTGAGGAATGTATTTCTTTTTTAGGGGCTGGTTTCTTGAGCCACTCCTGCCACATTTCAAAACCAGCGAACTCTTTAATTTTTCCCTTGCCATCCAAAGCAAGGTACTCGGTAGCAATTCGATCGAGCATGAACCGGTCATGCGTAATAAGCAAAATTGAACCAGGAAAATCAAGCAACGCGTCTTCAAGAACTTCTAAGGTTGGGATATCTAAATCATTTGTCGGTTCATCCAGCAGTAAAATATCAGCAGGTTGCAACATCAGCGATGCGATTTGTATACGTGCTTGTTCGCCACCAGAAAGCGAACCCACCAAAGTGCCGAGTTGTTCACGAGTAAACAAAAAACGATCAGCCCAGCCCGAAACATGAATCTCTTTCCCCATGTATTCAACCATTTCTCCAACAGGGCAGAGTGTGTCTTGAAGCGTAAGTTTTGGATCAAGGTCAAGCCTGTGTTGACTTGCAGTAACAACACGAAGATTATCTGCACGTTTTATTGTTCCGCTGTCTGGTTCTAATTCGCCATCAATAAGCCGTAATAATGTTGTTTTGCCAGATCCGTTAGGACCAACAAGTCCAATTCTTCTTCCAGGCGTTAGCTCTAAATCTAAATCGCCAAACAAAAACTTATCACCCATCGATTTTTCAACGCTGTGCATAACAAGCAATTTGTTTGTTTTTCGACCAACGGCATCGAAATTAATAGATGCACGTTTAGATGGAGATAAATTTCTGGCATTGACTGATTTTAGTTCTGCCTTACGAGATGCTGCATCGCGAACTTGTGTTTTGTTTCTGGTTTGCCTTCCCTGTATACCCTGGCGGAGCCAGGCGGTATCACGCCGAACCTTATTTGCAAGCGCGGACTCTTCTGCTTCTTGTGAAATCAAAAAGTCTTCTTTGCGCCGAACAAACTCTGTGTAATTACCACTCACTTCAAATGCACCATCGGGATAGGTCGGTGCAAGTTCTAGTATACGAGACGAACAGTTTTCTAAAAAACGCCGATCATGTGTAACGAATAACATCGACATCCTCGCCTTGAGCACAAAATTTTCCAACCACTCTACTGCTTCTAAATCAAGGTGGTTTGTCGGTTCATCGAGTAGCATAACTTCAGGCTCATGTACGAGTCCGCATGCCATAGCCACACGTTTTTGCCACCCCCCTGAAAGTTCACCAAACGGCTGGTCAAATCTATCAAAACCTAATTTTGACAAAGCAATCGATGCCGCTACTTCTGCTTCAAGCTCATCACCTCCAATAGATTCAACAACAGCCTGCAACGGATTTTGTTCGTTTGGAAAAACGGACTCTTGTGGAACGTACCAGAGTCTTAGTGCACGTTTTTTTGTGATTTCACCAACATCTGGGGTTTCTAGGCCAGCCAAAATTTTCAGTAGCGTCGATTTACCCGCGCCGTTTGGGCCAATAATGCCAAGACGTTCCCCTTCCTCAAGATGGAGAGTCACGCCTTGAAAAAGATTCCTTGTCGAGTACGACTTCGAAATTGCTCTTGCTGAAAGTAAATTTGCCATAAGAGTTTATTCTACTTGTATCCAGTATACTTATGGCGAAACTCACAGGGCAACAACTCATACAAAAAGGCGGAAAATTTCATTCCGCTGGCAATTTTGCAGAACCTGAAAATTCTACAATCAGTAACTCAAAGCAAATCCGAATGCTGTAACCTTTATTGTATTCTTTTGAGCAGTCATTGCGCATCGTCGTAGAAGAAGGCCACTTTGATACCTATTTTAAAAGAAAGTGTACGTAGAAATGCACTGTCGATTTTTTTACATTACACGCCTGCAATAATCGTTTGCTTAATCACTGAATTATCAGCTCCACAACACAATGCGGCACCAAGTGTTTCAGAAGTCGCGCCAGTAAGTTGCTGATGACCAATATCAACTACGGCAAAATCACCAAACTTCCCAACTGCAATTTCACCAGCTGAGATTCCTAAACAACGAGCACCGTTCTTTGTTGCAGAATTAATTAAGTATGCTGCTATAGAACCATTATTATCCACACACACACCGCGCTCTTCTCTATATAACCGCTGGGCATATTCCATCCAACGCATCTCTTCAAACATGGATATCCGTGCATTAGAATCTGTTCCAAGCGAGACACAGCCACCCTGGTTGTTTATTCGATGCATATCACAAATGCCATCCGCTAAATTTGCCTCTGTAAGAGGGCACAAACAAACATTCCCACCAGAAGAAATCCATTGTTCCATATCGGCTGCAGCTGTATGCGTGCAATGCACCGCTGTCACCATTGGCGAAACAGCAATTGAATCATTCAAGAGTGCCATTGGCGTTACACCGTGCGTGTGTAAACAAGCTTCAATTTCTTGCCGTTGTTCTTCAAGGTGAATATGCATAGGCATTCCGCGCTGGACTGAACCAATTGCTATATTTTTTACTGTATCTATATCAACCGCTCGAACAGAATGGGCAACTGTTCCTACACGCTGCTTCGAGCCATCGACTATTTCTTGCAAGGCATCAACTTGTTCCCACCAAGTTTCAAGCGAGTCCGTCGCAAATCTTTGTTGACCTTCAGAAAGCGGCTTGCCAAACCCACCATGCGAATAGTTCGCATGTAACAAGACAATCCGAATCCCAACCTCTTGCGCAGCCTCAAGCACTGCTCTATCCATAATGTAATCATTGCTAGTATCGTGATGAAAATAGTGAAATTCGCCAACTGTTGTAATTCCAGATTGGCGCATCTCTGTAAAACACTCAATGCACAACATGCGGAATTGATCAACAGAAAGTTCATCAACAAGTTTATACATTTCTTCTCGCCATCCCCAAAACGAATTGCTACCCGTTGAAAAAGTTTCTCCCCGACCACGAAGCCCACGTTGAAATGCATGGCTGTGCGCATTCACAAACCCTGGCAGAAATGCGCCTTTGTCCGAGTTGTCACCTTCACTAATTGCTGCAATTTTGCCGTTTTCAACTGTGATAGATATATTTGCAAGAAATTCACCATTAATCCAAGTAAGTTCAGGGTTGTAAACTGTCATTCGATTGTTCTACAAAAGTGCTGCACAGCAGCATCAATGGACTGCACGCACCTTTTCATTTCATTAATTGGTACATACTCATCTGGCTTATGGGCAACTGAAATATCGCCTGCGCCATACAAAACACATTCGTATCCAGCATGCGATAAATACCCACCGTCAGTTCCATACGAAACACCAACGCTATCTTTTTGACCGATGTGTTTGCACAACCACTCGTTTACAGGTGCACATTCTGAGGTCAGCATCGTAGGATTGTTACCAAGTTCTTCAAGTTTCCAAGGCAAATCGCATACCTGTGAAATAGTCTCTATAATTTCAGCAACGACTTCTTCTTTGATTTGATCTGGCAATAGTCGCATTCCAATACAAATATCGCATGAATCTGGAACAACGTTGATAGCTGTACCGCTTTGCATCGTTGATACAGTCAACACTGGAAACTTCGCGACATCGAGAAAATGCTTACTGCAATCCGTGCGTACTAATTCATATTGCTTCGACAACTCGCTCAGCGCACAAACAACTTTACCGCCTTCAACAAGAGCATTATTACCGAGGTGCGGCGAACCAGTATGCGCCGAAACACCCTCAATAGAAACGCGCATACTCAAATGTCCTTTGTGCAATCGAACAACTTGCAGCGAAGTTGGCTCGCCAATGATGACTTGTTTTGGGATTTGAACAGGAAGCCCTTTTTTAAAAATATGCTTCGCCCCAAAAGAACCAAGTTCTTCGTCACAGACAAGCAGGACAGCCAAACACCCACGATTCACTTCCGCACGTTCAATTGCTTGTAAAGCTATAGCAAGAAAACCTTTCATGTCACAGGAGCCACGGGCGTACCAATTGCCGTCTCTCTCCGTTAACTCCCAAGGGTTGCTCTGCCATCGCACAAGGTTTGCAGGGACGGTGTCCATGTGCCCACATAGCGTAAGGCCGACTTCTGAAGGATTGCCTTTCGTGAGCAATACATTGTATTTTCTATCCTCGTGTGAAACGAGCCTATCGCATGCAACATCACTTCCCTCGAAATACGTTTCAATATATGACACAAGAGGCTCATTGCTCAATGAGCTTGTTGAGTCAATCGCAATTAAATCAGTTAGAAGTTGTTTGAGTTCCATCTTTCTATAGAGTAAACGATACTATACGTTTATGTCTAAAAAGAAATTGATAACTCCTGAAGAACTCGACAATCTTATATCTGTTGGCGATCCACAAATCTCCCCTGATGGCTCGCAGATTTTATACACGCGCAAAAGCGTTAAAGATGGCGTAAATAACAGAACAATTTGGGTGACTCCAACAAAGGGCGTAAAAAAACCACGAGAACTCACTACAAACGGTAAAGACGGCATGCCAAGGTGGTCGCCTGATGGTGCACAGTTCGCTTTCGTGCGTAGCGGGAAATCTGGTGCTCAAATATATACCATTGATATGGATGGTGGCGAAGCGCAACAACTGACAGACTTCCCTGAAGGATCAATTAGCGACATGCAGTGGTCACCAGAAAGTGACACTTTAGCAGTTTCGTATAGAAAAACCGAAGAAGTACACACAAATGCTGCCGCAGAAAAACGAAAAGAAACTAAAGAGAGTGACCCTCCAATCATTACTGAGTCAGCGTGGTACCGACTTGACGGCGACGGTTATTTTGGACACGCACGTTATCAACTCCATATTGTTGACATAACTACGGGTGAATACAAAAACATCTGGTCAAAAGACACGATGGGCTTCTTCTCCTATTGCTGGTCACCAAAAGGCAAGAAGATTGCGATTGCAACAAACACAAGCAAGAATGCACTCACTGATTCTAGGCCTACAAAAATAGTTGTTTATGATGTTGCACATGGAAATAATATAACACTTCCAAACTGTACCAAGGGGCCAAAAGACGCAATCACTTGGTCACCAAACGGCAAGTACTTAGCATGGGCAGGAAGAGAAGGTCACGAGTCAACGTACTCGACTCAAAATCTAGAACTCTATGTAGCAAGTGCAACAAAGGGTAATGCAAAAAGCATTACATCGGATATTGACCAATGCCTTATGGCTGTGACGCTTTCTGACACTGGTGAAGTTGCGTTTGGCTCTCAAATCAAATGGACAAGTGACTCAAAGAACTTACTTGTAAAAATCGGACGCCGTGGCGAAGAACAGATTTGTAGTATCCCCCGCAACGGAGGCACATTAAAGGAGCTTACATCAGGAAATGCGATCCATTCGATGGGCAATTGTGCAAGTGATGGCAAAACGGTCGCCTTAATGATTGGTTCTGCTGTAGCGCCCCCTGAAATCTATGCAGGTAAACTTAGCACGAATAAACTATCCACCAAACAAGTCTCTTTTGAAAACACAGGATGGTGTAACGACCACGCCATTGCAAATCCAAAAGAGAAATGGATTACTAGTAAAGACAACACAAAAATTCATTGCTGGATTATGGACCCCCCGAAAGAAACGAAGCTAAATAAATCAAAGCCTGCGGTATTGCAAATCCACGGCGGGCCACACTGCCAATATGGATGGATGTTCTTCCATGAGTTTCAATGTCTCGCATCTGCTGGCTACACAGTAATCTATTGCAACCCCAGAGGTTCAAAAGGGTACGGACGAGACCACTGCAATGCTATTCGCAATGATTGGGGAGGCGCTGACTGGGTAGACATGCAAGCAGTCATTACAATGATGCAAAAAAACAAAAATATCAACTCTAAAAACATGGGTGTCATGGGTGGAAGTTATGGAGGGTATATGACGAACTGGATTGTAGGACACACCAACGATTTTCGTGGCGCAATCACAGACCGCTGTGTTTCCAACTTGGTATCGATGGGCGGGAACAGCGACTTTGCTGAAAAGGAAGACGGTTACTTCGGTGGGAATTTCTGGAGTAGGCCAGAGGACCGCTGGCGCCAGTCCCCTATTGCACACTTTGGAAATGTCGAAACGCCAATGCTCATAATTCATAGTGAAGGTGATTTACGATGCAATATCGAACAAAGCGAACAAGTCTTTGCAGCATTGCAACTTCGAGGCATCGAATCAAGATTTGTGCGCTATCCAAAATCAACGAGCCATGGTTTTAGTCGTGGTGGCCCGCCCGATCTTCGAAAGCATCGTTTAAGCGAAATCCTCTCGTGGTGGAAAAGACAACTTCAGTGACAGCTACACTGCTCGTCCATTAAAACAGGTCATAGCACGTGATGGACAGTAAATTTTGAGATATAAAATAAAATAATTGTTAGTAGCTAAGCCAGACTACCGCGTTACAAAACTAAACTGATCAACAGTAAAAGAAGTGCTATCACTAATATCGCGAGTACATTCTGAATAATAATTTACGTCTACGTAATCCTAGCTGCCTATTGAGCAATCCGTTATTTATACCGCCTGAATATCTTTCGGTGACGCAATGTTCTACAGAACTTACGTTCATTGAACTCGGAAGCGGTATTTAAAAGTCTCATTCAATGCACTACTCTAAGCACCAAGAACTCGCTAGGCATATGTTTTTATGTAACAACCGTATCACTTAAAATACTTTAGCAACTCAAGGAAATAACCATGCCAGTGTAGTATTTTTGTTTTTTCTTATCTTAAAACAGAAATAAAGAACAAGCAAAGTAGCTTTACACCGCAGGGTTCATGCCTGCAACTCTACGCCACGCACTGAGTTGCCCAAGATGAAAACCAGGATGGACTGCAAGCATGAAGGATGCAACTTGTGCAAGTGTATCCAATCTACCTTCAAATGCTCGGCCATCTGTTGATAATTCAAAAACTTCAATATCACATGACGCAATAAATTGTATTGCTTGAGCCAAACGTCCTTCGTACTGTGCAATGCACTCTTGTTTTGTTGGATACGCACTTGCATCGTCAAGGCAATCCACGCCGTGTTCATACAGTTCTTTCTCGCCTTCATGAAAAGAACAAGTTCCACCGAGTATTTCTATGCATACTCCAAAATAATATGCAAGGTGGCCTAACACGAATGCAGGATGATTAATTGTTGTACCGAGCCGATCAGCAAATTTTGATGACTCTATATCATTGCAAATCATATGCATAATGCCTTGCGTTAATTCTGCTGGCTTTGTGATGGTCGTGGAGATTGAGTCATTTATTGATGGCATAATAGGTTCCTTTGATTGTATTTCTATTGTAAAAAAACGCCTGTTGCTTGCCAGAGCGATTCGAGTTGTTCGATACGTTTTGTTGCACGGTCACCAAGTTTATGCACTACCTGAGAAACAAGGAGTTCTGCCGCAATAACAGCTGGTACAGAACTATCAAAAGGGCCCACTGCAGGAATCGTAAGTTCACAACGCAACTCTGTTAATGAAGAAAGGGGTGAAAATGGACTGTCTGTTATTGCAACAATCGGTACGCCAAGACCTTCGAGTATGCGAGCTGATGCGATAGCGTTTTTTCTATACCTAGAAAAATCAAAAACAACTGCTACGTCTTGTTTTGTTGCGCCGCATAATTCACGACTTGTGGCATGTTCATGCACAAGGCGAACATGTTCACGAATCATCGTGAGTCCACTATTTAAGACAATTGCTCCAGCCATCGATGTTTCACCTGAAAGGATCCAGACATTCGTTGCTGTTGCAATCGGAGCTGCTAACGCGTCAAGAGATTCACTGGATAGTGTGCTAAACGAAGCATGAACAGCATTGACAATTATTGTTTTCAACGGTTCAACTGATTCATCAAGGCGAACTCGCTGAATTGGTTTCGTCAATTGGACAGACACTTCCTCGCGAACACGTTGTTGCATCTCGGAATATCCAGCAAAACCTAACTTTGTTGCAAACCGAACAACTGATGCCCTGCTTGTGCCTACCGAAACTGCAAGCGTGGACACATTTCCAAACGTTAGCAATGAAGGGTCTGCCAGCACAGCAGCAGCAATTCGACGCTCTGTTGGCGTCAGTTGCTCATTCAGGGATGCAATTGTGTTTTTAAGACTCAAAACTAGAATTCCATTGCACAATGTGTTACATTGTACATGGCATATTGTACACTCTGTTACAGCGAGAAAAAAGACTAATACACAAAACCATAGAAAGCACAAAATGACTGAAAAACGAACGTACACAACCACAGAGCGCGAACAAGCATTTCTAGAAACTGTCGAGAGCCCAAAGTATCAACGTGATATTGCAAACGGCCTTAATCCATTCTTTTCAGATAAAGCCCCTGAAGAAATGCAAGGCTTTTATACAACGAGTGAAATCGATGCGCTTCGCATTTTAAAAGACACCGAGCGAGATGTTGAAGATCGGATGCCCGTTAAAATGACGAACCATTATTTTAACATTGCAAAAAACAGTAAGGCTGTCCAAAAAATAGTCAAAGCATCACCTGAAGAAACGGAAGATTTGTGTGGATCAGAAGATCCAGGGTACCAGATGGATTACAGCCCAGTTCCTGGGCTACTCCACAAATACGAAATGGGATTAATGTATGTTATCTCAACGTGTTCAGCCCACTGCCGTTTTTGTTATCGGGAAGAGTTAATTGCTCGCAAAGAAGTAGAGCGCCAAGATGGAACTGTAGCTAAAAAGAAACTCGCTCAGATTCCTGACATCGTTGCATATATCCTTGAACACAATGCGATTGTTGAGAAGAACGGTGGCACGCATCCAGAAACAGGTCGTGAAAAACTTCGAGAAATACTGCTTTCTGGTGGGGATGCGTTGGTACTTGCAAATTCAAAAATTGCAGCGTGGCTTTCAGCACTTGCAGAAAGTGGGATTGAATCAATCCGAATAGGCACAAAAGAAATGGCGTTCTACCCTGAGCGTTTTGATGATTCGTTTCTCACAATGCTTGACAACTTCCACGCGGTCTATCCAGAAGTTGGATTGCGCTTAATGATCCACTTCAACCATCCAGACGAATTCCTTGCAAAAGATGAGAACGGTGAATATATTCCAGACAAAACAGGAATCTACAAATTTATTCCTTCAACGGATAAAGCAATGAAAGCCCTTATTTCCCGCGGCTGGATCAGCGTTGAAAACCAATCACCTATTATCAAAGGAGTCAACGATGATTCTAACGCACTTCGCATAATGCAACGTGCACTAAAACGAATTGGTGCAGAAAACCACTACTTTTTCTGTGGGCGGGATATTATTGCTCACAGGTACTTCAATGTTCCAATTGAAACGGCGTGGGAGATACTGAACGAATCTCAAAAAGGATTATCTGGAGTTGAAGCGCATGCACGACTGTCGATCACACATTATTTAGGTAAAACCGAAGTAGTCGCTGTTACAAACGAACCAATCCCTGGTCTTGCAGGAAGCGAAAACGGCGTCGTGATTTTTAAACTCCTACGAAATGCTGCAGGCGCCCCGCTTCGCGGAAAAGTTTGCATTGTTGGTCGAAACCCAGAAGCTATTTGGTTTGATGATTACGAAGACCGAGTTTTATATGACGAAGCAGGTCTATTTGATTACACACGAGTAAAAAAATAACGATGATTGACAAACGTGTTTCTAGTGTTGCAGAAGCTGTCGCAGATGTTTTTGATGGAGCGACCGTCATGATTGGCGGGTTCGGCGAAGCTGGAAGCCCGATTGAATTAATCCATGCGCTTATTGATCAAGGTGCAACAAATCTCACTGTAGTAAACAACAACACTGGAAGTGGCGAAGTCGGCCTTGCTGCACTCATTAAAGCAAAACGTGTTGCCAATATGATTTGCTCGTACCCACGTACTTCAAACTCAACAGTGTTCCCAGAACTGTATCACAACAAAGAGATCAATCTTGAACTCGTGCCTCAAGGCACACTGGCAGAACGAATCCGTGCTGGTGGCTCAGGTATTCCTGCGTTTTACACGCCGACTGCAGTGGGTACACCACTAGGTGAAGGTAAAGAGCTTCGCTTGTTTAAGGGACGCAACTATGTTTTAGAACATGGCTTAACTGCAGACTTCGCACTTATTAAAGGCCAAACTGCTGACCAACATGGCAACATTGTATACAACAAAACTGCACGAAACTTTGCTCCCATCATGGCAATGGCAGGCAAAGTAACTATTTCGCAAGCAGCGCAAGTAGTAGACTTAGGTGAACTTGATCCTGAAACAATTATTACACCTGGGATTTTTGTGCAACGAGTGGTTGAAGTTAGAAATCCTGCACTTGAATCAACACTTGTTGCAGCAGGAGAAACATACCCATGAAATGCAAAACTCGTGATGAAATGGCACAACGTCTTGCTCAAGATATTTCTGATGGTGCATACGTCAATTTAGGTATTGGGATTCCTGAACTTGTAACGAAATATGTCCCCAATGGTCGTGAATTTATTTATCACACTGAAAATGGATTACTTGGAATGGGCCCTTCCCCTGAAGAAGGCAAAGGTGATCATGAACTTATCAATGCAGGGAAAAGACAAGTGACTGCATTACCAGGAGCAGCTTATTTTCACCACGCGGATAGTTTTTCAATGATTCGGGGAGGACATCTTGATTTATGTGTACTGGGTGCTTTGCAAGTTGCAAGCAATGGTGATTTGGCGAATTGGTCTACAGGAGTAGCGAATGCAATTCCAGCAGTTGGTGGCGCAATGGACCTTGTTGCAGGTGTAAAATCAATCTATGTACTCACGCAACATTGCACAAAAAATGGCGAACCCAAACTTGTGGATGCATGCACTTACCCACTAACAGGCTGTGGTGTTGTAAACCGTATCTACACTGACCTTGCCGTTATCGAGGTTACACTGAAGGGTTTCCAACTTGTTGAGTTAAGCGACGGTGTCCCTTACCAATATGTGCAAGATCGCACAGGTGCACCACTTCTTCCAATAAAGGAATAATACATGAAACGAAGTGAGCAACTTTACAGCAAAGCACTTGAATTACTCCCAGGGGGAGTTAGCCGAAACACTGTTTTACGTAAACCGAACCCCGACTACGCCAACTTTGGCAAAGGGTGTCAATTAACTGATATCGAAGGCGTAACTCGTCTCGATTTTTCAAATAATATGGCTTCGCTTCTCCACGGACATGCTTGTCCGGCAATTGTCCAAGCAGTAACAGAGCAACTCCAACGCGGTTCGGCTTTTACCATGGCGACTGAAGTTGAAGTTCAATATGCTGATTACTTGGTTCAACGCTGCCCTTCATTTGAAAAAATTCGATTTGTTAACTCTGGAACTGAAGCAATTATCGCCTGTCTCAAAGCGTCTCGAGCGTTTACGGGAAAACCCAAGGTCGCAAAAGTTGAAGGCGCATACCATGGTCAATACGACTATGCGGAGGTAAGTCAAACACCCTGCCCAGATACCTGGGGAGATATCGATCAACCAAACAGTGTGCCAGTCGCCCACGGGACGCCCTTCTCCGCGCTAGAGGATGTGATCGTCGTCCCATTCAACGACACAAAACGCGCAATTGCAATTCTAGATGCAAATAAAGATGCTCTCGCTTGCGTGTTACTTGACCTCATGCCCCACCGGGTTGGATTACGTCCAGCCGAACCTGAATTTGTGGAAGCTTTACGAAATTGGTGCACAAAGAACAATGTCTTACTTGTACTCGATGAAGTCATTACATTCAGAACAAACATCAGCGGCTTACAGCAGCAGTACAACATTATGCCTGATCTCACTGCAATGGGCAAAGCAATTGGTGGAGGTTTTCCTGTAGGTGCAATTGCAGGCCGTAAAGAAGTGATGGACGTGATGAATCCGCTGGCTGAAAAAGTTCTATTTCCCCATTCGGGAACTTTTTCAGCAAATCCCATTACTTTGACAGCTGGGCTTGTTTCCATGCAGCTCTTTGATGCGAAAGCAATCGAACGATTGAATGGGCTCGCATTGCGTGCTGTTCATGGCATTGAGAAAGCAATTAAAGAAACAAATGCAATAGCATGTGTCACTGGCGCGGGATCTATGTTCCGCATTCACATGAAAAAAGAATCGCCAAAAAACTTTCGTGAGGCGTATATGTCATTAGAGGAAAACGCTAAGTTAAAAATATTGCTTGACCATCTTTACAACGAGGGGTTTGTAATGATCAATACATGTTCAGCGGCTCTTTCAACCGCAATGACTGAAAATGAAATCGATGCACTTGTATCATCTGTAAAATGCGGTTTACGCCTTCTAAAGTAAGTACCTTGGATCAACTCTACCAAATCAACTGATTTCTGCGATAATGGACCTGTTATGGATACTACTACAGAAATGAAGAATACAAACACTCATGTAACGGACGAGCAGGCAATGGCGCATGTCAAGGGACTCCTTGATTTTATAGGCGAAGATGCACATCGCGAAGGACTGGTTAAAACACCCCACCGGGTAATTAATGCAATGCGTGATCACTTCTCTGGCTATGCCCAAGACCCGAGAGAGTTTCTAAAACGAACCTTCAGTGAAGTCGAAGGATACAACGAACTGGTCATCGTGTCAGACATTGAAGTGCACAGCCATTGTGAACATCACATGGTGCCGTTCGTTGGGAAAGCACATGTTGCATACATTCCAGATGGCCGAGTACTCGGACTGTCTAAAATTGCTCGCGTTGTTGACGCGTATGCAAAACGTTTACAAGTGCAAGAAAAACTCACTGCGCAAATCGCCGATTCAATCCAAGAAGAACTCCAGCCACAAGGCGTTGCAGTGATATTGAAATGCCGTCACTTTTGCATGTGTTACCGCGGTGTAAAAAANCCAGAGAGTTGGACAACGACTTCTAAATTNCATGGNCTCTTTATGAACAATCCTNCAACTCGCATGGAACTCTTTACNCTCCTTGGTATGGGTNCAAATAATGGCTGATTTTCGCAAGATNATCAACAAAGAAAAGGCGCTTATTGGCATGGTGCATCTGCATGCTTTGCCTGGCACCTCTCGAAGTACTAAAACACCACAACAAATCATAGATATCGCAGTCGATGAAGCAACTAAACTCGTCGAGTGTGGTTTCGATGCCGTACTCATCGAAAACATGCACGACACGCCCTACTTACTTCGCGAAGTTGGCCCTGAGATTATTGCCGCAATAGCTGTTGCAACACAAGCAGTGGTCGATGCAATCAATTGCCCTGTTGGTATTCAAATTCTTGCTGGCGCAAACAAAGCTGCTATCGCAGTAGCTCATGCTACCGGTGCTCATTTTATTCGCACTGAGGGTTTTGCATTCGCTTCCGTCGCCGACGAAGGTATTATGGATGTTGCAGATGCTGGGCCGCTCTTGCGGGAACGACGTCGAATTGACGCTGTTGCTATTGCAATTCTTGCAGACATTCAAAAGAAACACTCCTCTCATGCATTAACTGCAGATTTGACAATTGGAGATCATGCTCGTGGTGCTGATTTTATGGGCGCAGATGGTGTCATCGTTACTGGCAGTCATACAGGTCATTCCGTCAATATTGACCAACTTAGGGAAGTTCGTGGCGCAACCGAACTCCCAATACTTGTCGGTTCAGGCGTTACACCCGAAAACATTAAAGAAATGTTTAAATTCGCAGACGCAGCAATCGTTGGCTCTTCTATCAAGCAAGGTGGTAACTGGACAAACTCTTTAGATACAACTCGTTGCAATGATCTTACACGTTCGCGTTAATCCTTTAATCACTAACCTAGACTGATTAGACTCAAGTAGATGAATAAAAGTAATTATGACATTAAATGACTAACGAGCCTTGAACTTTATAAGAGACAACTAATCTCTTGTTAAAAACGGCACAGGAATCGGACAAAACTAGATTTTAAGTACCACCGTTGCTACTGTCTTGGAAGAAAAACTTCTGCCATCATGCAACGAGCACTTCCACCACCACATGCTTCGATCGTATCGAGTGAACTGTGCAAAATTATTCGGTGCTTTTCAATAGAAGAAATTTGCCACTCCTCTAATGAATGATACGCAGAAGTTGACATGAAAACGCAGGATTCATCGCCTATGACTTGCAACATATTTCCTGCAAACTGATGCACTTGCGCTTCTGTTAACTCGATGATTTCTTTGCCCGTTGCTAAGAGAGAGTCAAGAACACCTATACGTTCGTCCAAGTCATCAATCGAATCTAAGCAGACTACTGCAAATGAATCACCAACAGACATCATGACATTAGTGTGATAAACAGGCAATCGATTGCCTTCAAACGATTGATAGGCAGTAAATGTAATGAGTCCATATTCAAAGTCATTGCAAAATTGCTCGAGTGCTGCTTTGTGCGTTCTTTCTGAAATTGCAGCATAACAAATTTTATTTGCACGATCCAGTACCATGCTACCGGTGCCCTCAAGATACACATCATGGTTTTCCAAGGTGGAATAGTCTACTATTTCCTTAACAGTGAAGCCGTGATCTGTTTTCAGTGATGCCAAAATGTCTGAACGCCGCTCAACCCTTCTATTCTTTGCATACATTGGATACATACAAACTCTGCCATCGCTATGAAAAGAAACCCAGTTATTTGGAAAAATAGAATCGGGTGTTACAGGAGTTTTTGTATCTTCAAAAACAACAACATTCACGCCTGCGCTCTGCAATACAGAAACAAAGTCATTGAACTCTTGCAAAGCATGGCTTTGCACTTGTTCAGGAGAAAGCGAATCAAGTACTTGCTGGTAATAGTTATTAGTTGCAGTTTCTTCGTTGTAGCGAAAACAAACTGGCCGTATCAGCATAATGCTATTTGTGCATTGTCCCATTTATTCTCGCAACAACGGCATTGTTGAGCATCGCAAGAGACCGCCCATCTTGCCTGTTTCAGCGTACGGAATTTCTTCTACTGTAAACCCAAGGTTTCGTAACGCTTCATTCAATCGAGTAAACCCTACTTCGGAAACAATGACATCTTCAGAAATTGAAAAAATGTTTGAGTTCATCTCATACATCTCGTTTTGTGTAATGCTAATGATATTTTCTTCACCAAAATAGCTCACCAAAAATTCAACATCTTTAGCATGCTTAAAACCACCTTTATACAAAATTGCTTTACCCTTGCCAATTGGCTGAAAGCAACAATCAAGATGCAACGAATTTATTTTAGGATCATCATCTGATTTGTGCAACTCAAAACCCTTGACTGTTTTACTAGGAAACATTCTCGTCAAAAAATCAAGACCTGCCCTGTTTGTTCTTGCAGATGTATATGCATCGAAATCTTCTGTTTCAGAATATCCCACAAACACGAAGTTGTTCCAGGGCATCACGTCCCCGCCCTCTGCACGAGCAAGCTTCGGCATCGACATGATACGATCAGGATTAATTGTCTTCAACAATTCGTCTAGAGCTGGAGTTTCACCTCTGCGCTGTTCAATAATATTTGGAAGCACAAGCTTGCCCTCTATGACAAACGCGATATCTCTTGAAAAAATTTGGTTAACACCTTTTATATTCTCTGGTCTAAATACTTGAATATCATGCTTGGCAAAGACTTGTATAAATGCATCAATTTCAGCTGAACAATCTTCTACTGTAGGATATGTACCCGCCAAAACATGTTGCTTCGATTTTGGATCGTAACAATCCCTAATTGCAGGCGTACCACCAAAATCATCGGCGATGCCGACTAGGACGGCCTTCAACTGACCTGTTTCATTTTGAATGTGTACTTGCTTCATTGGAACACAGTATTTTACCTGCAATTCGACACAGCGTGGAAACCTGCCTGAATGTATATAGACTTTGTTATCCGTTTTTTAACTGCCTAAGAGCATTACACAGACGCTCTATATGTTCTTTTTCGTGGGCTGAGGATACTTGCACTCGAATACGAGCGGCTCCCTCTGGTACAACTGGGTATCCAAAGCCAATGGCAAAAACGCCCATCTCAAGCAATGCATTACTCATTGAAATTGCCATCGCAGTCTCCCCAACGATGATTGGACAAATTGCAGTTGGAGACTCTAGAACCTCAAAACCAACCTCAGCAATACCCTTTCGTACCGCAGCAACGTTAGTTCGGAGTTTATGGACAAGCGATGGATTGTTTGCCAACGTATCTATCGCTGCTTTTGCTGAGCAAGCCACAGTGACTGGGAGCGCATTTGAAAAAAGTGTCGGGCGACCGCGTTGCACAAGTAACTCAACTGCTTCGCGTTTTCCCGCAACATATCCACCCGCCCCGCCACCGAGGGCTTTACCGAGCGTGCCTGTAAAGATGTCTATTTCTGTACCAGCCATGCCATAATGCTCGTGTGTTCCGCGACCTGTTTCTCCCATCACGCCTGTGCCGTGAGAATCATCGACGACAAGAACTGCTTCGAACTCGTCGCACAAAATACGTATTTCAGGAAGTAAAGCTATGTCGCCTTCCATAGAAAACACGCCGTCGGTGATTACAAAAATATTTCCATCGCTTGAACATTTTTCAGTTGCGCTGACTAAAGCATCTCTTAGTGATTTCATATCGCTGTGTTTGTATATGCATTTAGATACTCCACGATGAATCGCAGTAGTCAATCGCATTGAATCAATAATGCAAGCATGGTTCAGTTCATCAGAAACAATAACATCTCCATCTTGACAAAGGGTTGGAAACGTTGCTTCAGTCGCGTTCCAACAAGAAACGAATGTATAACTCGCTTCAACACCGAGAAACGAAGCGATGCGTTCTTCAAGTGACTCGTGGGGAGCGAAGGTACCGCAGATAAATCGAACAGAAGAAGTTCCCGCTCCGTACGTACGAAGACCTTCGATGCCTGCTTCAACAACATTTGGGTGATTAGCGAGCCCAAGATAATTGTTTGAGCAAAAACAATCAACATCGCCCCGTCCTCGAATAGAAATGCGCGGGCCCATCGGTGATTCAATCATTTGTAACTGTTTAAGTTGACCTGTCTCTTCAAGTTGAGCAAGAATAGCTGTGGAACGATTGATAAATGATGTGCTTGTTGTAGTCATGAGACGCTTTCATATTGCTTTGTAATACGTGGAACAAGGTACTCTTCAAATGCCTGCTCGAGGGTATGAGTTGGTGCAAATCCCCAGTCGTTTTCTGCCGCCGTGCAATCGAGCGATGCTGGCCACGAATCAACTATCGATTGCCTGCGTTCGTCTGGTTCAAAAGATATAACAGCATTTGGAAAATAATGCTTTACTAGCGCAGCTACCTCACCTGCAGATGGACTAAAGCTTGCGATGTTATAGACAATCTGTGTCAACGTACTTCTAGGTGCTGCGGCTAATTTAAGCGTTGCATCGATAGCTTCGGGCATTGTCATAAATGGAATGCGGGAATCTTCCCTGACAAAACAGGTGTATGCTTCACCTCGTGCAGCAGCGTGCAGCATTTCAGGAACAAAATCACTAGTCCCACCTGTTGGAATAGTTTCTGCCGAAATAAGACCTGGATAACGAACACAACGAAAGTCAACAACACCGCGGTTTTTATCATCCCCTTGCACACTGTCTTGAGCAAGCTGTCTATACGAATGTGCGTAGTAACGACCAAGGTGTTCGCAATATAATTTGTTGCAGCCATACATGGTTGATGGTTTACAGTGTTCGTATTCTGAGACTGCACCTGCTTCAGTCTTTTGAGCAAGTGAGCCAAATCCATACGCAGCTATCGAACTTGGAAAGACTACTTTTACAGGCTCCCCATACATGCGGCCTTGTTCTGCAGCGATCTGTAATATATTCACCGTGCCATTTACATTCACTTGGTGCGCAACTTCTGGCGCGAGTTCGGCACGAGTGCTGAGCACAGCGGCAAGGTGGTATATTTCTTTGACTTGGTACATTGCTAGAAGACGATCGAGCGCATCGCGATCACAAACATCCGCAAGATAGGTAGAGGCACATTGCTTACGCAATCCATGTTCAAGGTCACGTAGGTCAGTTGCTACTATGTCTGGCCTATGGTCACCACTTAAAGCTGTGATGAGTCCGTGGCCGACTTCTCCGCCTGCGCCAGTAATAAAAACGGCTGGTTGCCGACGTTCGCCTAATGTGCTTTGCTCCATGTGCATATTCTAGTATCTTGTACACAATGTTAGGTGTGCAAAGTAAGAATAGCGATATACAAAAGTGGCGATCGTTTTATCGAGAGAATACCACCCCCGAACTGGCTGAAACCTCTGTTTCACCCTGCAAGGTAGTTGATGATTGCGGAACAAAGAAATTTCTTCTCAAATTGCATGATGGTCTCGAAACTGAATCAGTCATCTTGCCAATCAAGGGATTTAAGAAAACGAGACACACACTTTGTGTTTCCTCGCAGGTTGGCTGTGCTATGGGCTGTGATTTTTGCCAAACTGCACAAATGGGACTTCTTAGGAACTTGACTACGGCTGAGATAATCGCACAGTGGCATGCTGCGAACCACGCCCTTAAAACTAAGATCGACAACATCGTTTTTATGGGCATGGGCGAACCACTAGAGAATCTCGATGCTGTCATCCCCGCGATTGAAATACTCGCTGACAACAACGGTCCTGCAATTGCAAGTTCCCGAATTTGCGTTTCGACTGTTGGTCGAATCGAAGGCATAAAGTTGCTCGCCTCAATGGCGCGAACTGATGGTTACAAACGCTTGTCACTTGCATTTTCGGTAAACGCTCCTAATAACGAAGTACGAAAGAAAATTATGCCTCTTGCCAGAGCTGTGTCGATGGAACAATTGCGAGATGCTATTCTTATGTACCCACGACACGATTGCGGCGGTGTGTTGGCTGAGTACGTCTTGATTCCAGGAGTGAACGACAGCGATGCGCATGCCCTTGAAATTTGCGAATATCTCAAGCCAATAGGTTGTGGGTTGAATATTATTCCCTACAACCCTCGCGAGAATAGCCCTTGGCCTGCACCAACCGAAGCTTCTGTTGACCGCTTCGTTGCAACTGCGAAAACGACTGGCCAATTCGTAAGAAGAAGAATCACACTTGGGAGAGATACTATGGCTGCTTGCGGACAACTTGGAAATAAAAAAAGTAACTAACCCTTATAGAACTAGTTACTTTTTTCATAGAGTTTTTTTATAACCGTTTAATCTACCGCGGGTGGATTAATTTGGGCGCCCGCCACCGTTGCGGAAATATTCTCTGATTGCGACGCGTTCTTCTTCGTTAATTTCACCATCACCGTTTTTATCAAAACGCTTTATAAATTCTTCACGGCCGCCTTCAAAACCACCTCGACCGCCGCGATCGGAATACCCACTACCTGCCCCACGACCTTCTCGATCACGATTACTCTCACGGTCTTTACTGGTTTCAAGACCACCAAGAGCTTCAATTTGCTCTTCAGTAAGTAACATTTTTAACTGTTCAAGATACGTATCTTCGATAACACGTTTCGCATCTTCTGCTTCACGAATTGGGCTTGCAGCTCGCTCTGAGGAGCCGCCAGACATACGTTGCGCAAAACGGTTCATTCGGTCAAGATTTTCTTGAGACTCCCAACGATGTGTTTCCGAAAGTATATGTTCATTTGCGTACGCAAGCTCGATTACGATCGCCATTTCCAAGTCAACAATCGCTGAAAGTATATCCGCTTCTAATCCCTCAAGTTCTTGCGCTGCCTCATATGCACGCTCTACTCGAGTTGTACGAAAAATTCGGGGATACCCGCGCTGCTTCGCTTCGTCGTCAAATGCTTTGCTTAACTCAGAAGGCAATAACAAAACAATATTTTCAATAGCAAGGTCATTTATTGAACGAACGGATTCAGAAAGCGAGCCTTGCGTTTTCATTACATCAATGCCTCCACTAACATCCATTGTTGTCATTGAAGACATAAGAACTCCTTGTGTTTCAACGATGTAATCTTCACGCGCTGTTAACGCTGAAGCAACTTGGACATCCCACTCGTCAAGTGCAGGACTTAATGTTGCTAACACATCTGCATCAAACTCTTGTTGGTCGACGAGCGCCATCACGTCAACAGTTTCACCACTGAGCCGTCCTCGTGGAAGTAATCGGTCGCGTATGAGCTGGCGCTGCAATGCGGGCCAAAGAGCAAGCTGTTCTTCACTCAAGAGCACAACTAAATCGCCCTCAAGTTCATTCTTCATTTGTTTCTTTAGTCGAAGTTGGTCTTGAATCAAAAGTGAAATTTCTTCGAATGCGGATTGGCGCTCAGCAGACTGCCATTGCTCTGCGCGGACTGCTTGCATTTCTTCACGTATCGTATTCATTTCATTCTGTAAATTTTCTTGCATTTTCGCGGTGTCAGCGTCTTCGCCTAATTTACGAGCAGCATCAAGCTTGTCTTGCACATCACGGTAACGTTGCCTGAGGGCATCTCGTTTCTGACTCGCAGGGTCATCTTCGCTTCCTCGCATCGAACGAAATGAACCTCCAATTCCCTCTTGACTTGCATCGCTCGCTTCACGAAATGATTCGTCATAGTCTCGGAGAATTTGTTCAACAATCATTAACTGGTCTTCAGAAAGGTCGAAAGCATCATTGAACTTTTGCAAATCTCGCAACATGTAATCAGGAGTCATTCCCCCTCCACTCATCATGGAGGAAAAACCGCCACCGCCTCTTCGTCCCGATGGCTGTGCCAGGACAACTGTTGTAAGTAGCGCCACAGTAAGAGTTTGCGTAAGTAATGATACTTTTAATGACATTGAAAATCTCCTTTTAGATGCTGTTAAACGTGTTGATTTGTAAGTTCTTGCTAAAAGTTCATATAATTAAAGAAAAAGTTCGCGATTTTTGGATTGCCAAAATGCTCTTAAAATGCTTAATTTTAGGTTTTTTTTCAAGAAAACAAACTGTGATTAAATCTACTCGCACACAGCAACCATACTGCTTTGCTCTACCGCGAAGTAGTTTTGCCATACGCAACAAAGCTGCGCGTTTTGACGAACCTACAGTGCGTTCTGGCAACTTGTTCCGTTGTGCTGTTGAGCGAACTTCAATAATCATAAGCGTCTGTTCATCTGGCGTTAGAGATAAGATATCGAGCTCATCGTTGCCAAAACGAATGTTTTTTGCAACAATTCGCCAACCCTTGCGTTGCAGGTACTTTTTTACGTGCCGTTCACCAAGCATGCCAATTCGTTGAGCATCATGTTGCTGGGGCATTCAAAACTTACTGTTGAAACCGACGAACCGCGATATTCGTAATACGGTCAGCCATTGTCTTAACTTCTTCAAGACTACCTTCTCCCCAAAGAGACTCGACGAATCTGCCCTTTTCTTTATTGAACTGCACCCAGCGCAACATGTTTCGAAGCGCAATTTGAATACTTCTGTCATACAGCGAAACTGGCTCTTGAATATCGAGCACAGTAATCCAAAAAACACCAGACCCAAACTCAAATGCAGGCACAACATCGCCGACTTCAACTGAAAGAAGTTTTTCTTTAAAGGCATCTGCAATTCCGATCCCTGCAATCCCATCGTTGTCTAAAACAAAAGAGTCCCAAACACCGTTGTCACGGTCCTCCACCATCAACGCGACTTCAGTAAAAGGCAATTCATTGGCAAATGCATCATTAACTTGATCAATTCGCTCGTCTTCCTTAGAGAGTCGAATTTTCCCAAGGGTTATGGAGCCCCTAGCAGCAGCAATATCCTTCAAAGACGTGCCCATCTGCATATTTTTCAGAATCTCTTGAGTGCGTGCAGAATCCATTTCCCTAGTTGGGACTGCTTGATTACTTGAAAGTTTTTCGAACTCACGCTGTATATCTCGCCATGTCACATTTACTTTTGGCCAAATTTTTTGACGTTGCAAAGCATCAATCAAAATTTGATCACGTTGCATGCCAAGAAAGGCTTCAGTTGAGATACCTGCTTGATCTTCAATAGATTCGCGCATCTGTACCTGACTACCACCCTGAGACGAAGCTAAGTTCTGGCGCATTTGTCCGAGCATTGCAAACACACCATAGGATTGTTCTTCTGTCATATTGCCCAGTGCTTCAGAAAGTAACAAGTCGGTAATGACCAATTCGTACATTCGACCACTACGAATGGTTGTGCCCATGCCATCAGATTCGTTGTAAAGCAATCTTCGTGTCGCATCAGTAAACTGGGAACGATTCATTTTTTTAGCATCCGCACGAAGTTGATCTTCAATTGGCGCAAGCACAGTGTTTGCATACACAGGGCGGCCGTTCACTTGACCCACAAGCGCTTCGACAGTTATTGGAACCCCAACTGTTTCAGGCATCAATTGAGCACTTGCTTCTTGAGCAACAACTACTTCTTCATCCACGACCGCAATTCCCGTTTCTTCTACTGGCTGTTGAATTTCAGGTACAAGAATCAACACTTCATTAGAAGGAACAGCAGCTACAGGTCTTGAAAAGTCAGCGATATGTATTACAGTCGACTCTTCCATTAGCACTTGCAACTGACTTGAGCAGCTCGATATCAGTAGAAACATAATAATTGCAATCCATCGCATCATAAGTACGGCACATTGTACGAGCAGAAGTGGCGTATAATGACAAATTACACCTTTTCTCTACCTACTTTTTTTGGAGCCAACCATGTCAACAGATTCATCCCCAGAGCAACAAACACCTAAAATCCAAATCGACAGCGATTGGAAAGCTGAAGCACAAGCTGAAAAAGAACGGCTTACAGAAGTTGAACACAAAGCAGAGGAAAAAGCAGAGGAACGAAAAATGCCTGAGCCAAATTTCCGTGGATTACTTGGCGTCCTTGCTTCGCAAGCACTTATGGGGCTCGGCATGCACCAAGACCCTTCAGGCAATGGTGTTATGGTTGACCTCGAAGGATCAAAGTTCAGCATCGACCTACTCGACATGCTTGTTGAAAAGACAGATGGCAACCTTTCTGAAGAGGAATCCACTGAACTTAAACAGCTAACGCAAGAGTTACAAAACCGATTTGTTCAAATCGCCCAACTCGTCGCAGCACAAATGAACGAAGGCGGTGGCCCCGGAGCTCCTGGAATCACAGGCGCGCAAGAAATACCCACAACACCAAACGCCCCAGCTTCTGGTGGAATCATCGACCCCACCGCATAAACAACCCCGCGGGTCGTTTAATATACGCAGGTAGATTAAATCAAAGCCAAGTATTGCAGAGCATTGCTGCGATAACTGCGAGCGCTATGTATTGTGGAATGAGCAACCATTTAGGTAACACTCTGTACCAGACGATTGGAAGTAAAAACGCCCAGGTCAACAAGAAACGATCGAAAACGAATCCGCGTGTCAGCGCGTAAAGCATCCAACCAAATGCCAGTGACCAAAATGTGATCAATCCAACAGGTTTGGCTTTGTCTTTGCAATGCCATAAACCTACAAGACCCGCTAGACCAATACCAGCGAGTAATGCCAGGACGGCAGTTGCATTAGAACCAAACTTCAATGAGAAAGTTGCCACAATTCCCTGAAATCGCTCAGTAGGATTCACATAATCGATTACTTCTGGCACGGTTAAATCTGGTGTAGCGAAAAACACAAGACCGACTCCTAAAATAAATGCGCAAACAATTCCAACTTTTGATTTTGCGACTCGCCAACCTTCAACTGCAAACACGCCAATGAAAGGAACAAGTGCCGCTGCCAAATACGCAAGGCTTTCGATCCTAAATCCAAGTCCATGTAATGCTTGATACTCTGGGCTAACAAGTCCTCCCCAGCGCAACCAAAGTGGAATTCGGAGCAAACCAGCAAGAACACTCGCAACCCACCACGGCCAACTCCGCTTTCCCTCTAATGCAAAAGCGGTAAAACAAATTGCACCTGCTAATGCAACGACATGAATCCGGCTGTGCAACGCAAGTGCGATTGCAATGCAATACAACAATGGCGCAAGAAAACGGCGCGTTTTATCAATACTGTGTTCTATTCCCCAAAGAAAGACTGCAACTGAAAGTAACGAGAGTAACAAAAAAGACACTTCTCCCATGACAAGTTCGCTAAAGACAAGGTTGTACGGAATCAACAGCCAACCAATAGAAATGAAAAAAAGTTGCTTCCCTAGCACTTGCGATCGAACAGCAATCCATGACAACACCAAAAGCGCAAGAATAGAACTCCATACACTAACTAAACGCAAATCGTTTAATGAGCCGCCGAGCATTTTTCCAAAGAAAGCATACGGCCAAATCATCGCAGGACCTTTCGTTTCCTCGAAGTCGATTGCAGTTTTTAAAGTCCACCCTTCATTTATTATCGCAAAAATTGGAACCGTTATATATTTTTCGTCTAGTGCATTCCCCTGCTTCATCACGCCAGATGACCAACGTAAACCAAACAAAACCACCGCGACTAGAATTGCCGAACTAATTATCCAATAGGACTGCTTGCACGTATCAACCATCACGACCACACAAAATATTTACGTACGAATCATGTGGACACGCTTTCAAAACTTCAGAAGTAGTTGCTTTTAAAATACTCCCTGTCGAATCATCAACAACTGTCATTGAAAACCCAAGTTCTTCAAGCCATCCCAGAACTTCTTTTGCACTCGATCCTGCATCTTCTAATTGAGCTGGCGACAACTCCCAAATCACTTTAATGTTTTGATTGTCTTGCAATACCCTGCGCATGCCACGAAATGCAGCTGCTTCTGCGCCTTGAACATCCATTTTGATAACGTCAACGCTTTCGCCGACTTCAAAGTAATCATCCAAAGTTGTGCACGGCACTTTAATGGTGCATCTTCCACCTTGATGAAACAACTGGTGGTCGCCAGTGTTAAATGTAGACATATGCAAATGCACGGTTTTATGTTTATCAGACACAGCAGATTGATTTGCTTCAATACCATCAGAAAAACTATTTCTTGCAATGTTTCCGACAAGCATTTTGTAATTATCCGGATGGGGCTCAAAAGCAACAACCCTGCCCGCTTCGCCAACCCACTTTGCAGAAGGAACAGTAAACAGTCCTACGTGTGCACCAACATCGACAAAAGTCATTCCTTGTTCTAATAAGGACTCCAATAGCTTTGTTGTTACTGGCTCGTATTCACCTGTTGATTCCGCTTCAAGCGTGACACCAAAGTCACCACTTGGCAAGATAAAGTCCATCCCGCAACGGCGCAACTTACCTGCTTGTTTTATTTTAAGCAACCGAACAGCGAAGAAACGAACTGGCGGGAAGCGCTCAAGAATAGGACGAATAAACGGTGCGAGCCGTCTGCGTAAATTTCCAAATGTTGCTGAGGTACTCATGGTGTTCTTGGCTCATTCTCATCATGTATGAGTAACTCGCTGATGACTGTATCGGCAAAATGAAGCCCTTTATCCGTCAATAGAAGCATGTCTTTTTTCCATTCAAGCATTCCATTATCAATATTCCTGTGTAGCACAGGATTGCGCCAGTTGTTTGGGGACATTTGGAGCAACGATTCCACCCAAATCCGCTCCATACCTTCGAGTAATCGTAAACCCATCATAAAGGCTTCGCCAGCCTGAATATCTTCACTTAACAATTCCACATCTTGAACGGGTGGCAAGGAAGTATCGAGTAAATAATCTGAAAGACGGGGATTGTTTCTCCAGCGTCGCCCAGCAACATGCCCTGCACCGGCGGGCCCAAATGGCCACCAATTTTTATTTTTCCAGTACATCAGATTATGCTTGCAAGTAAATCCATCTTTAGCGTAATTACTAATTTCATACTGCGCGTAACTATGCGATGTTAATTCAGTTGTAACTAAATCAAACATATCTGCTTCAAGCTCGTGGTCAACTCGCATCACCTCACCTGTTTTGAGGCGTTGCAACATCGGCGTGTTTGGTTCGTAGGTAAGTGCGTAACAACTAACATGCATTGGATCAAGAGCGATTACGTTTTGTAAATCTGATTGAAGCAACGAAATGGATTGCGAAGGAATGGCATATATCAAATCAATGCTTACATTAGAAATGCCTGCGTCTTTTACAAAGGAAACAGCGCGCCCAACATTTACTGGGTCATGCCAACGCTCAAGCACTTTTAAAAGCGCGGGATCAAATGATTGAGCGCCGATTGAAACACGGTTCACACCACACGAGGCCATGATGTCGGCTTTCTCTGCAGTAACTGTTTCGGGATTTGCTTCGATAGTGAATTCAATTTCATTTCCGACTGGAAGATATCGTTGGACTGCTTCAAGCATTGTGCGCAGAAGGTTCGGCTCAAGCAATGTCGGCGTGCCGCCGCCTATAAAAATCGTCTGCAATTGTGACAAGTGTGGCCCAACTGTTGCAAGTTCTTTCACGAGTCGGTCTACAAAATATGTGTGTTGATCTTCTTTGCCAGCAACACTGAAAAAGTCGCAGTAGTGACATTTATGAAAGCAAAAAGGCACGTGAAGATAAGCGCCAATTGCATCCTTGGCGCTAGAAATCCATGCTTCAGCTGTCAAACCCTGCTCAGCTGCCATGGCATTAGGTTGATTTTGCGCACCTAAAATGGTAAAATGGGTAGAGTTGTTTGGAAGTTTTTCCGTCACGATAGATATTTTACACGCAGGAGACGATGACATTGAAGTTGATCATGAAATTTGAAGACGGCACGAGTCGAACTTTCGACATTAACCAAGATAGAACCACTATCGGTAGCCGTCGCTCATGTGATTTGCATATTGCCATCCCAACCATCGCGCCGTTGCACTGCGAAATTACACTCAAGGATGGGCTAGCCAACCTTACAAATAGCGATCCTAATGCTGATACGCTTCACAATAATTCAATCGTAGAATCTACTGATCTTATGAATGAGGACATTGTCAAAATTGGACCAGTCGAATTCACCGTCGAGATGAATCATGAGGAAACCGTAATTCGCCGTCTCTGATACTCGCTAGAATACTGAGCATGAATACAGGGCAGAATACCGCTATCGTTGGTCTTCAATGGGGTGATGAAGGCAAAGGGAAAATTGTCGATTTGCTTACCGCCAAGCACGATGTAATCGTGCGATACAACGGCGGAGCAAACGCTGGTCACACCGTTGTGGTGGGCGACGAGAAATATGCCTTGCACTTGATTCCGTCGGGCATTTTGTATGAAGAGAAGCAGTGCATCATTGGCAACGGTGTTGTTGTTGACCCTGTGCAACTGATTAAAGAAATCGACACTCTGCGTGACCGAGGTATAGAAGTCGGCAATAACTTACGCGTTTCAAACCGTGCGCATGTTGTTATGCCATATCACAAAGAACATGACGCAGCACTTGAACAAAAACTTTCACAAATTGCCGGCAAAGGCGACCAATCAATTGGTACAACAAAACGCGGCATTGGCCCAGCGTACGCTGACAAAGTACACCGTGCAACTGCTATTCGTATGGGTGATCTTCTTTGTCATGAAACGCTTCTTGATAAATTAAACGTTACATGTTCCATTCGTTGCGCTGAATTGACCGCACTTGGCGTGGATGCTCCGCCGCTAGATGCACAATCTCTTGCTGATGAATACGC
This sequence comes from Phycisphaerae bacterium, assembly GCA_002689385.1. Lineage (GTDB taxonomy): Bacteria > Planctomycetota > Phycisphaerae > Phycisphaerales > SM1A02. The sequence continues at coordinate 29,977 of NZFX01000064.1, forward strand.
AGGTTACGGAAAACGATTAGCGCCGCACATTATTGACACTGTGTATGAACTGCACGACTGTGTCAACGATGGGAAAACAATACTGTTTGAGGGTGCAAATGCTTGCTTGCTTGATATTGACCATGGCACGTTCCCCTATGTAACAAGTTCGAACTGTTCAGCCCTTGGCATTCACGCAGGTACCGGATTGCCTGGTAAATATATCGACAAAGTCGTCGGCATTATGAAGGCCTATTCAACGCGAGTTGGCGGAGGTCCTTTCCCAAGTGAAGAACTCAGCGCAGTCGGCGAACAAATCCGCGACCGAGGCAATGAGTACGGCACAACAACCGGCAGACCTCGAAGGTGCGGCTGGCTAGACCTCGTTGCAGTAAAATACTCAGCAATGATTTGTGGAACGACCTCAGTCGCATGTATGTTGCTTGATGTTTTAAGCGGTTTTGACGAACTGAAAATTTGCGTTGCATATGAGTTAGAAGACGGTACCCCAAGCGAACGCTTTATACCTGATGCACGGCAACTTGCATCTGCAAAACCTATTTTTGAAACGCTTCAAGGATGGCCAGAAGAAATTGACCATATTACTTCGCCTGGTGATTTGCCTGCAAACGCAAAAGCGTACTTAGATTTCATCTCTAACTACCTTGATCTTCCAATCTCAATTGTTAGTGTTGGCCCTAAGCGTTCACAAACTGTTATATAAATTTTACGCAGATACTAAAATAGGCAGTTACTTTACTGAGCCAAATTTTCTCGTGCGGTTTGCATAGTCCGCGATTGCATGATCAAGAGAGTCGGCGTCAAAATCAGGCCAGCATTGTTGAGTGACGTAGATTTCGCTGTACGCGATTTGCCAAAGCAAAAAATTTGAGACTCTGTATTCACCTGCTGTGCGAATAAGTAAGTCTGGGTCTGGCACGCCAGCGGTATAGAGTCGTGCTTCGATTGCTTCTTGTGTTACTTCAACGCCGTCTTCTTGAATACGCTTCATTGCATGGAGCAACTCACTTCTTCCTGAATAATCAAGTGCCAAACCAACCGTCAGTACACTGCCTGTTGCTGTTACCTCGTCTGCTTTATCGAGTGCTGAAAGAACTTCATGAGAAAAGTTTTCGCGCGAACCATAGTGAACAAGCCGAATTCCCTGCTCAGCAAGTTCTGGAACTTCACTTGCCAGTTGCATCATAAGCAACTCCATGAGAGCATTTATTTCTGATTCTGGCCGAGACCAATTTTCCGTAGAAAATGAATAAAGGGTGAGGTACTTGACGCCGAGTTCTACACATCGCGCAACAATTTTTTTAACGCTTTTTGCGCCTGCGAAGTGACCATTGGTCCGGGATAGACCTTGTGCCTCTGCCCAGCGACCATTTCCATCCATAATGATAGCTATATGTCCTGGTATTCTTGAATGTGGCGCTGGTGTTTCCATCAACGAAGCATTCTACCTAAAACAATGAAACGTCTCTGAGGAATTAATCTCAATCTGAGGAATTAGTCTCAATAAAAAACCCGCCCCACCAATGTCAGTTTGCGGATGAACGTGGCGAGACGGGAATAGGAAAACAATTGAAAAATAGTAAATCTAGTTTGGCAATTTCTCAAAATAAAGAATCTTCGGTGTATCTGAAGGAACATCAACGCTTGACCGGTCAACAAGCATGACATACCGACTATCATCAACTATCTGATCAAAATCAGTCGCATCCCAGATGCCTGTCACTGGATTTCGCTTAAACGTGCGAATTCGCATATGTACTGTAAACATGTCACTTGTTGTCGATATTAAGTTGGAGATACCTGCTTGCAATAAGCCCATTTCTTCAGCGTCATTCGACACGCCATCGCCGCTGAGAGAATCTTCACCGTAGAAAGTATTGAAGTTAACATCAGTGCCAATTGATGCACCTACATCTACAAGTTCAACTTCATCACCGTAGTTAATCGTGCCGAATGGATCTCGAGCAGCAAAGTCAATCCGCCATGCATCCGCATCGCGAATCGCACTGTGCTGATTATCTACATTCCATGGCTCGATCACATTATTAACTGGAGCTGCGCTACGGAGCATACCAATTTCCGCTGGCGAAGAGAAACCACGCGTATCTTTAGGACCCGAACCATACGCATTGAAATCAATACCAATAGCTGTTGAACGGTTCTGGAAGTCCGGACCGCCTGTTATTCCTGAACCCGTCAACAACAACGAAATGCCGTTGTAAGACTCACGCCACTGCACAATTGCTTCAGGTAATAACGAACGCGGGTTACGGTCAGCAGAATCTAAATTGCTAGAATCACTTGCTTGCGTTTCATGCACAACTTTGTACATGTGTGGCAACATACGTAAAACTTCTGGCGTTGCTGTATTAATATTAATAATGCCTGGTGTTGCCTTGCCTGTATAACCATTTGCGTTATAAAACGCATGCGTTGATGGCCGCTGCTGCAAACTACCTGTAGGGTAGAGTGCGTCGCCAACACCATCGCCAGTGTAATCGGGTCTTCCTGGACCATCGCAGACAAAGGAATCAAGCACGCGAGCTGCAATAGAAAGGCGAGGCCAAGCATGATTCAATGCCTGTGAACTAAAACCATCGTACTCATTTCGACCTGCCATCATTAGTGGCATTGGTGTATCACCTTCAGCTAAAAAACGTAACCGGTTTACATTCGCGCTGAGTACTACTTCATCATCAACCAGTGAAGCTACCCATGGCGCCCACCAATCTTCACGTGTTGCATCCCAACGCGGATACATAAATTCACTAAAGGTAGTAATCGTACCTGCATCAACTGCAGTGCCTGCAACATCATCAAGTGTACTCAGCGGAAGCTCCAAATACGCATCAGGATTATCTGAATCCGTGCGTGGATGCGTGCCCTCAAGCATATGCCCAAAGAGCCATACATTCATTAACTCGCCAACTTGTTCAAAGTCATTATCCTTCTGTAACATTTGCAAAGAGAAATCCAAAGACAACTCGAAGAGATCCTCATCAGGAATATCGTCGCCATCAGCATCTTCAAAACCTGCAGTATCTGAAGTTGTTTCATCACCGTCTATATCCGCACGTTGACCATACCAACCTTTATCAGGATACGACCAACCGCCATTGATGACGAATTGTGGGTCTTGTGCGTGGTTCATGTCAAAGAATGTTGGCTTCTGGGTATACAACTGACCTTGCACTTCCCCTGGTGTTGTTGATCCGGGCCTGAAGTCGCCTGCCCGAGGTGACCACGACTCAACAACAAACCATGGATCTTGGTAGTCAGGCAAAAGATCGTCATCGGTTGCTGTATCAGGATTACCATCACCGTCCTTATCATCAGGGTCACTAAACTCTGTCCAGTGGAAACTAGATGTGTATTCAATTTCACTGACGGGTGGATCCACTTGTGGATTTGCCACTGCTCGAACCTCTTGGCTTCGCACTAAATCATGTGCTGCAAATACGTACCGTGGATTTCGCTCCCAGGGATCAATCGTATCATTGTGCCAACCTGTTTCTGGGTCGAGCGAATCAACACCCCAAGCACGTGTAACACGGTCCCACTGAACAAGAAGCGCCGAAGTATCGGGAAGAGCTTCAATCTTTATTCCATCGCGATCAGTCAGTGTCACATACCCGTCTATGCCGAGCAAATTCCATTCATCTTCGAGCTCTTCCACTACGCGCTTGTCTAAACTAATAAGTGAGTCTGGCGGATCAATACGGTCAATCAAAACGCGTTGCCTGTTTACACCTTGGGTACCATCAAACTTGTAAAGAGCCACAGCGTTTTGTTCACCAGCTGTCAAGTCGTCGTAATACGTCCGATCTGTACTCCAGTCTGCATTTGGAACCTCCACAAAAATAGTGGACTCGTTAATAGTAGGTGTGCCAGGATCGTCTTGTGGATGATCTACTTCTTCAATATCTAAAAAGTCACGCCATTCTGCATTGAAGTCATGACTACCTGTTGAATCAATTATCGTAGAAACTTCTGGCATAGAGTACAGAATAAGTGTCGAAGGATTTGTTTCTGTCGCAGGCGGCAACATCAAATCCAATCCTTCTAGTTTATAGTCCTGGCCAAAGAGCTCAACCGAAAAATCGTTCAAATCAATCGCACGGTCAAACGGATTCGCCAACTGAACAACTGCGATAGTTTCTTGTGGACAATCCGTAATATCGTCTGTTACAAGGAAGTACCCTGTACACGTAACGTCAACATCACACAAAGTTCCAGCCCCGTTCCATACTCCGCCTAATGAATTCTCACAAACAGATTCGGTGTTTTCAATACAACTTCCACTATCGAAACAACAAGCGCCTTCTAAGCAAGGACTATCTGCACATTCAACGCCGCCGCCCTGCCACTCGCCAGACATAGCAAGACAAGTTGCTTGTGGAAGGTTTTCACAACCACCTGAACCGTAACAACATGCACCTTCGCAAGGAGTGTCTCCGCAGTTTTCACCAACATAGTAGGTGCCGCCGAGAACTTCTTCACAATAATAGACAAAGCCATCAGGGGAAGTTTGTTCATTGATTACATCTTTAATCTCAATACAGGAACCACTTGGTAAACAACATTTACCCGATGGATCGCAAAGATTCGGGTCGCAAATCGTACCAAAACCGTTGAAGAATCCTGGCGGATCATCTTCTTCCCAGTTGAAGATGTTGTCAGGATCCCACAAGCCTTCGCATGTTGCCTTGGAAAGGATTTCGCAACCACCATTCCATAAACAACATGCCCCCTCACAAGGATCTGTATCACAAGAATCGCCGGAGAGGAATGATCCGCCAAGGGTGTTACACGAAGACTCAAAAGTCTCAACGCATTCGCCATTTTCTAAACAACAAGCGCCTTCGACGCAAGGTTCAGAAAGGCAAAGCGTTCCTGTACCTGTAAACGTACCCCCCATTTGCGTACAAGATAAAGGTGATACTTCTTCACAACCTAGTGGCTCCAAACAGCATGCGCCTTCACATGGGCGAGTTGCACACACGGTACTAAAGCCCATGAATGAACCGCCATAGTACTCGCACGATGCAATCATCTGCACATCCATACAACTACCACTACCAAGACAACAAGCACCTCGACATGGATTTGTTTCGCAAGATGAACCATTACCCATAAACGTACCAAACAAACTAACGCATTGATCTTCCGTATTGTTAACGCATGTGCCACTTGGAAGACAGCACGCACCAACGCATGGGCTTGATTCACAAGCAGTACCACGTCCTTGATATGTACCACCGATGGTTGCACATACTTTTTCTGAACTGGTGTCTGCACAAATACCTTGACCAATACAACACGCACCACCTAGCAGTACGTTGCATGGATTATCTTCACAGAAAAGGCCTTCATTGAACACGCCGCCTAAGTCATCGCAATTAGATTCAGACACAACCTCGGCACAGGTATCAACCCCAATACAACATGCACCATCCGGAGGGTCTGGAAAACAATCGACGAGTTCGCAGAGTGTGTTATCACCTGCATAGATACCGCCAATTGTCTCGCAAGCATCACTTGAAAGTTGCGCACACGCTACTCCATCTTCAATACAACAAGCGCCATACGTACTTAAGTAGAAACAGTCGACAAATTCGCAAACNGTGTTNTCGCCCTCAAATGTACCNCCTAGAGCTAGACATACAAATTCAGCTTGTTCTGTACAAGCGTTACCGCTTGCCAAGCAACAAGCNCCAGAAAGACCAAAANAGCACGGATCCGTAGAGCAATTTGTTCCTAAACCTTGGAAGACACCNCCAAAGACACCAAGGCAGGAACTTTCAGAAACATTTTCGCAAGTATTAACTGCACCATTGGTTATACAGCACGCACCGACACATGGCCGAGCGCCACATGTTGTTCCTTGCAAATACGACCCGCCTGCGGCTAAACATTCAGTTTCATTAAACTGATCAGTACACGCTGCATCTGGATTGTCAATACAACAAGCACCTATACATGGTCGCTGGCTGCATGTTTGCCCAGCATTAAACGTGCCACCTAAATTAGTGCAAGTAACTTCATCAAGGTCTATACAAGAAGAACTTTCAAGACAACATGAGCCACCAGTTGCGCATGGGTCATCAACGCAAGAAACCAAGTCGCCTTGGAATTCGCCACCAAGTTCGTTACAGGTCGCCGAATCAATATCATCGCATTCACCGGTGCCAAAGCAACAAGAACCACGAATAAAGTCAGAGCCACAAGGAACGGAACCACAATTTGAATCGAGACCTTGGAATTCGCCGTCAAGAAGGGTGCACGCACTTTCACCAACATCAATACAAACTTCGCTTTCGACTATTTCTTGAAGTACCTGACCGGTGTTTACTAATCCTGGTGTGCGAATCAATGCACTCCAGGCAAAGTCTGAGTAATAGGACCCCGAGCCAGTCAACCCGATAGATGCATTCGCAGGTGCACCTATTTGTGATTCCGGAATAAGTACAGAAATTTGTCCACTCGCGGGACCATCATTTGCAATGAAAACACCGTCATAGCTAAGGAATTGCTTTGCCACCACTTCACCGTCAACAACAATTGCAAGCCCAGCTGGTCCTTCCTGAATTCCAGTCAAAGCTGAATAAACCGTCATTCCGCCCTGAGTTTCGCCAGCAGTGAAGTCTGCGCTCGTCAGGGTACCGTATACGAGACCTGTTGAACCGTCATACAACGACACCGATACTGTTGCAATATTGATAGAACTGTCAACGACAATCTCTACTAGTTCATTTGTTGGGTCAACAGTATCGTACTGAAGTTCGTTCAGCCAAACTTCATCAGCAACATATTCAAGACAACAAGCGCCAACATCACCACATCCTTCAATATCACAAGATGAACCTGGCCCCAAAAAGATAGCATCAAAATTACTTTCACAAGAATCTTGTGAAATGTTTTCACAACCACCTGTTGCAAAACAACAAGCACCAACACAAGTGTTTTCCTCACAGGAAACACCTTGCGCAAAAATACCGCCAAGTTCTTCGCAGGTATCAAACGATACTTCTTCACAGATTTTAGTATTCAGGCAACAAGAGCTAATACAAGGATTCGGTCCTTGAACTAACTGGATTGTTAACCGTGGCTGAAACCCTTTAATTGTTTCACGACTTGCATACGCTGATTGACTTTCATTACCAAAAGGCAATGACTTATACACAACAAGCGAAAGTCGACCGCCGTGATTTTCAATTGCATCCTTGACTAAATCAACGATAAATAACTTAACATTTCCAGTATTGCCTACAAGAAAATCGTAGACCGGCTCTTCGGGATCAACATCGCCAAATGCACCCGCGCCTCCTGGCCATGGTGTAACTCCATCGTAGGTTTCCCAGTTTGCCGTTTCATCTACCCAATCTTCATTAACTCCAAGATTTTGAACGTCTAATCTTGCAAGCGAGATCACGGTTGAAACACCACGAGCTTCTTCAAAATCAAAGACAAGAATTGCAGAAGTGACAAGTAAAGGATTTAAATTTGGATCAATATCAAAATCAAGAAGAATATGTTGACGGGCAGAACTTGCATTCTCCCCTGCCCGCAATGTGACATCTTCACCATGGGAAAGAAGTGGATTCGCTTCATCAAGCCATGTGTCATCGGTTGGTACTTCGATAATAGTAATTTGGGTTTCGAAACATGATGTTCCAGCCAAATAGGTGCCGCCATCACCAAGGCATGCTGAGGGGGAGATAACATCTACACATGTTCCACTACCAAAACAGCAGGAACCAATAGGGACGCAGGGACTGTTATCGCAAGCGGTACCTTCTCCCATGTAGGTTCCACCCAGCAGGCTTTCACAAGATGCTTCTGAAACATCCACACACGAGCCGTAATCACTCGACAAACAACATGCACCTGGAACACAATCGTTTTCAAAACAGAAAATACCAGGGCTGTACACACCGAGTAAAGACAAACACTGGTCTTCGTTCAATACATCCATACAAGACGCACTTGCAAAGCAACAGGATCCAAGCGGCGTACATGCTTGCGTTGCACAAGCAGTGTCAACACCCGCAAAGTAGCCTCCCATGTCACCACAACTTGCGGCAGAAACATCAAGACACTCTCCATCAAGTGGGAGTGATAGATCAGGTTGGTTGACTCCGTCAACACAACAAGCACCAACACAAGATGTATCAGAACATGAAACGCCAACACCGAGATACTCACCACCATTTTCGGTGCATGTTGCTTCAAAGGTAAACAAACAACCTCCTTCAACGAAACAGCAAGCGCCTAAATCAGAGCAAGGACCGTCATCTGTTCCAGGGTCTCCATCTGGGTCGCAGATTTGCCCATCAAAGTATGTACCACCAAGCAAGCCCTCACATGTGTCCTGAGAAATGTCTACGCAGAACCCTGTGTCTAAACAACATGCCCAGGGATCCCCACCCGCTTTGGCTTGATGCGAATGCGCAATGAATGCTTCCAAGATAAAGGGCTGCATTTCTATGCCGAGCATTTCTACTGCTTCTTCGTTTGGTCCTTCGATATTGGTTTCGGCGATGGGAACATATCCAAACGGTGAATCGGTACCGTTATCATTTTTTTGGCGACCCAGAAGCGGAGGCGTGACGGCTTGACTTAGCGGCAAGTTGTACCGAGCTTCAGTTCCATCAGACAAGTACGGCAATGAGGAATGTTCACGCCAGTCTGAATCTTGGTCACGGTAGGTTAGGAGATTCGACGCAAGTCCAGCGGCACTAATTCGCGCCTGTTGATAATAATTTGTATCCAGTGTTGCCCAGTCGCCCTCAGGGTCTGGGACTGCATATTCGCCAAGCGGTGCACGCGCGTCACGTTTGCGTAAACCGTAGTCAGGACCGTTTGGATAAAGATATTCTAAATTTTCGATGCCTCGCTCTTGACTGTCGGTCATCGCAAGGAGAATTTGTAACGGAGCACGATCAGCAAGGTTCAGCCGACCATCTGAATCAGATTCAAACCAAAGGTCAAAGTAAAAATCAGAACTGTTCGGATAATACTCACGAAGATCTGCCTTGGTTCGTGATTGCTCACGCCAGTTTTTTATTGCATTTTCTAAACCTACTTGGCC